>NZ_BCMI01000023.1 GCF_002217985.1 Secundilactobacillus pentosiphilus
GAACATGTTGGTCTTGTAAGCTTCCACGCCGGGTTGGTTAAATGGATTAATACCGTTTAAATAACCTGAAATGGCAACAGCAACTTCAAAGAAGTAAATTAAGTAACCCAATGTATATTCTGATTGATCAGGAATGTGAACACTCATATTAGGTACGTTACCATCTGTGTGGGCTAACGTCACACCTTGGAAGGCTTTGGTATTAGCAAAGTGCATGGTTTCACCCTCAAGATATTTCAAGCCATCCAGATTTTCATCTTCCTTAGGAATATCAATATCATGATTTGGCTTGTCAACGAAAACAACGGTTTCCATCAAATTACGAAGCCCTTCTTGGATGTATTGTCCCAAGGAGTGCAAATCAGTTGAGAAGTTAGCTGATGACGGGTAAATCCCCTTTTCGTTTTTACCTTCTGATTCACCCATTAACTGCTTCCACCATTCAGCAAAGTACTGCATATTAGGCTCGTAATTTTCTAGCAATTCAGTGGTGTAACCCTTCCGGTAAAGGATGTTCCGGTAGGCAGCGTACTGGTACGCTTCGTTCTTAGTTAAGTCTGAATCAGTATACGTATCCATTGCGTCTGCAGCACCAATCATTAACTGATCAATGTCTGCACCGGAAGCGGCAATCGGCAGCAACCCAACGGCAGTTAATACTGAGTAACGGCCACCGACACCATCCGGGATGACGAAGGTTTCGTAACCAGCAGCGTCAGCCTCCTGCTTAAGTGCGCCGCGCTTTTTATCAGTGGTTGCATAGATACGCGACTTAGCACCATCTTCACCATACTTTTTAACCAGCAAGTCCTTAAAGATCCGGAACGCAATAGAAGGTTCAGTCGTTGTTCCCGATTTAGAAATAACGTTAACTGAGAAATCACGGTCGCCAATCACTTTGATTAAATCATGAACATACGATGGGCTCAGTGAATTCCCCGCAAATAAAATTTGTGGTGCTTCGCGTTGTGCATCTGGCAAATAGTTATAGAACGTTTCGTGAAGAAAATCAGTGGCCATCTTGGCACCCAAGTATGAACCGCCAATGCCAATTACAACCAAGACCTTCGAATCGGACTGGATCTTTTTGGCGGCTGCTTTGATCCGCGCAAATTCTTCTTTGTCGTAGTCCTTAGGTAATGTTAACCAATCCCGAAAGTCGCTACCGGCGCCAGAACCCGTTCTTAATTCTTCATCTGCTGCGGTTACTAACGCTTGCATTTCTCCAAGTTCGTTGTCATGAACAAACTTATCGAGCTTTGAAGCATCAAACAAAATATGTGCCATTGAACTGTACCTCACTTTTATTTTGATAACACCATTATAAACTTTTCTGACCAAAAAATAAATGGACTATACCATGATTATTTTAGCATCCCAAGAATCACACTACCGACAATTACCAAAAGTGAACCAACGGTGATATAAACCATTTCGCGCTTAGTCTTCTTTTCACCTAAGAGCAGAATGCTACCGAATGTCGAAATAATAATGCCGCTTTGAGCTAAGGAATAACTGATTGCCAAGCCAATTGCTGGAATTGACATAAACATAAAGAAATTACCAATACCCCATGACAACCCAGTGACGATATTCTTCACCATTGGTTTACCAAACGGTTTAGCGCGGGCCGCAAATAGCAAGGCCCCTAAGACCATCCCCACTGATTGAGGCAGAAAAATTGCTTTTGAGTTGACACCGGAAGAGTTGACAATCACCGTATACAACGTGTACCCAATTGTCGAGAAGATGATTGCCCGTACACCAGCACCAGGGTTATATCCCGTTCGGGGAACACTAGCACGGTCTCGTAACGAAGTAAATACAATACCCACAATCAAAACAACCATAGCAGTCGTTCCCAACGTTAACATTCTGGTAGTCGTCCATTCATGGAACAAGAGAACCCCTGCTAACGTCGTACAAACTAACTGCAATCCAGTTGAAACCGGAATCGTTACCGAAATACCAATCGCTTTCATAGACTGAAATTGCTGGAACTGACCCACGGCCCAAAAAAGGCCAGATAAAATACCAATCATCCAAACAAAACTAGTTAAGTGAGGATGAAAATATAACACACTAAAAATGCCGAAGAAGAGAGCCCCAATCGTCATTCCAAGAGTTTGCTGGTAGGAAGAGCCACCCATCTTCCCACTAATTAATCCAATGCTCCCCCAACAAATCGCGGGGATTAAAGCTAAAAGTATTGCCATGAAATTCACTCCGTTCTCTTTCATACCTTAAAATATTTTTGAAAGCGCTTTATTATTTTCACATCTATATTAGTTTACTCGATTTTGATCTAAAAAAAAAGGATTATCTGAAAAATCCTTTAATCTTAATCATTTTCTAAAACGACACTCATTTTTTCGCAGCCTTTTGATTGGGGAAAATAACGGTAAACGTGGTCCCCTGATTCGGTTTGCTGGTAACTTCAATTTTACCGTCGTGCAGCAAGACTAGCTGGTGAACGATAGCCAGTCCCAGCCCTGATTCACCATACTTGGTGTTGGTACGCGAGGGGTCGGCTTTATAGAAACGATCCCAAATATTGGCTAACTGTTTCTTCGTCATCCCAATACCCGTATCAGAAATTTTAAAAATAGTTTCCTGATAACCGCGCTGTGCCAGAATCACGATTTGACCATTCTCGGTAAACTGAATGGCATTTTGAGTAATATTAAACATGATTTGAACAAACCGGTCATAGTCCGCGAACACTTCGATATCAGCACCGCCTTGAATGCTGATGGTATCGTTTTTCGCGGCCGCCTTTTGAGCAAGCTGTTTAGCCAACCGGTTTAGCGTGTCAATCGCATTGAACTGCTGTTTATTCAAACTAATCTGATTATTGCGAATTTTTTCGTAATCCAAGTTCTCATTAACTAAGCGAATCAGCCGATTCGTTTCATTTCTCATCAAATCAATGCTTTGTGCCTTGCTTTCTTCCGGAATTGCATCGTAAGCCAAGCCCTCCAATAACCCGTTGATCGTCGTTAACGGCGTTCGCATCTCATGGGCCGCATCAGCCATAAATTCCTTACGGCGCTGCTCTTGACGCTGAATTTCTTCTTTAGATTCCTGCAGGGAACGTGCCATATTATTGAAATCATTGGCTAAATCGTCGACTTCATCACGATTCTTACTTGGCACTTGCACATCGTAATTCCCCTTTGCAATTTGGTTCGTGGCTCTTCGAAGACGGTCAATTCGTAATGTCAAATAACGAGCAATAAAGAATGCCAGCAGCATAGCAGCAAAACTAGCCACCAATAACGCTTTGGTCAGGTTAGCGTTAATTTCAGCAATATTTGAATTGATATTTGAAACGTAAGCCCCCACTTTAACCACTGCTACAAGGTGTTTTTGATTCTTTTGGTCAGTATAAAAATAGGGCTTTAACACATCCGTCATTGCCGGTTCAACGTGACCGCTATTAACGTGGGCTTGCTGGTCAGTCACTTTTTTGACAACCTTACCCTGCCGTAAGTTTTGCCAATCAGTCGTTTTTATTTTAGAAATATAAACGTTATCAGGAAAAATAGCCGTGTTATCCCGGTTATAAATCGTAAAGTTAACGGACTGATTTCGTAATAGTACTTCACTATTCAAAAGCGATTCCGAATCAAAATTAACGTGCTGCGGATTACTCGAAGACACGCGCACAGACTGCTCCACCAAACTGTTTGCATACTTTTCCAGGCTCGTCCAGGTATTTTGATAGACGTATTGCTTCGTCATTCTGCTAAATGACAGACCTAGTAAAACTAAGACAATGGCAACCATCGATAACAAGGCTAGTAATTGCTGGTAGACCAGTTTCATGACTTGTCAGCCCCAGTATCATCAAACTTATAGCCAACTCCCCAAACCGTTTGAATAATCTGCGGACCGACTTTTTCAATTTTCTGGCGCAGCTTTTTGATGTGTGCATCAACTGTCCGTTCATCCCCGTAGTATTCGTAGTCCCAGACTAGCTGCAAGAGCTGTTCACGAGAAAATACCTGCCGGGGCTTTTGCGCTAATGTTCGCAGCAAATCAAACTCCTTAGGGGTTAGATCATTAATCTGCTTACCGTTCAAAAAAGCTTCCCGGGTCTTACTATTTAGCTGGAACTTACCGGTATCAATATCAAACTTTTCTTCTTCATTCACTGCAGCCAAGGGCACTGGTTCATGCTCGGCTACTTTACCGCCAATCTTAGCACGCCGATCCAACGCCTTGATCCGGGCAATCAACGTGATTGGGCTAAATGGTTTGGTGACGTAATCATCAGCCCCCATTTCTAAGCCCAGCACTTGGTCACTTTCAGAATCACGCGCCGTCAGCATAATAATCGGAACGGTTGGTGAAACCTTACGGATTTCCGCACTGACCTGCATCCCATCCATTTTCGGTAAGTTAAGGTCTAAGGTGATCATATCCCAGTCATCCGGGCTCTCATTAAACACCGCAACAGCCTCTTCGCCATCGTAGGCAAAGTGAGCGTCCCAGCCCTCTTTTTTAAAAAACATCTGCATCATTTCAGATACGGATTTATTATCTTCAACCATTAATATTTTCATTTTGGATCCTCCGTCAATCAGTGGCCTCTCACATTGAAGCCGATATCGCCATTCTATTTTAAGTAACCGTTCTCATATCAAAATAAAGAAACTGTTTTGCTCGTATTTACGTACATCAATAAATCATTCGTCAGATAGACTTCTGTGAATTTATTATAACCGTACCTATTATACTCGAAGTGCGCTATTCATCACAAATCAAATATAAGAATGTGCTACAATCAACATAATAAAGTAACAGGAAAGGTGAATTGATTCATGACAAAAGCAATCGTCTTTTTTGACTTAGATGGTACACTACTCAATGATAAAACCCAATTAGACCCTGAAGTGATCAGTGCTATAACACAGTTGAAAACCAACGATGTTCTACCAGTCATTGCAACCGGCCGTAATATTTTCGAAATTAAAAACGTCATTAAACAAACTCAAATAGATACCTTAGTTTCCGCTAATGGTGCTTTCATAGTACTGAATGGTAAACCAGTTGATGTTACCGAAATACCAAGAGATGTCATTAAGCGTCTGGCAGCCCTGGTTAAAAATCACGATGATGCCTACGCAACGTTAAACAACCAAACTGATCGCATCAACCGTATGAACGAAAACGTTAAGAAAGTCTACCACTACATTAATAGCCCAATCCCAATCATTGACCCCACTTTCTGGCAGCTCTATCCGGTTCACATGATGCTGATTATTGCTACAAATGAAAACGACAACGATTATACTGACAGTTTTAAAGACGAGCTAACCTTCTTTAGACAAACACCCTATAGTATTGATGTCGTGGGCCCCGGTGTTTCCAAAAGGGCCGGCATCCAAACACTCCTGTCACGACACGAGTTTAAAAACGTGCCCACTTATGCCTTTGGTGACGGTAATAATGACCTGCCGATGTTTGAGGTCGTTGACCACACCGTGGCAATGGGCAACGGGCTAAAGCCGGTTAAAGAGGCCGCTGAGTTTGTCACCACCGCCAACGTCGATCACGGTATCGTCAATGGTCTTAAACACTTCAAGCTCTTATAAAAAAGCCGTAGCCGAATTAAAAATACCATGGTTTCCAACAAGATTGGAAACCATGGTATTTTTTTACCAGCGCTGTTAATTAACTCACACTGACTAGAAGCGCAGAGCTAAAACTCAAATACTAATGCAGATCTTAGCCATAAATTCATAATTTGCTTTACCGAAGCAGACCAAACAAATTCCAAAGAGGGAACATCACTAAAACAAACCCGGCTACCATTATGCCAAACTTTAACGCCATTTCTTTGAAGAAGTCCTTCATTGTCATCATACCGTAGCCGTACATAATGAGATTCCCGGCAGATTGGTACGGCAGGAACAGTAATTCACAGGAGTAAAGCAAGCACATACATGCAACCAGCGGGTTAATATTTAGCGAAATTGCAATTTGAGCAAAGGGTAAGGCTAAGCCGCCTAACATGGCATAGGGCGTCATACAAAAATGAGCAAGCGTACCAATCAGCAGAAATACTAAGCAAATGAACAACATACTTTTCCCTGCCAAAATCGGGACGATTAAATTTGTCAAAAATGCACCAAAGCCAACGTGGGCACCGACTAAGCCAATACCTAAACAGGAAGCAACAAAGAACAACAACGGGAAGTCTAACCGTTTTAGCACACTCATTTTTCCAACCCGAATACCCGGCATGAACATCAAAATTGGAACAACAATAAACCCATACACGACTGGTAGTCGGACAAACATGGCGATACTTAAGTATGCCAAGAGCAGAACAGTCAACAACACACCCTTTTTCTCGGTGGTACTTAACTTTCCTAATTGTTGATATTTTTCGTCAAACACCCCTTTACGATCATTAAATTTTAAGTCTTTAGTTTTGTAGACTTTAAGTAAAATCAAGAGCGATAGGATGCACCAAATAACAAAGGCACCATTGTATATGAAGCCCGTTAGCAAGGAGACTTTAAAACCAGGCCTAACACTGTTCATAGCAGTTTCAATGATGGCAAAGTAGCCAGGATCATACAAGCAAATACAACAGCCCGTTGCCCCAATAGTACCAGCAAAGCAAATTAACGAGGACTCCTTTGATGGTTTCAAGTCCATTGCTTTACAAATACCATAAATCACGGCGCTGGCAACAAGCCAGCCATTGCTAAACGTTACCACATTTAAAGCAACGCCAATGAAGAAACAGCCAAAGGTAACGCCAGCATAAGTACCGCCACTTTTTTTGATGACATAGTAAGCAATCCGTCGAAGTAAACCAATATCATCTAGCACATTGCTGAAAATCAAGCCACCACACACCATCCATACGGTTGCACTGGTCCAAGACCCAAAAGCAACTTGTGGCGATACGATGCCACTAATCATATACAGCATCGGCATCATAATACCCGATACTAGTTTTGGTAATAGCTCCAGTGCAATGATGACGATCATAAAAACCGTAATCACCAAAAACACCTTTAAATTGTGGCTAAATGTATGACTGGTCGGTACAAATGCAATCAGAGCTGGCAATAGAATACTGATAAACCAACCAATAGCGTTTTTCCACTGGATTTGATGAACTTGAACCTCTGCATGGCGCAACCCCGTTTTCTCCATTTTCTGATCCCTCTATTGTGTTTTAGTACTACCATCCCAACAACCCTTTAAACTCGATTTTAAAGCGCTTTCTTATACAATTCAATCACATCTTTAATATTGGTAGATCGTGGATTGGTTGCAATGTTAGGACTCTTCATCGCATCTTCAGCCATTTCTTGGAACTTATCCTCCGTAACGCCAACCTCAGACAACGTTGTCGGCATGCCTAATGCATCCCTTAACTTTTTAACTTCGGCAATGAGCATTTCAGGTTCAAAATTAGTGGCTGGTTTTGCAGCAGTCCGAATGTAATTATAAATTTTTTCGTAACGGCCACGATCTGTATTCATATTAAATTCGAGAATCGTTGGTAGCAAGATAGCGTTGGCTACCCCATGAACAACGTGGAAATAGGCACTTAGTGGGTGGCTCAAAGCATGAACGTCGCCTAATTTGGCCCAAGCAAAGGACATGCCGGCAAAAGTTGAACCTACCATCATGGCGCAAGCGGCATCCTCATCCTGACGATTGGCAACAAATGGGCGTAAATTAGGACCAATTAAGGCCATCGCCTTTTCAGCCATTGCATCAGTAAACGGTGAGGCGCTAGTTGAGATGTATGCTTCAATAGCATGAATCAAAGCATCAATTCCACAAGCCGCCGCGATTGAAGCTGGTGCTGTCATGATCATATCCGGGTCCAAAATGGCATATTTAGGCAACATTTCGTGGCTGATCACTGACATTTTATAATTCCGAGCCTCATCCGTGATAACCGCAGACGCAGATACTTCACTCCCGGTTCCGGCAGTAGTTGGTACGGCAATGATTGGTACGATTGGACCGGGTACCTTTTGGAGGCCTTCGTAATCGGTAATTTTTCCGCCATAGGCAGCTAAAACACCAGTTGTTTTTGCCACATCCATTGCACTGCCACCACCAATTGCGACAATGCTTGTTGCACCGCTTTCCTTATACTTTTGGGTTGCTTCATTAACATTATCAACTGTTGGATTGGGCACTACACCTAAGTAAACCGTACACTCTAGCCCACCAGCTTCAACAATGTCTTGAATCTTTTTGACAACGCCTAATTTGGCCAAACCTTCATCAGAAATCAGGAAAACATGATCCGATTTATTGTCTTTCAAAATTCCTGGTAACTTCTTAAGACTTCCAACTCCAAATTCAATACTTTGTGGCACTTTAAATTCAAAATCTTGCAATTTTAAATACCTCCACTTTTAAATAACCGCCATTAAACTAGTTACAAACATATCTCCACCGACGAATAACAGCACAACGTAGACAATCCGTAAAAAGGTTTCCCGATTGATTTTCTTCAAAAAAGCCATCCCTAAGAAGAAACCGATAGCTGCCATTGGTAACCCAATTAATAAGGAGCTCCAAAGAACAGGAGATGTCGCGGTACCGCCACGTAACTGAGTAAACGCATTCCAAGTGTTTAAAACAACCCATACCATATTCATGGTGTTCCGGAATTTCTCTTTATCTTTAACTGCTTCAATCGTATATACCGTGATCAGCGGGCCACCAATAGTAAAGGCGCCGTGGACGACCCCACCTAAAATCAGACAACCATAACGGAAGATCTTTTTCCCGGTGGTATCTTTTGCATTTTCATCGTCTGGCTTCTTTAATACAACTGGTTTTATAAGGTGCTTATAGATGTTCATTAAGGCAATCAGCGTTACCATAGCGCCAATAAAGATCTTGGCCATATTTGGATCCATTGTGTGGAACAAGAAGTTCCCCACTAAAATACCTGGTAAACACAAACCAATTATTTTACCTAAATCTTTCCACGAAACGTTATGGAACGAACGAATTCCTAAGTAGTATAGAAATGGTAACGTTAGCAACGTACCGTAGGGGACCCCAATTTTGGTACCCAATAGCCCATTGGTAACGGCTGCAGCAATGACAGTACAACCGAAACCGGTACAACCTTGCACAAAGAAACCAACAATTTGCATTAAACCGACGAGTACATAATCAAAATTAAATGTCATCCCAGCCACCCTCCCTGGCTTTTTTTCAGTTTATTAGAAGTGTAATTCTGTCCGTTGAATTAAATCTTTTTGTAATGGTTTGCCAAGTTCAACAAAGTAAGCACTGTATCCAGCAACCCGAACTAACATGTCTTTATAATTTTCAGGATGCTTTTGAGCGGCCCGCATAGTCTTGGAACTCATAATGTTAAATTGTACGTGCATCGGGCCTTTTGCAATATATGAATCAATGAAGTTCAGCAAATCATCTCGTCCTTGAACACCCGCCACAGCATCTTCTGGGAAACGTAAATTCATCAGTGTTCCGTTGGTAGCCAAACTGTGATCGACCTTTGCTAAGGAATTAACCAAAGCTGTTGGTCCGCAAATATCATGAGAACCAGCATCTGTGTGAACTGGACCCATGTTATCGGAAATGGCTTCACCCTTCTTACGACCATCAGCCGAAGCATGCGTATTCATCCCCATAGCAACGTTAGCATTCACAGAGTAAACGCCAGGACGGAAATCGCCACCACGTAAGTTCTTACGTCCCGTGATATGACGGCAATAGCATTCAAACATGTATTTAAACAGGTCATCGGCATAATCGTCGTCATTACCATAATGGTGAACTTTAGAACTATTGACCATAGCGTACAGAATATCATGGCCTTCCCAGTTATCCTTAATTGCCTTTAATAATTCAGCACCGGTGCAATAATGGTCTTCAAAAACCAGCTGTTTAATTGAAGATAGCGAATCGGCACAAGTAGCAGTCCCACTTGCTTGTGGTCCAATACCGTTATATTTGGCACCGCCTTCAGTTAAGTCCTTGCCAGAATCCATGCAGTCACTGAAGAAGAGGGAAACGTATGGAAGCGGTTTCAATTGACGGTGTAAGGAATCAATGATGTTTAAACTACTGCACATTTGATCAGTCCAGTATTCGAACTGTTTATCCACGCTGGCTAATACTTCATCAAAACTCTTGTATTCTGCAAGGTTACCTGTATCGGGTCCTAATTGCTTGCCGGTATTAAAACTACGGCCACCGTTTAAAACCATTTCCATCATTTTTGCCGTGTTAACGTAGGCAGCATCATGCCAACCATATTCCTTACCTGGTAAGCTCAATTCTACACAACCGACTACACAGTAATCCCGTGCTTCCTCTAAGGTCATTCCCTTACGCATCATCGCTTTAATTGCTGGCGCATCATTATATAATTTGGGGTGCCCATAACCAGCACGAATACATTGAACCACTTTAGTCTTCAATTCATATGGTGTCTTTTCATGCATTCGAACACAAATCCAAGGATTCATCATCCGTGTATGAACAGAACCTTCCAGCATTAACATGGTCAAATCGTTTGTTGCATCGTTACCTTCGCGATCAACACCGCCAATGGTTAGACTTTCACCACCAAAGCCCCGGCCATTTCGAACAGCCATACTGCCCTTATCCTTTAGCTTAGTTGGATTATTCATCTTAACGTACTCAACTTCGAGCAGTTCCAGGGCTTGTTTCTTTGTCAGTGACTTCTTTTTCATATCAGCTTCGTAATATGGATATAACCACTGATCCATACGCCCATAAGAAATTGAATGACCGTTACTTTCGACTTGAATTAAAGTAGTTGCAATATTAAATAGCTGTAATGCCTGCCAGAAGGTCTTTGGTGTGCCATCTGCAATCTGGTAACAGTTAGCAGCAATCTGTTTTAATTCTGTCTTCCGCTTCTTATCAGGTTCTGTTTGAGCCATCTTTTCAGCCAATTTAGCGTAGCGCTTGATGTATGTCCGAGCAGCTTCATGCATAATGATAGCAGCTAGATAGAAATCCCGTTTAGAAGCCCATTCTGGATCCCGCTTACTCAATGCTGCCAGGTGTTCTTTTGCTTCTTTAATCAGGCCGACATAACCAACCTTCATTAATTTTGCATAATCGATTGCTAAATGCCCAACACCTGCATAGTGGTAAAGGTTAGTCTGAAAAATCTTTTCACCAACTTCAGACCCTTTCAACTGGTCCTTATCCAGGCTTGCTTGCAAATGGTCATCAATCGTCTTTCCTTTCCACCACTGACAGAGATCCAGAATTTCTTGACGATCTTTATCATTACGGATAAAGAATTTATCATGTTCCCGTTCTTCAAACGGTGAGTGACGAATTTCATCAATGATCCAGTTAACTGAAAATTCAGGATAAATTGGCGCAGCTTTAGCTGGTGCAGCAATCTCACCTACAATTAAATCTTCATCATAAATGTAAAGTTTGGTATTTAATAAAACATTTTCAAAAGCATAAGCACATTGGAGTTTCCGTGAGCAGGATTGATGCTTTTGATACGATTCTGTTACCAAGCGAAGCCGTTCAACATCAATGTCATAAGGCCGGTCTAAAAAGGTTTGTCGTAAATCATTTACCCGTGGAAATGGTGACCAATCAGCGTGATTAACTTGATAGCCCAGACCATAACTTTTATCGAAGGGTTCAATTCCAATTGCATTAGTATGATATCTTTTTTCGGTGCTTAACATATCAATAAACCTCCTTAATTCTTTTTTACTGCTTCTACTTCTTTATCTTTAGTACCTACCAAACAATGAATGCCGCGCTGATTAAAGTAGTCAGCAATTTGTTCAACATGTGCCTGAAATTCTTTCCGGTCAAAGTGCACGCCTTCCATGCCATAAGGAATATTCAACGCCTTATACTTTTCGACTCCTAGTCGCATGAAACTCAATAATTGTAAAGTTTCAACCCGGCCATGCAAGTCGTTTAAAATAAAATCAGCCGTTGCTTTGATATTAACCGGATCATCATTCACATTAGGAATGACTGGAATACGAAGAATTAAACGTTGATTCAAATCAGCTAGTTTACGTAAATTTTCAAGTATCAGTTCATTACCGCCTCCCGTATATTTGCGATGGATTTTGGTATCCATTTGCTTTAAATCAGAAATCCAAAGGTCGGTGTTTGGCAAAACCTTTTCTACGTTTCGCCACTTTGTGTAAAATGTCGTTTCACAGCAGGTCTGAATGTCTTCTGCCTGACAAGCTTCAAACAGCTCTGCTACAAAATCACTCTGCATCAAGCTTTCCCCGCCAGAGACTGTTATCCCGCCACCAGAGCGCTGATAATAATCCTTATCTTTACGAATGACAGCCATGCATTCTGCAACTGACATTGACTTGCCCCACTGCTTAATTGCATCTGAGGGACAAGCTTCTGCACAAGCGGAATAATCTACTCCCTTTGAATTATCAATGGAAGTTAACTTGCCATCCGTAAAATTGAGAACCCCTTTTACGGGACAAGCGGCCGTGCATAAGCCACATTTTTCAAGCGAAATACATTTCGAAGGGTAAGCGCCCCATTGAATCCTTGGCTTCCAGCTCTCTGGATTACTACACCATTGGCACCTTAACGGACAGCCTTTTAAAAATAACTCTGTTCGCAGGCCTGGCCCATCATGAATTGTGAAACGTTGAATATCAAAAACAATTCCGTCTTTTGACAATTAACGTCACTCCTTTCAAATTGGAAACGCTTTTATAATTTCCATGCTCAAATCATAACAATCATGTCAAAACGTACCAATCGGCTATAAGGATTATTTTTACTAAGGAATCCTCCTAACTTATCTGTGCCAGGAATCACAATCAAAAACTGGAGCAAAAAAAAGATCAAAGAAATTTTCTTTGATCTTTCAGCTATCTACAAGCGCTTTACACCTGA
Source organism: Secundilactobacillus pentosiphilus (assembly GCF_002217985.1). Taxonomy (GTDB): domain Bacteria; phylum Bacillota; class Bacilli; order Lactobacillales; family Lactobacillaceae; genus Secundilactobacillus; species Secundilactobacillus pentosiphilus. The sequence continues at coordinate 12,925 of NZ_BCMI01000023.1, forward strand.
ATTTAGGCGTGGCTGCTCTAATTTAACTATTCAATTCTGTGCGTCATAATCACATTATCGGCACACTTGATAAGGAAATTAACGCTATCCCATATGTGAATGATATAACAATATGAATAGTTGCGACACCCCATCATTGGCCAAAAGCGAAGCATAGGGAATGTTCCTGATAATCTAACCTCATACAATTGCTTTTTTAATCACAAATTAACCTTCTCTTCCAAATAATTGATACAGTTCAAACCTGCTGTTGATATCACACTTCGCATAAATATTTTCAACGTGTTTTTTTACCGTGTGGTAACTAACGACCATTCTTTCTGCAATTTCTTTGTAAGTTAATCCATCACACATGAGTTTAACAACTCTTTGTTCTGTTGGTGTTAAAGCTGCATCGCAGTGTTTGACACTTCTAACCGCTTTTTTCGGTTTTTCCTTGGCGATGGTAATCCAATGATACCGATCAACAATACCATTAGAATATACTTGGTCAAAAGTGTGGATTTTAAAAACATAGTTCTTAATGATCCGGGTCTGAGGATGACTGCTTTCTTGTTCACCACTGGTGCCTAGCAAAAATGGCAACCAATTACAAGGCTCCTGACCACCGATTTGTTGAGCTATGGCGGATCCTAAAATACCCGTCAAACATTCAACTGCTTTTTGGTTATAACTCATCACGTGTGTAAAATCATCAGTGACTAAGAATGCCTTTTCACCTGATGTAATAATTTTACTTTGAATATTTTGCACAATTTTTGATTGCTCGAACTTTTTAAAGTTTTTATACGAAGTGGCGATATAAACATAGACTCCCTTGAGTTGTTCAATCTCAGCTAACGTAAAATCACCCTGGGCCTTTGTCTTAAAGAACGTCACCTGAATATAAGCATTAATACCAAATGCCATCGTCACACTATAATGTGACTGAAAATTTGTTTCAATAAAGTGAACGTATTCAGACGTTTCATATTGGTTATTAGGTAATATATCCGTCGACTGGTATAATCTCGGCTTCACATTAAAGTAAGTTAAATGATCTCTAACAGCTTCTTGGTATATAATCTCTCGAATAATGTCTTGCTGTATCAATTTTCGATATGGATGCTTAGACGAATCTTTCAAACTTCCCTGCTGCGTCGTCCAAGATAAAAAGTCCCCCTGCGTATCATAGTATGTAAACAGGACTTTTCCCCACCCAAACGTATTTTTAATATAATCCAATAAAACCGGACTAAAAAATTCCTGAGCTGAAATTTGATAATCCGATAAATCGTTAAAAAAATCCACTGAATCAGGCTTTTTATTTGACACATTATCCCCTCCAGACTCATGAGGCTTATGATTGCTTTACAAATATATTTTGCATGAAAGCTTAAAAATACCTGTATTTTCATTATGCCGAATCGTTAAATCAAGTGCAACCTTTTCACAAAGAAACTCTTTTAGATACGTACAAACTTATCTTTAATGTGCAATACTGTCCGATGATGAAACTTTATTTTTATCTTTGGGGCTCTTTAACTTTTAGGTAATCTCTAAAAGGCCAAACTAAAAGCCTGATAGAAATACCGTTCTACCAGGCTTTACAAGGCGTTAAGCACTTGCTAAAATCTTAAAATGGAGATGGCGGGAGTCGAACCCGCGTCCAAGCATATCGCCATCCAGACCTCTACGTTTATATTCAGACTATTTAAAATTCACTGTTCAATTCGCCGCCTGTCAGGGCCAAACATGAACAGCTAACCTGATTGATCTCTTCTGCAGACTTCAGATGGGAGCCGACAGCGTAAGCCCACTTAATTTAAGACCCGTATCAAACCCATGGGCGAGATTAGGCGGATCCTTACTTAGCGCTTATTAGGCAGCTAATGCAAGAGATTTTGAACTGTTATTTGCAGTTAAAAATTAGGTGAGGGTTTTAACGTAGAACCTCGCTACGAAACGCAGTCCGAATTCGACCTATACCTGTCGAATCCTTAACATCCCCATAAAACTACAGTTACCAGTTTAGCATATTAATTCACACTTAGAAAGCCAAACGACTGCAGTTTCAACGTTTAAAACTCCGTAATAGCTTCGTCCTCAGACAATTCAAGCCAAAGCGTTAGTGCCAACGGATTAAAATTCGACCACGATGACATATCATTATATGCACGTGCTAATAACGTACACTTTTTGTGTTTCTTAAGCTCATCAAATACCGTTAGGGCAAAAGTGTTTTCTTCCAGATCCGAAATAACGGTTGGCAAACGGTGCTGCCACTCAGCAATTAAATCTTGATAAATCAGCAGTTTACGGGCATTCTTAATCGTGTAGTCCACCCCTTGTGTTCTCAGCTCCGAAACGAAGTCTTGATACTCCTGCATCACAGCGTCTCGGGCTTCCCCCCACTGTTGTGAATTATACGTTGGAAACTTTGACATGTTATCCCTTCTAACCTGAAAATAGCAATTGGTACATAAACTAATCAAGGCCCGTCAAAAAATGACGGGCTCCACATTGCCTATGAACCAGACTAATGAGTTTCACTGAATTTGTCAACACACACGTTTTACCCTTAATCAGGTTGATTTTTATCCTTCAGTTCATCACCATTACAATCAAATGACTGCAACAGCACAGTTTAGTTACAATTCGGGGAATGCCGTTGTCAGTCAATGCTTATCATGCTAACTTAAAAGTAAAGGGAAAAGGGAGGAAAATTATGACAACAACATCTAATCATTTTACACGTACCATTTTAATAGCAGTCGCTGTACTGTTAGGCATGTTTAGCTTAATGTCACTGAAACCCGCAGCCGCTTCCGCTGCCAAATACAGTGTTGCCAGCAGCTCTAACATCACTAAAACAGCTTATCACCGTGCCTCGAGCAAAGGGTCCGTCTACAACATTAGCCACACCAAAAAGTTAGCTAGTTTAAGCCACTACCCGAATACCACCTGGTATGCCACTAAGAAGGTTACTTTAAAACACGGTTCTACCAAAGCAATTTACTATGCCGTTAAGAACGGTGCTGGTAACGTTTCTGGTTATGTGTGGCACAGTTATTTAAAAAAGGGTAGTGCACCTCTTTACCTTAAATATGCTAAATCAGCAGTCGCCATGAATGCTAAAACCGATAAAGTGTTATGGTCTAAAAGTGAAAATACTCCTAGACCAATTGCCAGCGTGACCAAGTTAATGACGCTTTACTTAGTTGAACAAAAAGTCGCCAATACCGGTTCTACATGGGATTCTAAAGTTAACACTTCATACTCCGGCTTGAAACGCATGGGCGCGTCAAGTGTTTACGGCGGCTTCAAATTTAACGCAAATAGCTACACCGTCAAGCAGCTTTATCAAGCAGCGCTGATTGAATCCTCTAACAACGCCGCCATTGCCCTGGGTCAGTGGGTCGCAGGCGGTTCAACACCAGCTTACAATGCCAAGTTCATTGCCATGATGAACGCACAAGCCAAGAAATGGAACCTCGGTCGTGCAACCTACGTTTCTGCTAACGGAATGGAGCAATCTGCCCTTCGCGGCTACGGCTATTCTGTCAGCGGCGGTAACGCCAACATGGTCTCAGCAAAGGATGTTGCGCTGATTGCCAAACATTTGATTACCGAATATCCTTCGGTATTGTCCGATAGCAGTCGTGGCAGCATGACCGTTGCTGGTCAACTTTGCTACAACTACAACAATCTCCTACCTGGCCGAAAGTATTACGACTCATCCTTGAAGGTCGATGGCCTCAAAACCGGTTATACTGACTTAGCAGGATACTGCTTTGTGGGGACCGGTCAAAAAGCTGGCCACGACCGGCTGATCACCGTCGTTTTACATGATGAAGACGAGTTTACTGAAACCCGTTCATTGATGCAGTACGTTTATGCTCACAAACTGATTTAAAACTCTACCTTATTATAAAAAAATCTGACCATCCTTTGCGGGTGGTCAGATTTTTTTATCAACTGAATTGTCATTACGACGGTGTTATCATTAGCGCAAGGTCTTATCTCAAACACCGTTAGAAAGGAGCATTAAGATGAAACAGATCCTTGTGGAACTGTTTGTATTGTTACTGACGATTCTCCTCTTCCTATTTGGCATGAGTCAGTTTCATCAACCCAACAGCTCCAAATCAGCCCAGCCGCAAGCAATTCATCCAGAGGTCGTTATCAAGTTTTAAGAAAACACGTTAACCATTCTCCGGATCATCAAGATCCCGTTCAATATCAATCCCGTACAGCTTATTAACAGCGGCCTCTCGTGGTGCCTGGTGAACAACTAAAATGGTTGTTGCGCCTTTACTGCTGACGTAACCGGCAAAAGAAGTGACTTCTTCAACCACGTATGCCAAACCGTCAGAATGGATGATGTATTGTCCAGCGACGGGCATCGTTTCAAAATAGACTTTATTCATGCGGATGTAGTCGTCTTCATCGTGTAAGACTACCATAACTTTATACAAAACGAATCGCTCCTTCTTTAGCTTATTGCTATTAAACCACTATTAATTGCTTGCTGGCAACTCGCCTTTTCTCGATTAAAGATCATCTTCACCTTTTAACTGCGCAACGACACAATAAGCGGGATGACTTGATGATCATCCCGTTTACTATTTATCCCATATTAAATTGCTAGATGTCCGTTTGATCCCGCGTACCGTTCTGCTCCCCAAACAGTTCAGTATGGGTTCGTACCATCGACCGAAATCGTGCCATCGTCTCAGGGTCCACAGCTTTACCTTGTCGGTTGAACTGTTTAACCAAGACTTTTTGCACCACGGGGTGGCCTGAAAAATTTACCACACTCATTTGTGATACCTCCAAAGCTTCAGGACTTACAAACCAACTCTTACAACACCGTCATTATATCTCATTGCAACTGATTGGTCTAGTTACAGCATTATAATTTTTTGAAGCCACTTTAACGTTTAAAAGAAGCTAAGCCTGCACCCTTTTAAAAGCATGATGAGTCAAGTAAAATAGCTGTGTGTCATTCCTCATAGAAATACTTTTACTTAAAAACATCATAATTGGTATAGTTAAGCTAACAACGTTGTGATTACCGACTTAAACCACTAAAATAATGACTAAAGGAGACTTTCGCATGACAAAAACCAAACATTACATCCACCAATATGAGACAGAAGCCATCAATAACGATGGCGTTAACGGTGTTGCCTACATTCCAAACGGCTTAGCGGTTGTGGTCAGCCATCCGTTAGAAAATACCCCAGGAACTAATCCTGAACAATTACTTGGATTATCCCTGAGCACTTGCATGTCAGCCACTTTAGAAGCCATTGAACGGGAAAACGGTTTCCCCCATTTAGCGGAAGTTCGGGTCCACGTCAGCATGGTCAAAAGCACTGACGGTCTTGATTTCTTAGTCACCGCCCAGATTCATATCCCACATATGACTCACTCCCAAGCAATCGATTTTGTTCACCAAGCTGAACTTCGCTGCCCCGTTTCCAAGTTGTTAAGCCACAGTGGTCATTACACCGTCGAAGTCGTCGATGACTTTGACCAGTAAAAATAAAGCACCATTTGAGCCGTCAAACTAATTGCGGTTCAAATGGTACTTTTTATTAAACTTGCCTTACAGGTTCCTCGACTTATTTTCTAAATTGGCTGCTTCACTAAATGCACGAATAAACTGCAGTAAATCCATCGCACGATCTTCACCAAAAATATCGATCCAACCACTAAAGCGATCTTCAGCTGCCTTAGCCAATATCGCTTCAATTTTGCTTCCGCGAGGTGTCAGATGCAGGAACTGCCTGCGGTGATCCTTTTCATCTTGCTGCTGGTAAATATAGTCCAGTTTGAGCAAAACTTTGATCTGCCGAGAAATCGCACTGCGAGTGACGCCCCGCTTGTCAGCGATTCGAGCCAGGGTGACGTGTGATTGATGGGCAATATCATGCATGATAAGATACTGTTCAAACGACAAATTGTACTTCATCGCCGGCTCCGACACAAAAGAATCCAGATATTTAAGTGACTTCATATACACATCAATGTATTCATCCAGTAATTGTGCTCGTTCCATTTTTCTCACCCTAATCTATATGACATTCCTGTTTTTAGCTTATCATTATCCGGCCCAAATTACCACATTTGATTGGCAATACTAGCTCTTATAGTTTACTGGATTATTATTATCGATTGAGTTACACTTAACTTTCAATTAAATTGCTACCTAAGTTTAATCAGCTCCGAAAAGGGAGTAAAATTAACGTGACGTTTCGTACTGATCATCAATAAAAGGAGGCGACGCATATCGACTTAGTTAAACGTCTTCACCAAGTTGAACTGGGCAATTTAGCAAAGATTATTTCTCTTTGTGACGAGCTGTCAATTGATTACTTTTTGATCGGTGGTTCCTTATTGGGCGCTATCCGTCATCAAGGCTTCATCCCCTGGGATGATGATATGGATATCGGCATGACCCGCGCTGATTACGAAGCCTTTGCCAAGTACGCACCGGCAAAATTACGTGGTGACCACTACTTCCTGCAGACGGCCTACTCAGATGACAATTACGGCTTTAGCTACATGAAACTGCTCGACCGCTTTACTTACATTGAGGAAAAGGCCAACGTCAATAATGCCCGTAAAGGCGTCTTCATTGATATCTTTCCCTTTGACCGAATTCCTGATGACCCTGGCCGGCGACGCAGCCAAATCACTCGATTTAAGCTCCTGGATAGCCGCATCATCGTCAAGGCCGGCTACAGGTTGATTGATTCCCCCTTACGGCATCATAGAGCCGAACCCGACCCTGGTAAACTTGAAGATTTAAACCAACTCAAGCACCAGCGCGAAAATACGATGCGCTTATATGAACACGATCACTTTAACTATTACAAAAACCTGGCCTCCCAATATAGTTACGACCGGGAGATCCTTTCCGGCACTGAAATCAGTAACTTAACCAAGGTTCCGTTTGAATATTTACAAGTTAACGTGCCGACTGCTTATGATTCAATTTTAACTCGGATGTACGGCGATTACATGACGCTACCAGCCGAAAATCAGCAAACAGAAAAACACATTAGCCGATTAATTATGGACAATCAGGTATTCTATTAATTTAAATTCATATGGAGGCGATTTTTGTGGCAACTCACTACTTTGGCACCATGCTCATCTCAGTGCAGGGCTTACAGCTCCTCATCGTTGATCTGAAAAATCTAAAAACGGTGGAACGCGTTCACAAAGAGCTGTCCGTTGGTGATAACTTATATCGGCACGAACCAATCCAATTTGAATTGGTCAACCAAATGACGACGGCACTGCGCGGCTTTTTACAAATCCTGAACGACTATCAAATTCAAGACTATCAGTTATGGGGCAGTGAAGCTCTTTCACGGGCAATCAACGCGGATTTTATCGCGGATCAAATTTTCCTAAAAACGGGGATCAAGCTCAACTGGCTATCGATCAGCGAAGAAACTTATTACCGAAACCAAGCTGTGCTAGTTGACCTGCGTCAAAAGAAGATTCCAACGGGTCAAAATTTAACCTACTTAGTCGGGATCAATTCTGGAAATACGACGATCACCGAATTCAATAATCTGTCATTTCTTTATTCTAACAACTATTCTCTGGGCCCCGTTCGAATTGCCGAAGACCTTCAAAGCCTCCGGCAAAGCTCACCCAGCTCCGTGGAAGTCCTCAGTGATTATATCGATAGCAAACTATCAGACTATCAGCGCTTATTACCGCAAGAGGCCATCGAGGGTCCCAGTGAGCTTATCCTACTGAGCTCAATGCCCTTAAATCAGCTGACCGTTGACGCTGAACATCATCATACGGTAACGGCCGACCAATTTGAAACGATTTTTGACAAGGTTCTTGATGCGTCGGATCAATTTTTAATTGAACAGTACGGTGTCAAAGAAGCCGAAATTTCTTTACTCCTGCCAGAAATTTTACTGGTTCGCAAACTCATGCACCTGACACAAGCAAAGTCGCTGCATTTTTCCCACAACACCGTGTTAGACGGACTAGCCATCAACGAAGCGGTTCGGATGGGTTACAGCAAATACGATTTTTCAGAGCAGACGATCAATGCTGCTAACAGCATGGCTAATCACTACCTTGTAGAACCAATTCACGGTAAACTGGTCACCAAATTTGCACTGCACCTGTTCGATCAACTAAAGCCAATTCACCAGTTAACTTCGCGAGACCGTTTATTATTGCAAGTGGCTTCAATTCTGCACGATGTGGGGGCCTTTGTCGATCCTCATGAGCACTACTTACACTCCGACTACATCATTCGTCACACGAGCATCATTGGTCTTTCCGTCCACGAACGCCAGATCATCGCTGCTATCGCCCGCTATCATAGTGCTACTACACCTAGCGAAGATCTCAGCCACTTTCAGCAGTTGGATACCAACGAACGGCTATTAGTCGCAAAACTAGCTGCAATCCTTCGGCTGGCCGATGCACTGGATGATGACCGCCAGCAAAAGATCAAGCGTATTTCGGTTTCAATTAAGTCTCCGGAACTGGTCATTACGGTTTACAGTAATGAAAATTTATCATTTGAAAATTGGGAATTTGCTTATAAAAGTCAATTCTTTGAAGAAACTTTCGGTTTGAAACCACGATTAAAGCAAAGGAGTGTATCTTCGAAATGAGTGATAAGATCAACTACAGTAATCCGGCTTATTTTACCAACCGGGAATTAAGCTGGATCGACTTTAACGACCGTGTCCTAGAAGAATCGCGGGATAAAGGCAACCCACTGTTAGAACGGTTAAAATTCCTGGGCATTACTCAAAGCAACCTGGATGAATTCTTCATGGTCCGGGTCGCTTCGTTAGCAAAGTTAGCAGCGGTCAATTACCCTAACCCCGACGCATCGGGTTTAACTGCTGAAGAACAGTTGCGGGCTGTCAACGAACGCGCGCATGAAATGCTGATTAAACAGTACACCACGCTCAACCGTTCATTGATACCAGCTGTTCAGCAAATTGGCGTCCACGTTAAACACGTGCAAGACCTGACGAGCGAACAATTTCAGTTTATTAAAACTTACTTCCACGATGAACTTTATCCGGTACTGACACCAATGGCTGACGATAGTTCCCGGCCCTTCCCGTTCATTGCTAACGATACGCTGAACTTAGCGATTCAACTCACACCAAACGATAGCTCAGAAAGGCTTTACGCTACCCTTCAGATTCCAGACGTTTTCCCCCGGGTGGTTCGTTTACCGGGCGAAGAAAATGCCTTTATCTTAATTGAAGAAATCATCAAAGCTTTCGTGGGTCAGCTGTTCGTTAATTACACCGTTAAGGAAACCGTTGTTTTCCGTGTCATCCGTGACATGGATCTGGACGTGGCCGAAGAAGATACCTCGGACCTGTTAAAGGAAGTCCAGCAGCAGTTAAAGCTGCGGGAACACGGTAGGGTGATTCGTTTGGAAGTTGAGAATACCATTAGCAAAAAGCTTTTAAAACGGTTAAACAAAGAGCTCGGCACGCCTGACTTCGCTGTTTATGAAACCAATGGTCCAGTTGACTTAACCTTTCTCAGTAAGCTGGTCGGCCAGATCATCAACCATGATGATTTAAAATACTCTAAATTCACCGCCTATCAGCCAAAAGAATTGGATCACAATCACGATATCTTTGCAGCCATTCGCAGTCACGACTGGCTGATGCAGCACCCCTACGATAAGTTCGATCCAGTGGTTGAATTTATCCGGCAAGCGGCCAGCGACTCCGATACATTAGCCATCAAAATGACCCTCTACCGGGTATCTGGCGATTCTCCAATCATCCGTTACTTGGGCCGGGCTGCTCAAAACGGCAAACAAGTGACCGTCTTGGTAGAAGTCAAAGCGCGGTTCGATGAACAAAACAACGTTCACTGGGCCAGACAGCTTGAAAAAATGGGCTGTCACGTCATCTACGGTTTGATTGGTCTAAAGACCCACTGTAAGTTATCCCTCGTCGTACGCAGGGAACAGGGCGGTATTCGCCGGTATATGCACATGGGAACTGGTAACTATAACGACGTTACGGCACACTTTTACACGGACATGGGCCTCTTTACCGCGAATAACGATATGGGGATCGATGCTACCAACATCTTCAACATGCTATCCGGATACTCTAAACCGCCTTACTTCCACCTGCTGCACATCAGTCCCGACGGTATTCGTGATTTTATTTACGATAAGCTGACCGAAGCAGGCGCCGCCGCCAAAAAGGGCGCCAAAGTTACCGTCCGTATGAAAATGAACTCGTTATCCGACCAAAAAATGATTGAACACTTGTATAAGGCATCCCACTGCGGTGTGCAGATTCAATTAATTGTTCGCGGCATTTGCTGTCTGCGAACCGGCATTCCAAAAGTCAGCGAAAACATTACCGTTCACTCAATCGTCGGTCATTTTCTGGAGCACAGCCGTATCTACTGCTTTGATATTGACGGTCAAAAGAGCGTCTATCTCTCCAGTGCTGATTTGATGACTCGGAATTTGAATCGTCGGGTTGAATTGTTATTTCCGATTCTACAACCCGATTTAGCTGACCGGGTACTGCGAATTTATGATACGATGTGGAATGACAACGTTAAGACACGGGTCATGCAAGCAGATGGTGCTTACACGCACATTGACCGCCGCGGACTCGTACCGCTTGAGTCACAAGCCGCCTTTGTAAAAGCAGCTACCGAGCACGTCCAACGTGATCAAGAAGACGCAACCAAAACAGCGCCAACGGAATTTCAGCCAATGCTCAGTCCCGAAAATCAACCGAATCCGCTGAACTACGATGATGGGAGTGAATCAGACTAATGGAAAACTTTGCAGTGATCGACTTAGGTTCCAACTCAGCTCGAATGACAATCACCGAAATTGATGATGACGGTACTTATTCGACCGTCAAACAGATGAAGGAATATGTTCGCCTTTCTGAGAATATGGGTGAAAATAAAGTTCTGCAGCCAGAAGCCGTAGAAAGAACACTGGCTGCCCTGCAGGAATTCAAAGATGTCTATTCTAAAATGAACAACGTCCGGCTAAAAGCAGTGGCAACCGCCGCCACACGTCAGGCAACCAATCAGAAAAAATTTCTCAAACGCGTTGAAACCGAACTGGATATCAAACTCGACGTGTTGCCTGGTACCATGGAAGCTTATTACGATTATCTTGGTGTCAGCGAAACGCTACCCGCAACAAATGCCGTTATTTTGGATACTGGCGGTGCAAGCTCAGAAATCGTGCTGGTCCAAAACAGTACCATCAGTCATTTGATCAGTATCCCCTTGGGCAGTGTTAATTTAACTCAAGAATACTTATCTGCTGATCAAATATCAGCTTCCAGCCTGTTTAAAGTCATGACCTTTGTCAGTGACGTTTATAACAGCATCTGGTGGCTGCGTAACGGCCTTAATTTGCCCGTGATTGGCCTTGGCGGCAGTAACCGGACAATGGCTAAGATCAACCGCCGTTTCAATAACATCCTCAATTTTGAGGATATTCACGGCTACCGGTTGAGCCGTCATTCTGTCGACGACACCTTTTCAAGGATCGTCAGCCAGGATCTAGAAGGCCGAAAAGCCATCCCTGGGCTTAGTAAAGACCGAGCTGACATTATTGTCGGCGGTTTGATCCCATTGACCTTGTTGATGCGTTATTTGGACTCTGACCGGATTACTTTTTCTAACAGCGGTCTACGTGAAGGTATCCTGTTCGAGCATCTGAAAGAATTACAGCTACAAAACGTTCACGAAAAAGCGGCCATGACGCTGAACCGTTTCACAACGGATGAGGCCTAATCGCTATTATTTTGAATACTTTACAGGAGCAATTGACAACTTATTGAAACAGTTCAACTATTCAAAAAAACCGGTCATCAGTTAAATAACTGATGACCGGTTTTTATTAGGTCTAAACTACCTGACCCACTCGCTTTAAATAAACTGCCCCGGCTGGGCTCGAACCAGCGACCTCTTGATTAACAGTCAATTATTCTACCACTGAACTACGGGGCAATAACAACGCCATGAGTTATTTATACCATAAAAATTCACGACGTGCAATCATTTTTTCCTCAAATTTTAACCAATATGATTTTCTTTTAATACCATATCAACTTCATGCTGGATCTTATCTGGCTTCTTCCATTCTTCGAAGTGGTCCATTGCTTCAGTTGGCATTTCATAGTTTTCGTTAACGTAATTCTCATAAGCCTCAACGTGCGGAGAATGCGGAATATTTAACTGCAAAATACGAACTTGTTTGATGAATCCGCGTTCCGCTGCCAACTCAGCACGGCCGTTTTGAACCATATTACTAATTTCCATGTACTTGGTCCCATCAAGCCGCGTTATTTCTTCAATAAGTGTAAACGTTTCGTGACTCTTCAAAAACTAACTCTCCCTCCACTTTTAGCTTGAATATGATCGCTTAGTTTTCACTGCTCACTTGTTCATTATATTCGATACGACACACATAGGCAATTCATCACACCTTTAAAAACACGTCTCCCTACTCTTATTATATACAAAAAAGCCACTATCTAAGATAGTGGCGGCATAAGAGAGAAAGAGAATTGATTAGAAGGTAATTAATTCATACCTTACAAAGAACACTATAAGACATCATGAAAGCGCTGTCAACCCTTTTCCGATTAATTCTATATCGGCTAACTTATTTAAAATAAAAAAGCTTTAACCGTTTCGCCAAACAGCCAAAGCTCTCATAAAACCACTAAATGTGAGATATCCCTTTTCGTTGAAAACTAATCAGGGGGTAAATAAATGGTTATTAATACTATAACACTTTTTATGAGAAATGCTCACATTTTTTAATTAAAAATTCATTTATTTATGCAAACTACCCGTTCTGTCAACGTGACTTGTGGGGTGAACCAACGCTGATGGATTAGAGACAACTTCCGTTAATGAATGACCCGAAAGATTCGTCCAGCACGTAAAGAAAAGCAATACCAAGACTAACAGTGTCACCAACCGGCTGCCAAACGACATCTTCTCACTGATGACAGATCCATAAAAGTCCTTTTTAACTTTTGCCGCCACGTTTTGTTCGCTGGGATTTGCCTTCTGCCGTTTCTCCACTACTGAAGCCTGAAAAGCATCAATATCAAATTCCTTTTGGGCTTCCTTCATTTTTAATTGAAATTGCTTCTTTTCCTTCTTGTTTAGATCCTTAAACCACTTTACAAACTGCCGGTAATCCGAAACAATCGTATCCGTATCACCAATTTCTTTGAGGTTCCCATAGTGAATCCAGGCTACTCGATCACACAGCATCTCGACTTGCTTTAAGGAGTGACTGACGAAGATAATCGTCTTGCCTTCAGCCTTGAATTCGGAGATTTTATCCACACACTTCTGATAAAAAGTATCATCACCCACTGACAGAGCTTCATCAATAATCAAAATGTCAGGGTTGACGTGAACCGCGATAGAAAAACCTAAACGCGATTTCATCCCGCTGGAATAACTCTTTACGGGCTGATACAAGAAGTCGCCAATATCGGCAAAACTGACAATATCATCCATCAGTGCGTCAATTTCTTCATTAGTCAATCCTTGCATTAACGCCTTTAAACGAATGTTCTCAAGCCCCGTCAAATTACCACGTAAGCCGGCACCAATTGCAATAATTGATGTGTCGCCACGCACGTCAACAATGCCACTCGTTTGTGGAATAATACCCGAAATGATATTGGAAAGCGTTGATTTACCTGAACCGTTAACGCCAATTAAACCCAACGTTTCACCTGGCTTAACCTTCAACGAGATCCCCATGAGCGACCAAAAATGTGGTACTGGTTTGCGATTCAACGCAAAGAAAGCACGAAGCTTTTCTGACTGTGTTTTAAATAAGTCATATTCTTTGGTAACATTCTGCACCATAATTTTGTAATCAGTTGCCATTTTTTATTTCTTCCTAACGTCTTTTTTCGGTTGCTACGCCACGAACGCCATTATATCAGAGATCATGACTTGTGTCTTGCTTATTACTAGTGGTTCTTCAAACCTAAGATATCGGTAATTTGGATCCAGCCAGTTACTGAACCGCTCTTAACTTGATACCAAATCGTTTGATCCTTGGTCACGATGCCGCGACCCATTACTTTAACCTGCTTATTAGCTAGCTGTTTAGTCCGAACAACTTTGGCTTTGTCGCTCGCCGTTGGCACACCATTGTAAAATTTGATGGTGCCTGGCTTGACCGTTGCAGTCCCATCGTAGCTGTCATAATCCACACCGGGTGTCAGTCTTGTACTTGTATCGGCATCCGTACTGTTGGCTGAAGTTCGGTCAAGGCGGTCGTGAAGATCATAATCTAAAATGATTTTGTTCAATTTGCTTGCATAATTTTTATCGGTCGCATAGTTTTCAGCAACAATGTTAGTTGCCGTCATGTAAGAACTCGCGTTTTCCCGCCAAGCGCCTTCATATAAGAAGGGATTCCAAGTCGTGCCGCCACGTAATACCTTAGCATAATCCCTCAAAGAAGCTTGTGCTGAGGGATAAACCTTAAACTGGGCTAACGTATTGTACATTGAACCGCCGGGATTGGCTTCAGCTGTGGACATCGTAACTGAATGCCCATCATAGTTGCCCTTAACGCCAAAATAATTATGTGCGTTAAGTGATAACTCACTGGTACCCCAGTTACTTTCAAGCGCCGCCTGAGCCATCATTACCGAACCGTAAAGATGATTCTGGCGACTTACTTTTAATACCGGCTGGCTCATCCGATTAATAAAATCAGTATGGGTATCGGCTCGAACAGTTTCCGTTGTCGCCGCACTAAGCCCAAACACTGAAACCAGCACAATTGTCAGTTTTTTCCAGAGCTTCATCTTAACTAATCTCCCATCTAAAATACTAAACCGTGAATATTATACCGGTTTCTGAAGAATTCACAAGTTAATATTTGATAATAAATTAAAACTTAAACCTTTAAAAAAGGCCCATTACCAGAAGCGGTATCAAGGCCATTTAAACAATTTGTTTAATTAGTTTTTAACGGCACTTGAAGGTACCCACCCCTTCGTAGAACCACCGTGAATTCGATACCAAGTTGTCGTTACCCCGCTTTGAACGTGGGTTGCTTTATGGTCGATCGTCACCGAGTGGTTGGCTAGTGCCTGCGTAGTCGTCAATTGCTTTGCAATATAGGCTGAATTAAAAACGTGATTATAAACCGGGTAAACCGTACCAACTAAAGTCGCTGTTTTCTTGTAAGCAGCATAAGTCGTTTTGGGGAAACTCAATGTTTTGGAGTAGACCCAATACTTCTTGGAAGTTGTCTGCTTGCTAAATCTTACCCGGTACCAATTCGTCTTGGTGCTCACTTTATAACCGCGAGCATCGATCCAAACGGGCCGACCCTGCCAGCCGCCAACTTGAGACCAGTTATACTTAACCGACTTGTACTTACTGCCCTTAACATGATTATAAATCGCATAATGCTTATAGCTAGCACCCAAAGTTGCGGTCTGGCTATCAGCACCAACATAGTAGTTTACCTTAGTTGAGACAGTTGCCGTCTTTTTAGCGGCTGGAGCCGAATTAGCAGCCATTGGCGCCCCATCCAAAGCATTAAACTTATAGGTCTGAATGAGGTTGATCAACGAGCTGCCATAGTTCGGTGCAGTCGCATAAGTGCCAGTCAACGCATTGGCAGCCGCTTCATAGGTTGGTGCATTTTCCCGCCAAACTCGTGAGTAATAATTATGGTTCCAAGATGTTCCATTACGCAACAGCTGTGCATTATCCGTCATTGAAGCTGTTGCATCAGGATACTTTTTAAAGGCTGCCTGCGTGTAATAAAGTTGCCCATTAGCATTGTATTCAGCTGTACTCATCGTTACAGAAGCACCGTTATATGCCCCTTTAACCCCAAAATAGTTATTTGCATTGACCGAAAGCTGACTTGTCCCCCAGCCACTTTCCAATGCTGCCTGTGCCATCATTACGGATGGATACAGTTTGTACTCATCTGCAACGTGTTTAACAGGTGATGACATACTGCTAATAAACCGGTCCGTCGTTGCGCTTGCTTCAACCCTGGTGTGCCCCGCACCAGCTAGACCGCATACGACTAAACCAACGGTGAGCAATCCCACCATCCACTGTTTCCGCATGTGTACGTCCCCCTCAGATACAACAATTTAAACCTATTATAATGGGAATAAGAAGTGAAAACAAGCTTGTTCCTCCCTGATAATCAACTCAACCTTAGGAAAATTGTGATCTGCATACTAAAAAATGATGCTTGCACAAATAAAAAAAGAAGACCGACAGCCTTGTCGCTCTTCTCTCTCATGCTTTCTTCAATCTCTCTATCGCAAATTAATAATTTTCCGTTAACTTACTTGCCGCCGCTTCATCAATGATAATCGTTACTTGATCATGCTGTTGCAAGAAACTAGCAGGTACATCACTTGTTACTGGACCTTCGATCATTGCTTTAACAGCATCCGCCTTCTCCGGACCGTAAGCCTCCAACAGGATATGCTTACTGGTTAAGATCGAAGCAATCCCCATCGAATAAGCATAACGCGGTACTTCGTCTTCATTTTCAAAGAAACGGGCGTTGGCTTTAATCGTTGATTCGGTTAAAGCGACCTTGTGAGTACCGAGAGCAGGATCAGTGCCAGGTTCGTTAAAACCAATGTGACCATTTTGACCCAGACCTAAAATTTGCAGATCAATTGGGTTGTCCGCGATCACTTGATCGTAACGTTTCATTTCGGCAGCAGCATCACTATTCATACCATCAGGCACGTATGAATGCGCAAATGGCTTCTGATCGAATAAGTGCTTTTGCATGAAGTAATGGTAACTCTGCGGATGGTCTGGGGCTAAGCCGACATATTCATCCAGGTTAACCGACGTCATTTGACTAAAATCAAGGTCACTCTGAGTTAATTCTTCATATGTCGTCACTGGTGTACTGCCAGTTGCCAATCCAAACACCTTTGCACCGTTCCGGTAGGCATTTTCAAAAACTTCAAAGCCTTTTTGACCGCCTTCAGCACGATCCTTAACGATAATCACATTCATTTTTGCTTTTGTAGATTCTGACATGATTCGCCACTCCCTTTGTTGGTATAGCCCAATGATAAGTCATCTAGACCATTAATGCAAGAAAAATGACCAATTCAGTTTAATAATTTACTTTTCGTGAACCGTGCAGCCGGTCACCACGCTTATTAGCCGCTAACGTATTTTGCTGCGTCTTAAACTTTTTCCAAGTGGCGTCTCGCTTTTGTTCTGCCTGTTTATTTTGACTCCGTTTTTTGGTAAATTTCACGTTTCATCTTCCTCTCTCTACTGCGGAATTGTACCATGTTAAGCTTACATCGTCCACGCAAGTGCTTGAAAGTAAATAATGATTAATTTCACAATGGCTCAATGTCACAGGTGGATTTTGCCAGCAACTGGTCAAATCATTAACAGCCAAACATTAAGGGCGCTGATTGCGCATGCTTTAAAAAGGGCCTCGTCTTATTTCTTTGCGCCCCCTTTAGAACTTGCTATAGCTATCTTTGAAGCTAAAAAGCGCGTCATTACCAGGCCCCGTAAGGACTGATAATAACGCGCTTTTTAAACGCTAATTTTAAAGTTTATTCAACCGTCACACTCTTAGCTAGGTTACGTGGCTTATCAACGTCTAAGCCCTTGTTGAGACTTGTGTAATAAGCGATCAGCTGAGTTGGTACAACACTCAGCAGCGGTGACATGAGTTCGTCAACGTCTGGCAAAATAATATCATCGCCAGGCTTAGCCAAACTTTCGGAAACAATGGTAATAATGTGCGCACCGCGCGCCATGGTCTCCTGCAAGTTTGACCGGGTCAACCCAGCGGTCTTTTCTTGGGTAATCAGCCCAATCACTGGGGTCCCCTTTTCAATCAGGGCAATCGTTCCGTGCTTTAATTCACCGGAAGCAAAGCCTTCTGCCTGAACATAGGAAATTTCCTTCAGCTTTAATGCCGCCTCAAGTGAAACGCTCCAGTCAATGCCCCGACCGATATAAAAGGCGTTCGGTGTCTTCAAGAAGGACGACTTTGCCAAATCTTCAAGCTTCTTCTTTTCGTCAACAATGGCCTGAATACCGGTTGCAACTAAGCCTAACTGATGACGAACGTCAAACCGCTGAGCCACGATTTGATTATCAGCTTCACCCAAAGCCTTAGCTAAGATCGCTTCAATCGCAATTTGAGCTGTATAGGCCTTAGTCGAAGCCACCGCAATTTCTGGACCGGCATGCAGCAGCAACGTATAGGTTGCTTCACGCGACAACGTTGAGTTTTGAACGTTGGTGATGGTTAAACTCTCATGCCCACCCGCGTTAACGTTAACCAGCACTTCACGTGAATCGGCAGTCTCACCGCTTTGTGATAAGAAGATAAAGAATGGTTTCTTGGACAAAATCGGCTGTTCATAAGCAAATTCTGAAGAAATGTGCACTTCAGTAGGCGTTTGGGTCAAGTTTTCGAATAGCCGCTTACCGACTAATCCAGCATGATAACTTGTACCAGCACCCACAATATAGATGCGGTCCGCCTGCTTCATCGAATTTAGTAATTTATCGCTGATCACTGGTTCACCAGTCTCTGACAAGTAAACCTGAGCAAGCCGGCGCATGACGTTAGGCTGCTCATCAATTTCCTTCAGCATGTAGAATGGGTAAGTCCCCTTATCAGTTTCACTGGCATCCATATCCACGTGGAAAGTCTTCCGTTCAACCGGGTTCCCATTTTGATCTTCAATTTTAACTTTGTCAGGCGTAATCGTCACAACCTCACCATCCATCAGTTCAAGGAAGTCATGGGTTTCACGCAACATTGCCAAAGCATCGGAACAAACGACGTTAAAGCCATCACCGACACCCACCAGCAAGGGACTTTTGTTTTTAGCGACATAGAGCGTATCCGGATCTTCACGGTCCATCAACAAAAAGGCGTATGAAGAACCCTTAAGTAAGCTCAGGGCCTTGACAAATGCATCGTGGGCGTTCAAGCCCTCTTTAACAGCTAATTTATCAACTAATTGTACGACAACTTCAGTATCAGTTTGACTGGTAAACGGAACGTCACTCAGATATTCACTCTTTAGTTCTTGGAAGTTATCAATCACACCATTATGAACTAAGTAGAAGCGGTTATCCTGCGAAACCTGCGGGTGGGCGTTAGCAACGCTGACAACCCCATGAGTTGCCCAACGCGTATGGCCAATACCAGTTGTCCCGTGGACTTCCGGTCCAACTTCACGACGCAAGTCAGCGATGCGGCCCTTTTCTTTCACAAGATAATCCTTGCCATCCTGGTCGTTTACATAAATACCAGCTGAATCGTAACCGCGGTATTCAAGCTTTTGTAAGCCATCAAGTAAGATTTTTACCGCATTATCACTGCCTGTAACACCGACAATTCCACACATAAGATTTCATCCTCTAATTTTCATAATATTTTAATTGGTATAGACTCAATAATGTTCTTTGTATCTATAGACATGTATACTTTACAGTCATTTAAATTAGATGTCAATAATTAAGTATAAAGTGGTATAGATTGAAAACCACCCTATTTCAAGGAAAATTGCAAAAAAACGGTTTTCAAACAGCACCGTTTGAAAACCGTTTTTAATTTCATGAAATTATTCAATTCCAACTTCTCTTTTGACCACTTCAGCGATGCGGTTGACATAGCCATCCACAGCCTCTTGCGTAGGTGCTTCTGCCATTACCCGCAATAGTGGTTCAGTCCCGCTAGGACGGACTAAGACGCGGCCGTCACCGGACATTTCTTTTTCAACGGTATCAATAATGCCCTTAATTGCTGGATTATTCAATGCAGCTTTCTTATCCGCAACCTTAACGTTCACTAGTTGTTGCGGATAGTCCTGCACGTCAGCAGCTAATTCGGACAGCTTTTTGCCAGTTTCTTTCATAATGTGCAGTAACTGCAAACTAGTCAGCATGCCATCACCAGTGGTGTTGAAGTCCAAGAAGACAATGTGGCCTGACTGTTCACCACCAAGGTTATAACCATTAGCGAGCATTTCTTCCACCACGTACCGATCACCGACTTTAGTTTTAACACTGGTCATACCGTGGGCTTCCATCGCTTTGTACATCCCCAAGTTACTCATGACCGTTGTCACAATCGTATCCTTTTTCAAACGACCGTGTTCCGACATGTATTTCCCACAAATATACATGATCTTATCACCATTGATCACGTTACCTTCTTCATCAACAGCAATGCAACGGTCACCGTCACCATCAAAGGCTAGGCCAATTGAAACACCCTTTTCAACCGTGAATTTCTGCAACTGTTCAGGATGAGTTGACCCAACCTGGGCGTTAATGTTTAACCCGTTTGGTGTCGTTGCAATCGTATCAAATTCAGCCCCTAAATCAGCGTACAATCTGGAAACCAAGTTACTAGTTGCACCGTTTGCTGAATCAACTGCAATGTGCATGCCGGAAAGATCATCATCAATGGTCTGTTCCAAGAACTGAATGTACTTTTGGACACCTTCCTGGTAATCTTCGACGGTACCTAATCCCTTTGCTGCTGGCCTTGGTAGCGTGTCTTTTTGTTCAAGCAGTTTTTCAATTTCATCTTCCAAGTCATCTGACAATTTGTAGCCGTCAGCACCGAAGAACTTAATCCCGTTATCTTCAACCGGATTATGAGAAGCTGTCAGCATGACACCAGCATCCGCACCCTGAGTACGAACTAAGTAAGCAACGGCAGGCGTTGTAATAACCCCTAAGCGTAAAACTTCAATTCCCACCGACAAAAGGCCAGCGACAATTGCTTCTTCCAGCATCTGTCCTGAAATTCGAGTATCACGGGCAACTAAAACCTGCGGCTGCTCACGCTCCGTTGCATGTTCAGTCAGTACATAACCGCCTGCTCGTCCGAGTCGAAAAGCAAGTTCCGGCGTTAATTCTTGGTTAGCAATACCACGTACACCATCAGTTCCAAAATACTTCATGTTTAATTTTCCTCATTTCCAGATTATCATTTAGATTCAGTAGTTACCTTTACTTTGACGCTATTCGGATTCGTCCCCGTCACCTTATTAGCAGCTGCATCTAAACTGATTGTTTTTGTTTTTTGATTTTTAACATCACTGACATCGACATCTGCATCAAACTCTGAAATAGCTTTCAGATCCGACTCAGAACCAAACACTTGAATGGCTTTCGTACTGCTTTGAAAGCTATATTCCTGGTCGCTGTTGGCGTTTTTAGGCTTAAACCTAATTGGCACCTTCTTTGAATGCCCCCGAGCCGTAATTGGCAGGTTAACTTGAGTAGTGGCCGGTGTCAAAATGACATTCACGGTCTGGCCATTTTTATCAAGGGCTTCAATAACTGCCTCACTATTAATAGACTTTCTAGCATTCTGCGGCAGGTTTAGCTGAGCAACCACTCTGCTGATCCGGTCGATTTCGCCCTCAGCACCGGTAGCCTTAACACTATTGACATCACTATTAGGGCTGCCAGCAACGTAATTTTTAGCAATTCGGGATTTATCATACTGAACGCTGATCGGGAAACTAACGGTCTGGCGCGGCTGAATATTAACCTTAATGGCAGCTGGGGCAATTTGGTAGTTAATATCTCGATTTAAACCATCCTGCTTCAACCTCACCGTGTGTTCACCGGCTTTAAGACCGGTCAGATTCGCAAATACGCGAAAGTTCTGTGTATTTGCGGTAGCGGTGACTAAGGCCGCTGGGCCACGTAAATGAACCTTCACTTTCTCGGGATAGCCGGTCACAAAATACTTATCGGAATCCACGTTCAATCTGAGTTGAACTGAGACGGTTTTTCGCTGGGTTGCCGTTAACGTAGTGGAATTGGTACCGCCAGTATTCCCAGTCTGTTGCATTGAGGTACTTTTCGAACTGTTAACGTATAAGAATAAACAAACAGCCAAAAACAGGGAAATCAGCCGGTAAGTCCAACGACTATTGAAAATTCTTTTCATCACCGATTACCTCCCCTAAAGAACTGGGTAAACTCGTCAATCAGCCAGTTCAGCGGATTTTTCGGTTGTTCAGGTTCCTGATCTTTAATCAGTTCGTTGTTCAAAAACTTCAAATAATCGTTTTGGTCCATATTCCGGAGCAACTCGTTATTCTTAGTAATCGAAACTTCGCCTGTTTCTTCAGAAATAACGATGGTCAACGCATCCGTTACTTCTGAAATACCGACCGCAGCTCGATGCCGAGTGCCTAACTCTTTAGGAATTAAATTACTATCAGACAATGGCAGATAAGCGGCGGCGACAGCTACCTTGTTATTCCGAATAATCACGGCACCATCGTGCAGCGGTGTATTAGGAATAAAAATATTGATCAGCAATTCGCCAGTAATCTTAGCATCCAGTTCGATTCCCGTTTCGATATAGTCTTCCAATCCAGTATCCATCTGAATCGTCATTAAAGCACCGATTCGGCGTTTGGACATATACTGAATGGCTTTATCCAGAGCGGCAATCATCTGCTTCTCGGCTTCATTCACCTGCCGATTACGGACAAACACAGACCCGCGGCCAAGGTGTTCCAACCCGCGTCGAATCTCTGGTTGGAAAATAATGATCATGGCAATAACACCCCAGTTGATCACTTGGTCCATTAACCATGATACCGTTCCAAACCCTACGTAAACCGCAATGATCTTGACTAAAACGATCACGATGATGCCACGTAAAAGCTGAACAGCTTTGGTTCCTCGCAGCAGCATAATCAGTTCGTAAAAAACAAACCAGACGACGAGAATATCGAGGAGGTTTACGATGTTATGCCACGTCAAAAAGCTACTCCAATCAAGATTCATTTGATAATTTCCCTCCAAAAATCTATTCAGATAACATTATAGCACGCCGACCGCTATTTTTTGGCGTCACCTCCATATTTCTGGTGAACTGCCAACTCAATATTTCAAGATTTCCGTAAACTACTTGAAATTTCATGCGACTTTTCAAGTAATCTGTTATTATTTGTGTAGTTATATTTTGAAACAGGGAGATGATCTCTTGGCGGGTCACGCACGCTGGCAAATTCGGATTTTTGTTGTGCTGTGGCTGTTATTTCTGTGGCAGTTCGCACATGAGCCTTTTACTTTTTTAATTTTAAATACCTTTTTGGGTTATTTGCCAATCGAAATTAGTTTCCACCTTAGCAGGGAGCGTCCCACAAACGACCTGATTTTTTGGCTAGTGGTTCTTTTATGGCTGGTCTTTTACCCCAATGCACCATACTTACTAACGGATCTATTTCATCTCTCACTGCTTAATCCTTATGGTGCGGATGGCTTGTTGCAGTTAAACCTGCACGTTTGGGTCTACTTTACCTACCTTTTGATCAGCGTTTTGTTCTGCGTCATTCTGGGTTTCTGGAGTCTGAACTACGTGGCTAACACCATTACACAACGCTACTTGAAGGGAAACTCCTGGCTGCAGACACTACTAGTCCTTTTCCTGACTTTCTTGTCCTCCGTTGGTATCTACGTTGGCCGATTTATGAGGATTCATACCGTCTACCTGTTCATTTCGCCGGAGTTGATCACTGACCGGTTATTACACATGTGGACACCCACCATGGTGGTCTTTGTCGGGTTAATGACGCTGATTCAGTTAATTGCTTACTGGTTAGTATATCTGGCTTACCACAGTCAAAGGGCTAACGAACAGGCAATGAACAAATCCGTTAAAAATGCCGCGCAAAAAAATCATTCTAAATAAACCGCTCTTTAACTTAATAAAGGATCTAATTAACCGTCATAGTGATAGTTAATTAGATCCTATTTATTTGGTATAAAACTCGTCAACTTCGTCGTTCACAGCCATCATAAGGACGTTTTCAGAGTAGTTGATGTATTGCCGTAAGCGGCCCGACATCTGCCAGGTAATATTACCCGACTCCAACAGGGTTTGAACCCCCGTCCGTTCAGCACCTAACGCAATTACTTTTAACTGATTAAGCTGCTTAGTATACGCTGAACGTGACGCATTCTGTTTTTTGCGAGCGCGTTCGATCCGGTTTCGATAAAAGACGACCAAATGATAGACCGCTTGTTTATCTAATGATTGGGAATTGACTTCATCGTTGCTTAAATATTTGGATAACGCCTTGATGGCTGATTTCGCAGTTTCTCGATCGATCAATTGCCACTCATTATCAGAGGACTTGTTTTGTGAGCGATGAATAACCGTCTTAAGCCACTGGACAGTTCTGTGAAACGATGCTGACCAGTTTCGAAACGCCACAAAATGCAAATGCGCCTTGGGATGATCAACTCGCCGTACAGCCGATCTGATCGTTCCAATAGCTGAACGGTAAGCTTGCGGTGAAATTTGGTGATGCGCATACAGCCGCTCGATAGCGGAACGTTCACCCTTCAACGCCACTCGTCTCAAGGTAATTTCATCGTTCATTACGCGCTGACGGTCGGCATCATCACGGGTGGTCAACTCTAATCTGCGAATAATAAATTGATAATCTAAGATCAAGTCATACGCTGCCCGCTGATTTTCGATTCGCCGGTGTTCCTCAATCGCATTTATTGCTAACCGCATGATGTAGATTCTCGCCTCGGCCTCGCTCATGGGATGCCGTTCACTGGCCCCCTGTTCCAGGTTTTCAGCATCATCGAAATCATTATCAGACTCATCAGTGAAACTGGCTCGAGTCTGAAGCGGTACGGGATTATCTGGCGCAACTAGCGGTAACGTGATCACCGCAGCTACCAGACTAATAATAATCACGCCAGCCGCCACAAACAGCACTAAAGCCCGCTGCGGAAAGGCTTGCCCAGAAGCGGTAACTAGTGGCAACGACAGCACACCAGCCATGGTAACCGCTCCCCGAACCCCGGATAGTCCCGCCAAAAGCGCTACTCGAAAGCTGGGACGTCGAGGTTTGCTAATGATTTGGTATAAATAGATCCAAACGACCCGAATCAGTAACAGGATCACCCAAGCGCCAAACGAATAAGCCACCGCTTGAAAGGTATGAAAATGAACGTCGTGAATAATTTTGGTTGTCGCAATCGGCAGCTCATCGCCCAAAATCAAAAAGACGATCCCGTTTAAGAGGTAGACGATGATATCCCAAGTCTTTTCACTAACCAGCTTAAGTTCAGGAGAATCCTCGACCAACCGGTTCCCCTGTGCATGGGACACCGCACCAGCAGTGACTACAGCAATCACGCCAGAAGCGTGCAAAAGCTCTTCGACGATCACGTAGATCACAAAGGGCGTCATGATCTGTAGAACCGTGTTAAACACCACGTCATTGATGCCTTGCTGTCTTAAGAAGTGACGTATGAATTCAATCACCCACATGAGGAGAAAACCGGCTAAAAGCCCCACCATACTGATATATAAGAAGTCCCCCACGGCGTGGCTGAATGAAAAAACACCCGTCACGGTAGCAGCTACTGCGTACTTAAAAGCGATTAGCCCTGAAGCATCATTAATTAGGCTTTCGCCGCTGACCAGGTGTAAAATTCGGTCCGGTAATTTCACCCGTTTTGAAATCGACTGAACGGCCACCGGATCAGTCGGCGATAAAATAGCTGCCAGCGCAAAGCTAACCGAAAGAGACAATCGCGGAATCAGCAGATAAATGAGATACCCGCCGACGATCGTCGTCAAAAAAACCAGTAAAATCGAGTTAGCAAAGATCGGCCCGCGCAGCTGCCAAAGTTCCCGTTTGGGGAACCTTCGACCATCATTAAACAGCAGCGGTGCAATGAATAACAGTAAGAACCAATCCGTATCCAGCGGGATCTTAATTTCCCAAAACAGTGCAATGACCAATCCAAGCGCAATTTGAATTAAACTAACCGGGATAAAGGTGAGGTAGTGGCTGATGACATTTGAGATCAAGACTAGGACGACTAATAAAACAACCGCTTCAACTATCAGCAACTCACTAACTCCTCTCGTTAATTCTGAACGGGATCTTCCCCAATAATCCGCACTTCCGTCTCCAGGTGAACGCCCGCATTAGCCAAAACAGTGGCTTGAACGTGTTGAATCACCGCAAGATAATCCGATGCCGTCGCGTGGTCAACGTTAACAATAAAACCAGCGTGCTTGGTAGAAACCTGCGCACCGCCAAACTGATAACCCTGCAGTCCCGCATCGTGGATCAATTTACCGGCAAAATAGCCAGTGGGCCGTTTAAAGACACTCCCGCATGAGGGCAGGTCTAACGGCTGCTTGGCAGAGCGCCGGGCGTTTAAATCATCCATTTTAGCCTGAATTTCATCCGCATTACCCGGGTGCAGCTTAAAGATTGCTGTAATAACGATATCGCCTTCCTCTTGGACCCGGCTGTGCCGGTAACCAAAGTCTAACTCATCGCGTGAGATCGTCTTCAACTTTGCTTCTGGTGTCAAGACGGTTACCGAATCAGCCACCATGCTGATCTCACCACCATAGGCACCGGCGTTCATAAATATGGCCCCACCAACACTGCCAGGAATGCCGGCAGCAAATTCAAGTCCGGTCAAACTCGCATTCTGTGCGATCTTAGTCACTTCAATTAAAGAGGCACCCGATTCAGCAGTGATGTCATTTCCCTGAACTTCAACGTGATTCATGTCGGTCAAAATCATGACCAGCCCACGAATGCCGCCATCCTTAACAATTAAATTACTGGCTTTGCCGATTACGGTCACAGGTAACGCTTGATCATTGGCGTAGCGCACTAAGTTTTGAACTTCATCTAGATTTTGCGGGAACGCCAAGAAGTCGGCTTTGCCACCTGTTTTAGTGTTCGTATAGTTTGATAATGGTTCGTTTTGCATCAGCTTTACTTTTGGAAAAGCTGCAATGATATCTGCCGTCATGATTAAGTTCCTTTCGCCAATCAAATATTTCGTAGAATATATTAATATAATACCATTCTGACTAGACGCAAACAAAAGGTTAGTCGGATAAGTGGCTTCTTTAATCAACTGGAAAACAGCCGAAGCCACTTAAAAATGATAAAATAGACGTGACTTATTTCACCAAGAAGGGATGTTATCTGCCTTGAAATTTATTAGCTGGAACGTCAACGGCCTGCGGGCTGCTGTCAAACATGACTTTATGACTACGTTTAACACTTTGGACGCTGATTTTTTCTGCGTTCAGGAAACTAAAATGCAACCCGATCAGCTGACCCTCGATTTGCCGGGTTACCACCAGTACTTTAACTCAGCTGACCGTAAGGGGTACTCCGGCACGGCCATTTTCACAAAACACGAACCGATTAACGTTACCTACGATATTGGCACCGACGAATTCGATCACGAGGGCCGGGTTATTACCTTGGAATATACGGACTTTTACTTAGTGACCTGCTATACCCCTAATTCGGGAACTGGCCTCAAACGGCTGGATTTCCGAATGGGCTGGGAAGATGCATTTCAGGATTATATTGATCAGCTTAACGCTAATAAGCCGGTGATCCTCTGCGGTGATCTCAACGTTGCCCACGAAGAAATCGATATTAAAAACCCGAAAACGAACCATAAAAACGCCGGATTTACAGACCAGGAACGGGAAGCCTTTACCCGCTTCCTCTCCCGTGGCTACACGGACACATTCCGTTACTTCTACCCGGATGCTGCCGAACGTTATTCCTGGTGGAGCTACCGTTTCAGCGCCCGTGACCGGAATGCCGGCTGGCGGATCGATTACTTCGTTACCAGTAATGCCCTTCAGCCAAAATTAGAATCAGCAGATATCAAAGACCAGATTTTTGGCTCTGATCACTGCCCTGTCGCCTTGACAACCACCGGCCTTCACGTATAATTTGTATGACTTGAAAGGAGTGGCCAATTTGAACTTTGTTGCAATGGACTTCGAAACTGCCAATGGCAAACGCTATTCTGCTTGCTCGCTTGCACTGACGATTGTTCGCAATGATCAGGTAGCCGATGAGTTCTACACACTGATCAAACCCGACACCGATTTTTACTGGCGTAATACTCAAATTAACGGTATCCACGAAGCCGATGTTACTGAAGCACCCGATTTTCCAACCGTTTGGCCGCATATTCAATCCTTATTTACCCCAGAACAGCTGGTGATCGCGCACAATGCCCAGTTTGATAATGGTGTGCTGCGGCAAACCCTCAATCATTACGGGATGACGTCACCAGCCTACTTAACCCTAGATACGGTAAAAACCAGCCGGCAATTTCTGCCCAGATTGGAAAATCATAAGCTGAATACTGTCGCCGATGCATTGGGCATTTCTCTGGAACATCACCACAACGCCTTGGATGACAGTTTGGCCTGCGCCAATATTTTACTGACTGAAACCAAAACTTTTGGTCAAGAAGCCATAAAACCGTTCATCAAAATGACGTAAATTTCACAGCAATCAAATAAGGACCTGTGACTTAAATCTATATCGATAAGGATCCCAGTTGATTTCTTGACTAAAGTAAAGCTTAAAATGTACGCTGGTTCAATACTGGCATATAGCCTTAACCTGCTCCACAACTCAGATTTCGGTCATATAATGCTAAAATGCACCATCCCAATAAACACCATTGGGATGGTGCATTTTGGCATTATATTCTGGAATCTACCGAGTTATGTCACACCCTCGTTCCTACGATTAGTCAAGAGTTAAACGTGTTAGAAGTTTATACATGGTTAGCT
>NZ_BCMI01000024.1 GCF_002217985.1 Secundilactobacillus pentosiphilus
AGTTGCCTAGAAGAATAAAACTATTTAGTTCCAACTTTTTGGGTACACGTCACTTTAAGTACATTAAACGAATTTGGTGAATTAAAGTGGTTGTGATGTTATGTCCTTGATAGTTATGATTTTCCAAAGCAGTAATGGCCGCAGTGTTATCCGGTGAAGTGACTTTTTTTAAGTCACTGTTAAGTTTTAAAATCACTTGTGTCAGTTTGTATTCGGAAATATCTAATTTTTCAAGAATGTGCTCTTGAGTGACGATATGTTGGCCGCTCAGCGCAAATGACTGCAAAACGGCATAACTAATTTGATCGTTTTTTTCAAAAAAGAGCGTAAAATCCATTAATATTCCCCCAGTTCCGATTAGTTCCCGTGTAAAAAATACCCCTTAAAATGAGTCCCCATATAAAAAATGTCTACCAAAAAGACCAAAGACTTACCCCACTTTCTAAGTTTACTGATATTGATATTTAAAGGAAGCTTGTATTTTAATGAATATTCCTGACTTTTTGGGAATTTTACAAAAGTACGGAACTCTTTGTGTAAAAATAAACAAAATACTTATTGATAAAGTTTCTCACGTGTGGTAAGTGCAGCTTCTGAAGGTAATTACTTTTTTAATTAATTTTGAGTTATCTTAATTTTCTAATACATATAATAACTTTACTATTATCATAATTGGAAACTATGAGGGATTTTGAAACTATAAAGTCTGTTGTATCGCCGATTTTTCTGCAATTGCTAATCAAAATGAGGGTTGAATAAATTTTAAATAGGAAAACAAAAAGAGCACCTCCAAAGAAATGAGATGTCTTTAACCGTCATCGTAACGGGAGATTAGCTAATTAATAAGTAAATGACATCGTACACTAGCGAGCTGTTCTGCACCATATAAATGCTCACAAATTAAGTGAACGAAAGTTAAATTTGGAAAACTTTGGGCCCAAAAAGATGTAGATTCAAGATTGATCATGACGTCATTTGTGATGACATCAATCAGCAAAATCATGATTATAAATAAAAAATCCCGGTCAACTAGCAGTGAGCTGCTAATTAACCGGGATTAATTTTATCCAATGGTATCAAATCATGACTTCTTCGGTTCACAGCCCCGTTCATCCGCCGGCAACGGTTTCGTCTTCGGCGCGTTTGGGTACATTTTGGCACGCAAACCATCGTTGATCTGACGAAACTTGGCTTCGGCCTTGGTGTCCGGCCGGTAATAGGTCTTGTTTTCCATCCCTTTAGGCATCAAACCCTGACCCCAGAAATGCTCCGGGAACTGGTGGGCGGAGACAAAGCCCACACCGTGTCCCAAACTCAGCGCACCCTTATAGTGCATGTCCCGGGTCATGTCCGGTTGCCGCCAGTCATCCTTGGCCGCGTCTTTGCGGGCGAATTCGATGGCCTTTGTCGAGGCGTTTGCCTTGGGCGATAGGCACATCGCCACGGTCACAGCGGACAAGACGGACTGCGCTTTCGGCAGGCCCACGTCTCTAGCGACTTGCAGGGCATCGATGACGGGCGTCCATAGCTTCATGTTCGCCACGCCGATGTCTTCAAACAAACCGACTTCGATGCGGCGGATGGCGGATTCCATGTCGTTGCCGTTCAGCAGCACTCCCAGTGCCAGGAGAGCAGCGTTCACGTCAGAACTTTTGATGGCTTCGCAGTACCAGGCGATGGTATCGTAGTGGCCATCTTCGCCGTTATCGATCTTCGACGCGCCGGCACCCAGCGTGGCGTCGATGTGTTCTTCGTCAAAGGGAGCGCCGGACTTCACTAGAATCTCCAGTGAGGATAAAGCTAAGCGCAGGTCACCATTAGTGCGGTCTGCTAAATAATCCAGCTTGTCATCGGCGATCTTTTTTGCGGTTTCATAATGACCCAGGCCACGATCGGTGTCAGTTAAAGCGTGTTTCAAGCCAGTTAGAATTTCATCTTTTGTGAGCGGCTTTAACTCGTAAATGACCATCCGGCTACGTAAAGCCGGGGGCAGGTTAATGAACGGGTTTTCGGTGGTGGCGCCGATCAGGGTGACGGAGCCGTCTTCCACTGAAGCTAATAGAAGGTCGACTTTCGGGTGGTCCAACCGGTGAATTTCATCCACAAACAACACGATGGGTTCGGTGTTGGCAACCGCTAAGGCGTTTTGCAGGTCGGCTTTCGTGCCGTTAGCGGCGTTAAAGTAGATGAAACGCCGGTTAGTGCTGCCGGCTAAAGCTTGCGCAATGGACGTTTTGCCAATGCCAGGCGGACCGTATAGCAGCATCGAACTCAACGTATTCGCGGCCACCATCATTGAGATCGGCTTGCCGTCACCGATTAAATCAGTTTGACCGATCACTTCTTCAATCTTACGGGGACGCATGCGGTAAGCCAGTGGCTGAACGTCTTTTAGCGATTGATGGTGGGTTTGCTCACGATGATTTGAGTCAGCCGCGCCGTTTAATAATGATAATTGTTCGGTAATTTAATTTCCTTCTTTACTTAAGTATCAAAGTGTTTCACTCTTTTTCCATACAATTAATTATATATTTTTCGCGGAAAATAGTGTAATGATTGGTCTGTAGTACCGATTCAGCAACGACTTTGGGATAAGGGAGCCACCTACCACCTAGCTGAAAAATTACTTCGCCGTTAATTTGATACCAATAATCCCAATCAGCAATAAGGCAACGAAAAACCAAGTCAGCGGGCTCAAGCGGTCGCCGAAAAGGATCACGCCGATGATCACAGTGCCCAGTGCGCCAATGCCGGTCCAAACGGGGTAGGCGAGGCTAATCGGTAGCTGACGAGTAGCCCGCGCCAGGAATAAGAAACTAAATAGCATGCCCGCGAAGGTGGCGATTGAATAACCCAAGTGGGAGAACCCCTCACTGAGTTTCATGAAAGTCGCCCAAACCACTTCAAAAAGACCTGCAATAAATAAGTAAAACCATGCCATTTAAAAACTCTCCTTTAACCAAAAAGCAGTACTGAACGGCATCCCTTCAAAGACCTAACGGAATGTCACACAGTACTGCTACCCGGTGATAGTATTATTTTATTCTTACAATGATAAGTTTAGCATACATATTTCTAATACTGACTACTTAACGTGTGTTTTGTGAACTACTCGTCACTAAAGTAACGAGCTTCTAGGAACACCGCTGACTTACACAACATTCACGGAATGATGCACAGAGGTTACGGCTATTGACTAAGGGCTGTTCCAGCCCAGTTGGTCGTTTGGCTACGCTGTTGCTTTTAGAATATTGGTGGCGGCATTGATATCGCGATCATGATTACTGCCACAGTTAGGACAGGTCCACTGGCGGATATCCAAGGTGTGTTTACCATCATCATAGCCACAAGTTGCACAGAGTTGGGATGTTTTTCGTGGATTAACAGTGACCAGCTGCTTCCCATACCAGGTACACTTATATTCCAGTATTATACGAAGCTTTCGCCAGGATTGGTTGGCGATTGCTCGGGCGAGTTGGTGATTTTTTAGAAGGTTCTTGGTTTTCAAATCTTCAATTTTAATCACATCATACTGTTCAACCAGTTCTTTGGTGATGTTGTGCAGATAGTTATCCCGTTGATTGGCAATCTTTTCGCTGTATTTAGCGACCATGTGTTTAGCTTTCAAGTAATTTTTAAAATCGTTTAGTTCTCGGGGTTCCGGTACCTTATTATGTTTGTCCCAGGCGATTTCCTTTTCGGCTTGGCGTCTCCGACGAGCCAGACGTTTCTCCCAGTAATGCTTCTTTTTACTGAGTCGTTTATCAAACCGGATTGTGGGATATTTGATGCTATCGGAAGTGATCATTAAGTCGGCAACGCCCATATCGATGCCAACAGCTTGGGAAGTTTTGGGTAATTCTTCAATGTCGGTATCCACCAGCACGTTGGCGTAGAATTTGCCTGTAGCTGACAATCGGATCGTCACTCTTTTGATTTTTCCGACCGGGAGCCTACCCGATCGACAAGATACATTCCCTAGCTTCGGTAATTGAATGTGGTGACGGTCAACGACTTTAATATTCTGATTGACTGCTTTGCACTGATAACTCTGTTTGGGATACTTACGCGACTTAAACTTCGGAAAGCCATGCTGCTTTTTGAAGAACTGCTTAAAAGCTTCAACTAAATCATGATTAGTGACTTGCAAGCTAGTACTTTCAGCCATCTTTAACCAGGGATATTCAGTCTTTAATGCGGGCAATAAGTTATTCAAATCAAAGACACTCAAAAACTTGGCTTTGGGATTATTTTGGTGACGCGTGATCAGCATATTCAACATCTGATTCCACACAAACCGATTATAGCCAAAATTAAGTTTAATTTTCAGTTGCTGATCCTGATTAGGATACAGCCGTAATTTAATCCCTTGGTAGGTCATTTGTTCTCCCCTCCTTATACCTTAATATTTTATCATAGGTTCTGGTATGAATGGCTAAAATCCCGAAATAGAGGCATTAGGAGGAAATTGTATGATTATGTACGAATGGCCAAATGTGTCTGATTTTAATTTTTATTTAGTATAGATAACTATTTATCGTCAGCCGATTTTTACCACTGAGAAACGGATCATTGCCATGAAAGATTGCCGAACGTCACTCGGTTGAAATAGCCAATATGGAGGTGTTGCCGGATCATATTCACATGGTGATTAGTTTTCCGCCTAAGCTTGAGCCTTCTTCAATTGTGAAAGCCTTCAAAGGTGGGCCAGTTAAACAGTGGTTCATTCAATTTTCCGAAACTAAATCATTACTTTGGCAGGGCCATCTCTGGTCTCCCAGTTTCTTTATGAGTACGCTTGGTAATGTTTCCAAACAAGTTGTCAGTCAATATATTGATTCACAGTTAGATTAATACAGTGGTGGTCGTCCAAGGCGCTGATTCATCTCGGCATTAAAATACCGAGTTTTCTCAACTGACGCCACTTTATAAATTCAATTCCTCTACTCCTCGTGGTCTTAAGATGAACTTTAAGTATACCTGAAAGCATTAGAATTAAAAACTACTTTTAAAAATAAGTTTTGCATCGTTTCTTTTGTTTGAGTAAGTTAGTTAAAATCAGCACTAGCCTAAAAAATACTTTCACTTATGTATCAGTCAGCCTATACTAATAAAGAATTAAAAACTTTGGAGGTATTTGGCATGAAACAAATCGGAAAGGTAGTGCTTCTGACTACCTTGTCATTGGGGTTATCCTTCTCAGCTCCAGCTTTGAGTAATAATACTGCAAGTGCAGCTACAAAATGGCACAAAGGAATCCCTAAAGTACTTCAAGGGACCTGGAAGGGAAAAATCAAACAGGGGTCGCTTGGCTTTCGGCAGTTAAAATTAACCAAGAGCTCGTTTAATTACAGGGATACGAGTGATAAGAGTTGGTCAACAAGCAAAAATGCGTACTATCATCATAAACGTGGAAGTAAGTACTATTATGTGAAATCAACTTACCATGGTGAAGATGGCCGCAAATATTGGACTACAGAATACGATCGCTTTAAATTGTCAGGTACCAAAGTAACCGTTCATATTTACGGTGGGGCAGTCTCGTTTAAAAACCATGGTAAATTTTATGCGATAAATGGTGGACTCACTAATTCATATTATAAATGATTGATAATCGCAAATAGAGATGTACCAAAAAATCAAATCACTTAGGGGAATTTTCGATGAAAACATTTAACGTATTACTTTTAACTTTGGGGCTAGCAACCGGCCTATCCACAGTAACGCCTACTCAAGCACACGCCGCAACTTGGCATAAGGGGGCACCGACCGCCATTCGAGGAAACTGGTTATCTACAGTGCCACGTAAAAAGGATCCCGCGGCGGGCTTTGCACCGCAGTACCGGATTTCTAAGAGCCATATCATGCGTGGTATATCCAACATGTCAACTGAGTATGCCAGCCATTTATCGTGGCGTAAAATTGGCCATATTTACTACGTTAAAAGTTACGTCAAGCCCAATGGAATGGTGCTCGGCGGCCACGTGACCTACAAGTTCTATAAATCGGGTAACAAGACCATGTATGACCAGCCAACTAAGCAGCACTTGAAGCGCGGATACGCGTTCAAAAAAGTTTCCAAGTTTAGAAATTGGTACTAATATTAAATGAAGGACGCCAGGGTAGTTTGACTATCGTGGCGTTTTTTGACGATTTGTTTCTGCCGGAATAAATGTTTTTTAAACGAACGGTTTAAATTCTTGATTAAAAAGTGACAGCACTTATGATATACTTCTAACATACTAATTAGGAGGATTATACATTAATGAAAAAGACGGGACTAATCGCCATCGCGGCGACTTTATCGATGGGGGCATCGGTATTATTCAGCACCACGGAGACGGCGCAAGCAGCTACTTGGCACAAGAACGTACCATCAGCTATTCGGGGGACTTGGAAGGAAAAGGGCGGCGACTTGAATTACAAGTTCAAGATCACGTCCAGTACCTTTAAACTGAGCGCA
The DNA here is from genome assembly GCF_002217985.1 of Secundilactobacillus pentosiphilus. Lineage (GTDB taxonomy): Bacteria > Bacillota > Bacilli > Lactobacillales > Lactobacillaceae > Secundilactobacillus > Secundilactobacillus pentosiphilus. The sequence continues at coordinate 6,464 of NZ_BCMI01000024.1, forward strand.
CGTCTGGGTGATCCGCAAACTGCCAACAAGGTGATGTACCACCACGCCAAGGGCAGCAGTTACTACTACCTGCGAGGTCATGAAACGGCATATACTAGCGGCAAAGAGCTGCTTTACTACAAGGTACGTAAGACTGGCAACCACATCAAGATTCTTAATTACCTAACGAGCCTTAATGGTTCCAGCTATAAGCGTTCAAACTATATGCCATTTAATTTTTATAAGTAAACAGCGTTAATGAGGGGTGAAGCCGAACGGGGGCTTCACCTTTTTAGTTCCTTTAAAATTTCAGCTTCTCTGCGACCCATTATTGTGGCATACTGAACGTATTCATCAACAAAGGAAGTGCTTACAATGTCATTTGAAGCAGTAAAAGCGAATTTTGAAAAAGCTGGGATTGCTGATCGGATCCAGGTTTTCCACGAGTCTACGGCATCGGTGCAGGACGCCGCGGAACAGCTAGGGGTCAAGCCAGAACAAATCGGTAAAACCATGGCGTTCAACTTGAAAGAAGGTCCCATCGTCATCGTGGTCAAAGGTACGGCACGGATTTCAAACCAGAAGTTCAAGGCGGCGTTCCACCAGAAGGCCAAGATGGTCCAGGCGCCGGATTTACCCGAACTCATCGGCCATCCGGCTGGCGGCGTGTGCCCATTTGCGTTGCAGCCAGGCGTGCGCGTCTACCTCGACGAAAGTGTCAAAGATGAAGCTGACCTGTATCCGGCGGCGGGGCTGCCGAATGCCGCCTTGCGGCTATCGTTAGCCGAACTGCAGCAGTACTCGGAACCCTTTGAGTGGACGGATGTGGTGAAGGATTAATGTCCAAATGGGAAGACTTGGTAACTCAAAGTGGAATTTTAACGTAAAAATGCTGATCAATTAAGGTTAGGGAAGGCACTTGACTCAGAACAAGTGCCTTTTTTGTGAAAGCAACTTTGATAAGCTGTTATTTCAACTAAATGCGATTGGTGCAAACGGCTTTCAAAATCACAGTCTCTGGTGATGAAGTCGCGCTTTAAATATAATTTAATTTCATTACAAATAAGAAAATGTAAGCGTTAAATTTTCCAAAAGCGACATAGTATAATATCATTAGCTTTAACAATGAATTTCGATAAAAAAGAAGGTGATCAGATGGCAACGATGAAGGATATTGCCCGTGAAGCGAGTGTTTCGGTGGCTACCGTTTCGATGGTGCTGAATAATAAGCCCAACTCCCGGATTTCTAAACATAAGCGTGAAGAAATCGAACGGCTGGCGAGAAAACTGAATTACCAGCCTAACTTTGCCGCCATTTCACTGAGTAAGCAGCAAAGCCTCAACATCGCGCTGATCGTACCGGACATTACGAACCCGTTTTTTTCACTGCTGACCAAGGAAATTGATCTGTCACTGGAAAAAGACGGTTATTCGACGATCTTCGTGGACAGTAATAATTCGTTTCAAAATGAGAAAAAAGCGATTGAAAGCATGGTGTCTCGCGGAGTTGACGGCATCATCCTGGTGCCTTCAAACGAGTTTTTCCGGGTGGATCAAGCGCAGCGCAAACAGCTGATTGCTAACTTAGACAAACCGTTCATTTTACTGAATGCCTACCCGAATGATCTGGATGTCAGTTACGTGAACTTCGACAACGTAAACGGGGCTTACATCGCTACGCAGGAACTGATCAATAAGGGCCATCAAGAAATTGCCTTTATTCAGGGACAGACCGGCTTCGTCAACGCCGCGGAACGGTTGACGGGCTACCAGCAGGCGTTGAGGGATCATCACTTGGCGGTCAAACCGCAAAACTTGTTCATGGGGGATTATTCCGTGGGGAGTGGCTATGAACTGGCTAGCACGATTACCCAGCGAAAGGATATTACCGCGATCTTGAGCTCCAACGACTTAATGTTATTTGGCATCATCAAGTGGGCCAAAATGCACCACATTGACGTTTTGCATCAGTACGCGATGATTGGCTTTGATAATGATCCGTATTCGGAAATTTTGGAAGTGCCGTTGACCTCGGTTGATCAGCGGCCGAAAGCCATGATTGAAAAGGCACTGGCGATTTTGCTTGAGAGGATCGGCAGTGATCACCCAGTCAACAAGCACGCACTGATCAAACCGGAGCTGATCAAGCGCGCTTCGGTCTTTGCGCCGGTAACGACTAGCGAGTAGGCACGATGATCGCTGGTGTGATTCGTGCACATTGTCACAATGATGAAATGTGTTCATTACTTTTTTGTGTGTAAAATTCAATAGAAAAATTTATGGATACATAACCGTTGACATTTTCCCGGATAGTATTTATATTTAAGCCAAAAAGAGAGCGCAGATCCTAGCGCTTTGTTTTTGGCCTTTTTGCTTAACCGGTTAAGCAGTTGATTTGTAGAGCTTTTATTGATATTTTCCATAAGTAACGACAACGTACTGAAGGGGTTGTGAGAATGGCAAAAATATTGTTGGCAGGCGAGTCGTGGATTTCAAGTACAACGGAGTACAAGGGATATGATTCCTTTACCAGTACCAAGTTAGAGAGTGGTTGTGAGGATCTGTTAAAGGCGTTACGCGGATTGGGACATTCCGTGGAGCACTTGTTCGCTCATGACGTGCCGGAGAAGTTTCCGTGGACGTTGAGCGAACTCAACCAGTATGACGTGGTGATCCTCTCCGATATCGGGGCGAATTCATTTAACCTTTCGGATCGCGTCTTTGCGGGCGGTAACCCGACGACCGACAGGCTGCAGCTGTTAAAGGAGTGGGTCAATAACGGCGGCGCGCTGATGATGGCGGGCGGCTACCTGTCATTTGGCGGCTTTGAGGGCAAGGCCCATTATCACAATACCGCGCTGGAAGAAATTTTACCCGTGGATGTCAGTCCCTTTGATGACCGGATTGAAACCCCGGCAGGCGCGGTTCCGAAAGAAGCAGTTGCTAACGGCATCTCCGAAAATTTGGGACAGTTTCCTAAAGTCCTGGGTTATCAAGTGGTGACACCTAAGAACGACAGTGACGTGCTGATGACCATTGACGGCCACCCGTTTTTGATCACCCGCAAAGTGGGTCAGGGCCGGACTTTAGCTTACACGACCGATATTGCACCGCACTGGGCATCACAGGATTTCATGAGCTGGACGCATTACGGCCAATTCTTCTCCAGGTGTATTCACTGGCTATCAGGTGATCTGCAGTAGTGTGAGACACGGCAAATGACGCTGTTTGAAAATGAAAGGGGTTTCGCAACATGGATGCTCAAAAAAACGTTAATGGATCAGGCTCTGTTGAAAAAAAGGTGGTTGTGCCGCTACTGGCTTTAGCCACCATTCTAGCGGGGATGTTATCCCCCATGCAGTCCGCGGTCAACGGGCAAGTTGGTAAGGAATTAGGCGATGGGAATGCTTCTGCGGTAGTCTCCTTCGGATCAGGTCTAGTGGTTATGGCCATTATTATTTTAGCTAGAAAATCTACCCGGCAGCAGTTCGCTTCCATTCCCTCCAAGATGGCTGCCAGACACCTGCCGTGGTGGAACTGGATCGCTGGTTGCTGCGGGGCGATGGTGGTCTTCTCAGAAGGGGCTTCCGCTTCAGTCCTTGGGGTGGCGACCTTCCAAACGACTTTGATTTCAGGGATGGTCATTTCGGGTCTGCTCTGTGACCGCTTCGGGATCGGGGTTCCGGTTAAACAGCCGTTCAACTTTGCCCGGATCTTAGGGGCGATCCTCGCCGTTGTCGCAACCGTGCTGGTGGTTTTGCCGAGCTGGCAGGCACCTAAGGTCGTGGCTTTAGCGATTTTACCGTTCTTAGCTGGTTTGTTAGCCGGCTGGCAACCTGCCGGTAACTCAGCAGTTGCCAACGAAACGGGTTCAATGCTGGTCTCGATTACCTGGAACTTCATTGTCGGTTTTTCGATCCTTGGTTTAGCACTGTTAGTCCGGGTCATGATGGGCGCCGTTCAATTCCATTTGCCATCCGCTTGGTGGATGTATCTGGGCGGCCCGCTGGGGTTGCTTTCAATCGCTCTGATGGCGTTACTGGTTCGTGGTTTGGGGCTCTTGCTATTGGGACTGGCCTCCACGGCGGGGCAGTTGATCGGCTCCGTGCTGATTGACTGGCTGATTCCGCAATTAGGTGCTCAAGTCTACCTGCTCACGGTTCTGGGTGCTTTAGTGGCCCTGATTGGTGCGGGTATTGCGATGATTCCGTCGGCCAAGAAAAAGGTCACGGTGGATGAACTGGAGACACACTGATAACCTTAGCCTGAAAGGAGTTTTATAATGGCTTGTACGGGAATTGAACTGATCAGTAAACAGCAACGGCCATACTGGGGCCGCACCCAGGATTTCGAACAGCACTTTGAATATGCCGGCGTGAAGGTGCCAAAGGGCTATCTCTGGCGGGCTGCCGCTACCCCGTTTGAATCCCAGCTCAACGTGATGGGCATCGTCTGGGCCAAAGACATTCATCAGGCACCGGTATTACTGGACGGCATCAACGATTACGGCATCTGCGGCGGATCCTTTTACTTCGACCACTTTTACCGCTACGTGGACACCGAAACGATTGAAGCCTCCGGCAAGGTGGCCGTTCGCGGCGAAGAGCTGTGTACCTGGATCCTGACGCATTATAAGAGCTTAGATGATATCAAAAACAACCTGGGAAATGATATCGGCATCACCAATGAAGTCGGCTATATGATGGGCATGTCGGTGCCGCAGCACTGCGTCTTCATCGATCAAGAAGGCCGTTCCATCGTGGTGGAACCTTCCAAACCCAACGGCTTTCGAATCTTTGACAATCCGTTAGGGGTTATGACGAACGCGCCGACCTTTGATTGGCACTTGAACAACCTTAAAACTTGGCTGGAACGGATCACCAACCGCAGCTACACCTTTGATGACGGTGAACCCATTGAACAAATTGGTCTGGATGAATCCACCAGCGGTTTAGTGGGCTTGCCAGCCGATTACAAACCGGAATCGCGCTTTTTGAGGGCGGCCGTAAATAAGTTGATGTCCGTTGAAGTCGACGATGAGGAAACGCTGAATCAAATCTTCCAACTGCTGTCAGCGGTCAATACGCCAAAGGGATCGCTGCGGATTCACGGCGAAGGTGAAACGCTGGTGGCCTGGACACAGTATACGGCCGGCTACGATATTCAAAAGAAACAGCTGTACGCCTTTACCTACGATAACCAGAACTTAAGGATGCTTGAATTTGGTGACCCGGCCGACTGGGCATCAGAGATGGCGTATTTCAGCTTTATTTCGAAGCCTAAGGCCCAGCCATTTACACCCCAAAATGAGTGGGAGCCAGGGGAGAATACGATTTAAGTGGTTACCTAATTTCTGAAATAAAGTGTCTTTCTTTGCAGTTAATTGTTGCTCATTTACGAGTGATAATTAACTGCTTTATTTGTTTATTCAAAAAACAGTCAGCATTAACCCCCGTAAAACAGGCATTAGTGGTACACTTTTAAGTATTATAAGTAGGGGGTTACATTGTGAAAGTTCGTCGGATTCTGTTTAGTTTGGCTTTGAGTTTCTTGTTTGTTGTTTTAGGTCTTGGTGCTAGCTCGAGTACAGCTTCAGCTCATTCTAGGACGATTCATGCCTTTCCATCATATGTCAGAGGCTATTGGCATACCCGGAATGAGACACACGGTATGCATATCACTAAACATACGTTGAAGATTGATGGCGGTGCAAAATTGACGCACCCTCGATATAAACGAGTGCCGTTTGCAAGTCAAGATGTGAGTGTTTATAATACGCGTAAGCATCATCGAGTAACAATTAATTTTGTCACGCTTGCTGGTCATGAACTAAGTTATACTTATAATTCAAATAATTTAAATAGTGTGCCGTGGACTTTTCACTACGGTTGGTAGATCAATAATAAAAAGGGCCTTAGATCAGTAATATTGCTGATTTAAGGCCCTTTGATTATCTGTATTTTTTATTTCCCCTTGATCAAATCATCCTGCAGTTTAGCCAACTGCGGTGTCATGTAAACGTGGTAACTGTCCGGCTTAGTCAGCCGTTTGGTTTCGTCAGGTAATTCAGCGATGCGTTGCTTGCTGAAGGCTTGAATGTCTAACGGACTCACCGCCTTTTGATCCAGATCAACCGGTGCTAACAACGGCTTGGCGTCAAAGCTGTTGAGCGGCTGCACCTTGCTGACACTGAGCGGGTTACTGTCGAGGACGTCTAAGTGGTGTTGGTCGGTAATCTGTTCATCGGCTAAAGCAATCAAGTCGGCAAAAGCCTTGTTGGTGCCTTCACGGTAAAGCCGGTAGACCTGCTTCTTACCCGGGATCGTGACTTTTTCACGGCTGTCGCTGATTTTAATTTTCGGGATGAGCTTGCCGCCTTGTTCGATGGCGGCTAACTTATAAACACCGCTCAAAACGGGGGAGGAGGCACTGGTGATCAGTTTTTCACCGATTCCAAAGTTATCAATGGGTGCACCTTGATGCAGTAACGATTCAATAATGTTTTCGTCGAGGGCGTTGGAAATGGTAATTTTAGCCTTCGGGAATCCGGCGTCATCCAGCATCGCGCGTGCTTTACGCGACAGTGAAGCAATGTCGCCGGAATCGATACGGATGCCCACCGGTTCGTGGCCGCTTGCGCGCAGTTCTTTGAAGACGGTGATGGCGTTTGGAATACCAGAGGTCAAGACATCGTAGGTATCCACTAACAGGGCGCTGTTGTCCGGGTAGAATTTGGCCCACTGACGAAAGGCCGTGAGTTCGTCCGGATAGGCTTCAATCCAGCTGTGCGCCATGGTGCCGGCGACCGGGATCGAGAACTTCTCGCCCGCTAACATGTTTGACGTGCTGGAAACACCGCCAATGACTGCGGCCCGTGCACCATAAACCGCGCTGTCAGCGCCTTGCGCACGACGAGCACCGAATTCCATGATTGGCCGATCGCCGGCAGCAAACGTCATGCGCCGCGCCTTGGTGGCAATCAAGGATTCGTGGTTGAGAATGGTCAGCAGCAGCGTTTCTAACAGCTGAGCTTGAGCAATCGGGCCTTCGACTGTGATCAGCGGCTCCCGCGGGAAAACGGGAGTCCCTTCAGGAATGGCCTGGAGGTGGCAATCGAATTTAAAGGTTGCCAGGAAGTTCAAGAAATCCTCATCCCAAAGATGCAGGCTCCGGAAATAAGCGATGTCTGCTGGTGTAAATGAAAGCGGCAGTGTATCGATAATTTGCTGCAGCCCGGCAGTGATCACAAAACTGCCTTGATCCGGTACTTTCCGGAAGAAAAGGTCAAAGGTCGCTCGGGTATCGGGCAGATCCTTATGGAAACCATTGGCCATTGAAAATTCATATAAGTCGGTTAATAAAGAGAGATTACGCATGACTATTCGTCCAATCCTTTCATGTCTAAATTGGTGTCTTGACACCCCATGAAACATTGTCTTTATCTTAGCATACCTGAGAGAAAAAGGTTTAATTTGAGGGACTTAATATTCTCATCGGCAGGGATTTTTGGTAAGATTAAGAGCAGAGCATCTCAATTTTATGTAAAAGCAGGCGGTATCTTGACAAGTACGGAACGGCGGTCACAAATTCAATCAATTTTATCAACGAGTCAGGTTCCCATCAGTGCCAGCGCACTAGGGCGAAGGTTTAACGTGAGCCGGCAAACGATTGTGGGGGACGTTTCCCTGTTAAGGGCCGGCGGTGAGCCGATCGTAGCGACCATGCGCGGCTATGAATACCAGCAAAAGGCGGTTCACGAGGCCGTTTTAGTGTGCCGGCATTTTCCCAGCGACAGCGCTGATGAAATGCGCCGGATCGTTGAAGCGGGCGGCGTGATCGAAGACGTGGTGGTGGATCACCCGCTGTACGGCCAGATCAGGGCGAATTTGCAGGTCCGAGACATCGGCGACGTGAACCTGTTTGTAGCGAAGGTAAAGCGCCAAAACGCCCACCTGCTGTCAGAATTGACGGACGGCGTGCACACCCATACGATTGCTTACGATACGCCAGAACAGCTGGCCGCCATTCAGACATCGCTGCGGAAGGCCGGTTATCTGTACGAGGACTGACGTGCAGTGCCTATTTAATGAGGCGTAATGATTGATCTAAGCTGAATTTAACGGCAAAAAATGCAGACCAAGTACCCAAAATTTCCCCGAATTAACCACTAATCTAATATTTACATTAAAGTGGGTAATAATGATTTTAAAACAATCGTGCAGGTGCTAAAATGAACCTCGCAGTCCGGCGTAAGGATTGCGAGGTTCATTTTAGCTATTTAGGGTTATGGTCAAGTGGTGGCTCTTTTGAAGGGGGAAGCCGGTAATCATAACCCTTATTTGAATAGAGTGAATGAAACATACTGTGGTTGAAGCAATGTACCAATTGCTTCAAATGAAAGCGCTTTGAACGCTTAAAAAATTTGTTTATAGGGGCTCAGACGCTCATTTGCCAGGGTTGACCTTGGTAAAATCAATGTGCGTCGTAGAATGTGTGAGAACGTTTAGAGAATCAGCTTGAATCGTCGCTTTCTGGGGTGTGACGGGATCATAAAAGGTATGCTCTTGAACGGGGGAGGAACCAAAAGTATCACTGAATTCCAGGAAGCGATAATCCTTTTGAATGGCCGATACGTCTACCGGTTGAATGGAGACGTACCGGTTTTTGTAATACATCACGCTTTTTGCGTTAGGATTGTGCAATAGACCCATTGCGTGTCCAAGTTCGTGTTCCGCAACGTTGGTCCGCTGAGCGGTCGTATACTTGTATTTTCCAAGCGATGCGTTGTTGAGACGAACGTGGGCCGATAGCAACTGGGAGCCGCAGATTTTCGAGTAGGTAATACCCGTTGTTGTGCTGTAAGTTTTGCTCAGACTAGAAAAGCTGTCCGCGTGAATTTGAGCGCCCGATTTGACGATCTTAAAGGTAAAAGCGTGGGTACCGTTCCACTTGTTGATAGCAGCGTGCCAAATTGATTTGGTTTTGTGATCGCTAAGCTGAATCGTGGCATTAGGAACGTTGTACCGATATGAACTGAAAGGCGTCATATGCGGGGCAGTATGAGCAAAAGCCGTTTGAGTTATACAGCAACTAAGCATGGCCGTTACAGCGGCAACAACAACCATGCTCGAAACCTGTGGGATGGCAATCATTTCTGCTTTTTTCATAGAGAAACCCTCCAAAGTATTCCTGACCAAGTGACTAACCAATAGTAATCGATTACGAGTTGAAGTATAACAGGGGAAAAAGCACAGTTCCATAAAAGAGTCTTATTTTGCAAAAGAGGTTACATACGCCATTAAATGTATGAAAAATGAGAAATTTTCTACTATTATATTGTGTTGAAAATGGTGGTGCACAAAGTATTAATTAAATAGGGAAAATGAAAGAAGACCGCTGGTTTTGTCCAACGGTCTTCTTTCGTGCAAGTGCGATCTTAATGAAGGCGGTTTTTAATTAATTGTTCTCGTGGCGTTTCCGTTGCTTAAAACCAAGCAAACTCAAGGCACTCATTAAACTGAAGCCGAATAGTGCCCAAATACTGGTGCTGTGTTCGCTGGTTTGCGGTAATTTCATCGTGGTTTTACTGGTAGTAGCTTTACTGGTAGTGGCTTTTCTGGTAGAAGTAGGCTTTACCTGGCTTGTGTATGTCGCTGGTTTGACCGCTGCTGGACGGCTGCTTTGCCCAAATGGCAGTGGCTTTACTTGGTATGAACGACGACTAGCATATCTTCTGACGCCAGTGTCGTGATCTGTACCAGTGACAACGTGACCAGGTTGATGATCAGTCACACGATGATGGTTGATCGTCGTAATCGGCGTACCCGTATCGTGATCCTCAGTAGGTGTCGTTGTAATCGGCGTGCCAGTATCGTGATCACCAATTGGTGGAGTGATCAGGGAATTTGGCTGTATTGGGACGTTGCCCGGCACATTAGAACGCGTTTGTGGGTGACCACCCGGCTGAAAAACGGCAGGCGGTACTTGTGCCTTAAACCAAACGTGCGGATTAGTATCAGGGACTTCGCCAGTGGGTTCATGAACGGCAGGTGGTACCTGAGCCTTAAACCAAACGTGTGGATTAGTATCAGGGACCTCACCAGTAGGTTCATGAACGGCAGGTGGTACCTGAGCTTTAAACCAAGCATGTGGATTAGTATCAGGGACCTCGCCAGTGGGTTCATGAACAGCAGGCGGTACCTGAGCTTTAAACCAAGCATGTGGATTAGTATCAGGGACTTCGCCAGTAGGTTCATGAACGGCAGGCGGTACCTGAGCTTTAAACCAAACGTGCGGATTAATATCCGGGATTTCCCCAGAGACTATCGAATATTTAACAATCAGATTTAACTGTTTAGCCGTTGGCACAGCACTGTTGAGGCCAACCGTTAACTTGGGTTCTATCTTAGTATCTGGTACGTAATCAGGAATCGTTGTCGGGCTGGTAACCGCTTTAAAAGTTTGTGCGGCTGACCAGTTACCTTGGGTAGTGGTATGGGTCACTGAATCAGTCGTGTCTGTACGCGTGAAGGTCAGATGTGTCACGGATGGCTCGTAAAGCTGTGAGCCATCACTTGCTTTGACATAATTAATGGTACGGGTGACGGTTTGCACCACTTGCGCTGATTGTGTTTGGTGCGTTAAATAGACGTTAAATGTTTGGACAGCATCATTGTTATGATCAAACACAATGCCACCTAAAGTTGAATCATTTCGCGGATCATAGGCGTAGCCTGCCTTAACGTAAGTAGCTACCTGTGCTTTGTCAGAATAGTTGAGTTTAGTATCACTTGGGCCATTAAAGGCCAGCATTTGTAGCAGTTTATTTTCAGTTTTATCCCAGAACTTAATGTTGACAACTTGGCCGAGATTGCCGTTTTGGACGTATAAGTACGTGACCGTTCCGTTATTTCCGGCAGTTTTTAACGTGCCAGCTGCAGGAAGCGAACCGTCATACAGACGAACGTATTGATATCCCTTAATCAGCTGTGGAGAAGTGATGTAGGGATCACCGACAAGCGTGCCAGAAGGGTAATTAACCCTGCCAACGTAATTTGGAATCTCTTTGACAGTTGATGGATCAACTGGCGCGGTGGGATCCGTTATAAGTGTCGTATCTGTTGTATAAACGTACTTAACATCAACCGTTGCAGCTGGTAAATAACTAAAGGAGTCGAGCCGGAATTGCTGCAGGTTCCGGTTAGCCGCGGTGCCAGCAGAAATGAAGAAGGCAGTGCTGGTTTTGTCAGCAGCCCAAGCCGTAATATCTTTTTGCCATTCCTTATTATCGTACTTAACGGTGAGCGTCTTTTTACCTTTGCCATCGTTATTCGGATCGTAAATGATTTCAATGGGTTTAAATTCACCCACCCAGTTTATCGGGTCGGCTTCGGGATTATCAGTTGATCCCGGAGAGGGCGTGTCAATTGCTTGAGCGCTATCTGATCCAGAAGTGACGCCAGTCGTGGACACGGTTCCTGGCGTATCACCCGGAAGACCCGTTGCCTTTGAGCTTTCGATGAAGGCACCAAAGGCTTGACCGCCGCCATAACCAGGCGAGTTCGGTTTTTGCGGGCCGTTGCTAAACTGTAGTGGATCAGCTGTGGCGTCGTTAGAAGTGTCCCAGTTGAAAGTGGTGTCTGCTTTCCAGCCAATCGCGTCTGGAATACCGCCGAGGCCAAGGCCAGCACCGCCGTCACCGACCGCGTCACTGTTGGCATCGTGGAAGCCAAATGCGATACCGTCACCACCACCATGGTTGACTTGATCAAGGGCACCCAGATTGATCTGGCCTTTCAGGTCAAAGCCCTGGTTAAGACTGATCTTATTTTTGAGAGTCACACTGCCTTGCTGGTTGCCGGCCTTGTCAGTGAGGGTTACAGTTCCCGGTTTTGTACTATCAAAATTAGCGTTGCCGTGGGTCTCAAATGCCTGCTCGACTTGTTCGGGTGAAAGGGTTATTGGCGCAGCAGGGGTATTTTGATTTTTTGCGGGTGCAGTTACTGATGTCGAGTTGGCATTTTGTTCACCTTGCTGTGAAGTAGATGGGGCATTAACTGATGAACTGTCCGAAGTTGAGGCCGACGACGTCGCTGAAGATGAACTATTTTGAACACTTGTTGCTTGCTTGCTTGATTCAGACGTACTTGCAGTTGCTTGGCTGACTTGTGTCAGCAGCTTGGACTGAAGTACCTCCCAACAGTGAAGCAGTTGTTGCACTGACAAACATTAAGCTGCAAAACATCCATTGATACTCGGATTTATATAGACAATGGTGAGTCTGATCCTTCTGATTATTTCTTATGGCCTTATTACACATACAGTTATCTCCCCTTGATACAAATTTACTTAAAAACTGTGTAAATCAGATTACAGTTAAAAAAATGGATGCACATCAATATTCAGGACACCCAAACTTAATAATCATGTGTACCAAGATGAGTATAACACAGTATATATACAGTGTTATACGGATTTAAAAATTATGCTTCAATAAAAATGAATTGAAAGATCCAAAAAAGACCGCTGGTTTTCCAGAGGCCTTCTTGAGGGTGATAGTTGTTAATTAATCATTATTTTCGTGTTTCCGTTGCTTAGTAAAACCAAACAAACTCAAGGCACTCATCAAACTTAAGCCGAATAGTGCCCAAATACTGGTGCTTTGTTCGTTGGTTTGCGGTAATTTCATCGTGGCGGTATTAACTGTCAGCTTTCGACGGTTATTTTCTGCCGGTTGGGCGACCGCTTGTCCCTGGTCAGCTGCCAGTTGAGTCGTTTGTGCTGAAGGACTAGTCAAAGGGACAGCGATGGCGTCATCCTCGGCCGTAATGATGCTGCCGGTTTTACCTAAACCATTAGCAGTGTTCGTGGCGGTATCCGCACCAGTGGTCGTCGTAATGGATGTGTCAGTACCGTGATCGCCAGTTGGGGTTGTCTTGATTGGCGTGCCGGTGTCATGATCGCCAGTCGGTGTTGTCACCAACGTGTCTGGTTGCACTGGAACGTTTGTACGACTCTGCGAATCATTAGGAACGAATGGCGCGTTGTCTGGGACTTGTGTCCGTACCTGCGGGAAGGTCCAAACTGCAGGGCCAACTTCTTCGCGGAATTGCGGATCAGTGTCCGGAAGTTTGCCGGTTGCATAAACAGGTTCAGCAACTTGAGCCTTGGTCCAAGCTTGAGGGTCAGTAGTAGGTACTGTCCCAGGTTTAGTAACGGGATTCGGGACCTGAGCTTTGGTCCAAACCTGTGGCGCAGTATTTGGTACTTTGCCAGTAGGATACTGATAGTGAAGAGGTTTACCAACCTGAACTTTGGTCCAAACCCGTGGCGCAGTATTTGGCACTTTACCAGTAGGATACTGATAATGAAGAGGTTTACCAACTTTAACCTTAGTCCAAACTCGTGGCGCGGTATTTGGTACTTTGCCAATGATATTCAGGTACTTAACGGTCAAATTTAGCTGATCGTTTGTTGGCATGCCTTGCTTCAAATCGACTGTCAGTGCCGGCACTGGTTGCTCGGTTGTATAGTAGCCGTCAATATCCGGATTTGGAGTTTTAAGGAAGGCTTGTGCGGCAGACCAGTCACCAGTGGTAGTGGTTTTGGTGACTAAATCAGTGGTTGCACCCCGAGTAAAGGTCAAAGTTGCAACGGTTGGGGCGTGTAGAACTGTGCCATTCGCTGCACTGACGTAATTGATGGTCCGGGTGACAGTTTGCGTTTCTGGCGTTGTTTGCAGTTGATGTGACAAATAAACGTTGTAGTTTTGGTCTTTATCGTTGTCGTTATCATAAGTAATCCCAGTTAGCGTGTCGTCATCTTGCGGATTATAGGCGTAACCATCGTTGATATAGGCGTCAATGGCAGCTTGATCTGAATAGTTAGCTTGGGTGTTGTTTTTGCCCTCAAGCGTGACGGTTTGGCCCAGTTGCTGATGGGTGTTCTTATCCCAAAATCTGATGATTGCTTTTTGACCGAAGTTACCGTTTTGCACGTACAGGTAGTTGACCGCACCGTTGTTGCCGGCCTTATCCAAAGTTCCGTTTTCGGACAGTGAACCATCCAGTACACGAACAAATGAATACCCTTTGATTGACAGAGGCCATGTTAGATAGGCGTTACCGACGTAGGCGCCCGAAGGATAGTCAACTTCGCCGACAAAATCCGGAATTTCTTTAAGGTCAGCCTGATCTACCGGAGCAGTCGGGTGGTCAATGAGGTTTTGATCCGTTGAATAATAGTATTTAACGTCAACGGTTGCGGCTGGCTGATAAGTGAACGACTGCAGACGGAATTGCTGAAGGTTCAGGTTAGCTGCCGTCCCAGCAGAAACGAAGAACGCCGTGTCGGTTTTATCAGCTGCCCAATCGGTGATGTCTTTTTGCCACTTTTTGTTATCATAGGTAACCGTCAGTGTTTTTTTAGCATCGACAATTTTGCCGTCAACCACTTTACCGCCAAAGTTGGGGTTGTAATTGATTTCGATGTCCTTGAATTCACCAGTCCAGTACTTAGGGTCGGTCGACTTAGCTTTATCATCGGCGCTTGGCGCTGGTGCGTCAATGGCCTGCGCACTGTCTAATCCAGAAGTGACGCCAGTGGTGGTAACCACTCCTGGCGTGTTACCCGGAACACCGGTATCCTTTGTGCTTTGAATGAAAGCGCCAAAGGCTTGACCGCCGCCCCAGTCGTTACTGCCTGGTTTGCGAGAGCCGTTACTAAAGTCGCCTGGATCAGGCTGGGCATCATTGGTAAGCGTCCAGTTGTATGTAGTATCTGCTTTCCAGCCGATCGCGTCAGGAATTTTGGCAAGGCCCAGTCCAGCACCGCCATCACCAACGGTATCACTGTTGGCGTCGTGGAAGCCAAAGGCTAAGCCATCGCCACCGTTACCATTGTTGCCGCTAGTACCGCTGTTATGCTGGTCAACAGCACCAAGGTTGATTTGGCCCTTAATGTCGAATGACTGGTTGAGGCTGATCTTATTTTTAAGCGTCATGCTGCCTTGCAGCCCACCGGTGTAATCCGTGAGGGTCACAGTCCCCGGGGTTGTATTGTCAAAATGAGCGTCGCCATGGACTTCAAAGGCCTGTTGAAAGTTTGACGGGTCAACTGTAACTTGGTTGCCGGTTTGAACAGCTGGTGCCGTGGGGGTGGCATCAGAGGTTAGCGTGTTTGAGTTGGCGGCTGCGTTGGCGGCCGTTGATTGTCCTGGTTGTGCTGCATCCGTTGCATCAGAAGCGGGTGCTGGGGTAGCAACCCCCGTTACACCTGGCTGATCAGCAGTCGACTTGGTTTCAGTGCCAGCTGGTTGCGCTGATGCTGACTGAGTTTGTGTGGTTGCTGCTGGTGCGGCAGCGTGCGCCGTGCTTCCGCCCATAAAGCCAGCCATGGTGAGGCTCGCAAGGGTGATTCCGCAGAACATCCATTTACGTCCTGCTTTGTACATCTTATAATGACACTTCGTATTTTGACTATCGGTTAACCCTTTGTTTCCCATTGTATTCTCTCTTATGCATTTTTTGGTGATAGTTCATTTACGGGTTGCAGGTTGATTGAGACTTATTTTTAATAAGTATCTTGACTTGTAAACCTTTTTGCGACTTTTTTAGTATATCTTAGCGTTTAAAAAAGTTCAATTCATTTTATAAAACAGGTTGATGTAATGTGTTCGTTAAAGCCTCGGAAAGTAAGGACGTTACAAGTGTGGAAACATACGGGTGAAAAATTAAGTTGAAACTAATCGACCTCCAGTATCAGCGACGAAGAAAACACCAAAACAGCGTCGCTAAATCCGAGGGGAGATTTAGCAACGCTGTTTTAAAACGATGTGGAACTGAGTGATGTTTGGGGGAAATGGTGATTAAATTGACCGCTCTCAGTCGGCCGATTAATTTAATTGGTTGTAGCTTTTACTTTGCCGCAACCTGGTCTTTCACCTTGATCTTCTTGACTTCGTAGCCTAACTTGTCGACCACTTGGCCGAGTTCTTCCGCGGAGACCTGGCTGTCATCGAAGTCGGCCTTGGCCTTGCTGGCGTTAAACAAAACCTTAACTTTTTCGACACCTGGTTGGTGTGCCAAGGCACTTTCGATCTTGGTCATGCAGGAAGGGCAGGTCAAACCATCTAATTGTAAAATCGCACGTTTTGTTGTCATAATAATGATCTCCTTTTTAGTTATTCTTGTTTGTTTTGATTATCTATAGTTTAGTCGCTTTGACTTGATTTGAAATTGACCTAAATCAAGTGAGCACATTTTTTTGAAGGCAACTCGGACATGAAGATACAAAAAAGTTAAGGGCGGATATTTTAGCATTCAGCACAAATTAAAATGAGCCAGATAGATTGATTTTTCAGTAAACTAGCGTAAACTTTTAATTGTTTTAGCAGATGCAACCGTGCATATGCTGGTATTTAACGAATTGGGGGATATTGACGTGATCAAACGGTTTAAGAATTACATCATCATTGGGTTAGTGGCAGTGATCGCTTTAATTGGGATGAGCGCTATATCACAATCAGCTTCAGCACATTCAAAGTACACCACGACACCAACGTCGTTACGCGGTAAGTGGGTATCCAAAACGCAGTATGTGGTAATTTCAAAGTATGAATTTTCAGTTAGCTCTTATAAACACGGTAAAAAAAGTAATGATACCTGGTCAGTTTCAGGTAAGCGTAAAACCTCATCTGGGTATCGATTGAGTGTATCAAAGAAGTCTAAGAGCGGGTATTATCGTTTGGGCATTGCTAAGGGTGAATCTGGTTGGCCGCTTAAACGAACCCACCACAAGGGCAAAACTGCGCTGGTAACCTACGGATGGAATCCGATGACGCACAAAGCAATTCACAGTTATTTTTATAAGAAATAAACGGTAAAAAAAAGCAGGTCCAGCTGACCTGCTTTTTTGGTGGCTTAACTAAAATTTTGACTTTTTACGCATTTCGGTTTAACTCGCACCCAAACCGCGTGGATCCCAAACGCTGAGCCAAAGGACAGGCACCATGTCAGCACGTAAATCACTAAAATACCCGTCAAAGTGTGAGCCGTCGTCAGCGTTCTGCCAAACAGCAGCCACAGGCATTCGGACCAAAAGACATTGGACAAATAGGCTTTGTAGGCGAAACCGGCAAAGCGGTGCACGAACTTGGTAAACGGCCGCTTGGCGCGTACTTGAAACAAGCAGAGCGCCGCAAACAAACCGATGATTGCCAGGTCGTACACTGTCATGGACGGCTTGTAGTAGGGTGCGTTGGTTAATTTAACGGGGAAGCCGTAGCGAAACAGCTCCTGGTTGGTCCACCAAAAAGCACCAGCGAATACTTCGGCGATCACCGGCCACCATTTCAGAATCAAACGGTCAAACCGTTCGTGATACTGCCACGCTAGCACGCCAAAGATCCCGTAGATGAGAAAGCTGACAAACAGCCGGTCCAGCAGGTACCAGTCAGTGGCGTGCGGACCGTGGAAGACCTGCGAATCGTAGAACCACAGCCACACGGCCGCAATCAGTACCGTAACGCAGGCAGTAAATATGCCGCGCCTGCGATCATGACCGCACCAGCGCCCAATGGCCCAAAACAGCGGCATCAAAATGATGAATTGCAACATCATGGTGTTATACCACAGATGGGGTGCGGCGTTGCCGTTGACGAATTGCCACAGAAACGTTCGCGGATCGTGATAGCGGCTGACCTGCTGCATTTGCGGCATCACCAGCAAGTAGACCAACGTCCACCAAATCGTGGGAATGAACAGCGCGTGCCACGCATTTCGCAGGTAACGGCGATACGTGAGGTCACGATGATCGATCGTCATGCGAGTTGTGGTATATAAAATGCCAAAGATAAAGGCTGGCGCGGTGTATTTGACTAGATTGTATAAAATACCGATCCAGGTTTGCGCCGCGATACTCGGGCTGGTGGTCAGTGCGTAACCTAAGATTGGCTGCGACATCACCGCCGTGCAGGCGCCGAGTTTGAGGTAGTCGCCAATATCAGCGGCTGGTTCAGTATTGTTCATAGCTAACCCACCTTTATCTGGATTTGTGAAAGCACACATCTAGGTAAATGTTAGCACTGAGCTTTGAAGATAGAAAGTAACCCAAAAATAGCACCTATGAATTGCCTATCAGATGCCATTTCCCTATCTACGGGCACATTACTCAGTTAAGTTGATCCAGCGGCAACAGAATTTTAAAATGGCTAGTTATTTGTTCAAGAAAATTAGCAATTATTTCCCAAATCAAATTGTTTTGACGGAATGATAAGCTTACAATAATGGTAAATTGTTCATATATTAACTAATCTAAGAGGCAGCGACATGAAAAAAATTCCAGCTCTATTAAGCATATTGACGGTGGCAACGATTGGTCTTGCCGGCTGCGGCAGTTCGCAGGCTAACCAGAGTGCCAGCAGCAGCTCCAGCAAAAACCAAAGTAAGCTTTCGGAAGATGAAGGTGTGATCAAGACCGCCCGTAATTTGAACGAGGACGGGCACTACCAGGACTCCAACAAAGCCCTGAATGGTATCGCGATTACCGATTTAAGTAAGAAGGGCTTCGGCTCACTTAAAGCGGAATACTTTCAAATTCAAAAGAGCAACGACGCGTTCCTGTTAAAACAGGGGAAGAAGCAAAATCAGGCAGCGGCGAATAACGGTTCCAGCAATCTGTCGACTAACGACAGTTTCTCTAACTACTCCAAGTTCGTGGGCGACTATTCGTTTTATAATTACGATTCTAAGCGGCCGCAAAGCGACCTGGTCATTGATTCCGATGGTACCGTCGTTCAGGAAAACAATGATGGCAGCAGCTATCACGGTGTCGCGACGATTTCGGCAACCAATCAAAGCGGCATTCTGTCATACGATGTCACTTCTGGTACCAATAATACGAAGTCGATCAACGCCAACGTGAAGATCGACGTTACCTGGAGTAACGGTGAAAACGAAACCTACTACGGCTACACGTCTTACGATAACTACCCGGTCTTGACGGATGGGAAGTCCTACAAGGGAGATCTAGTCAATGAAGTTTGGGTTCAGTAAATTAGTCGGCCTAATGCTGCTTTGTGCCGTTGGCGTTAGCGGCTGTTCCAAGGCCAACTCCCACGCCAGCAAAACCCAATCGAAAGTTTCAACCAGTAAGGTCGCGGCCAGTTCGAGTCACGTAAAAGCCGCTAGCAGTGCGCCAAAGGCAATTTCACCAGCGGATTCAACACAAGGTGAAATTCGGACGGCTGAGCAAAGATGCGCTCATTCAGCCTCCGGTGAAACCTCAATCTACGTCGATAATTTAAAGGCCAAACACCCCGTCATCCTGCATAACCGAACGCAACGGTCCGCCAGCGTGATCAAGCTGTTCATCATGGTGACGGCTTTCCGGCAAATTAAAGCGGGTCAGCTGTCACTCAATCAAGAAGTGCGCGTGCCTAAAGCTGACCGCGTGGGCGGCACCGGTGAACTGGCGCAGGAAAACGTCAGTCAGCTAACGGTCAGCAAATTACTGACACTGATGATCCGCAACAGCGATAATTCGGCCACCAACGTGCTGATCGACCGGTTGGGCGGAATCAACGTCATCAATCAGGAAATTAAACGGCTGGGCTGCACGCAGACGCAGCTGCAGCGCAAGATGCTGGACTATCAGGCACTCAAAGCTGGCAAGGATAACGTGACCTCGGCCAAAGACGTGGGTAGCCTGCTGGTAAGACTGGCTCAACACCGCGTTCTTGGCGCGCCGTACGATGCAGAAATGCTGCAGTTAATGACGAATAACGCCAATCAAAGTAAACTGTCCGCTTTGATCAATAAAAAAGCGACCGTTTACAACAAGACGGGTGAATTCCCCGATTACGGTGTTCAAAACGACGCCGCTATCGTGAAAAAGGGCAGCCAAACCTTTGTCGCGGTGGTGCTTTCGCAAAAGGGAACGCAACGCAAGCAGATCAGCGCCATGCAGCAGCTGGGAAAGCAGCTGTACAATATTAATTTTCGTGAAAAATAGTTGGTCTCAATCACATCAAAAAACCGGCTTACCCAACGAGGTAAGCCGGTTTTTGTTTTAAAGTTTAAAATATCTAACCCAGCAACTTTTCCCGCAAAGCAGCTACCGATTCATAAATGTCCGCGTTCACTGCCTTGAGGGCATCCAGCTGAACGCTAGGTGACCAAGCGGCTGAAAAACAGTGGATGCCAGCGGCTTGGGAAGCCTGGATATCACTGGTAGCATCACCAACGTAGGCCAATTCTGTCGGGGCTATCTGCTGTGTTGCCACCAGGTGTTTGAGGTTATCCGTCTTGACGTTACGCTCCGGCGAACCCACTAAAATCGGCTTGAAGTAGCCGTTAAGCCCCAGCATTTTCAGCGAAATGTCACAAGCCTGCTGCCCCTTACCGGTGAGCAGGGAGACTTGAATGCCATGGCTGGTTAAGTCTTTCAGTAAATCCACGATACCTGGGAACGGCTGCCGCAGATCTTCGTGTGCCTGCTGATAAACATCGTAAAAGTAGTCGGAAGCAATATCTAACGGGACGTCCGGCAGCAAACTGCGCAGCATGCCCTGTTCGTTAGTGCCAAAGGTGTCGAAAATCTGCTGGTCGTTGATCTGTTCACCAGTAAAGTGCTGAACCGTATTGTGAAAGGACTTCAAAATCACCGGAAAAGTGTCCGCCAAAGTGCCGTCTAAATCGAAACTGATCATGCGATACATGTGATCGTCACCTAACTTTCTAAAAGAAGTAAAAGTCTAATCTTATAAATTCTCATTAACTTTAGTATTGCACGCGAAGGGGCCTGGTTCAAGCTCAGCATGAAGCGTAAATACCGGCTGATTAGCCGGCGCAGCTCCTCAAAACATCATTGATTAAAAGCATTATTTCTCACATCTTTCCAGCAGTATACTTTTTCAGAAGTTGAGCAGAATGTTATCCTTTGACTATCGACCAAAATTTCAAAGGGGAGAATACGCATGCTACGGAAGTATCTCGGTAACGTCCTGTTTGATTTAATTGACATGGCGTGGAAGCGGCATCGAAAAGGTGGTCTTAAATGATGGCTAAAGTTGTGAAATGGGGGTTGGCTTTTGCTATCTGTATTCTCTGTGCCATCGGCGCCACCGTGCCGTTAGCAGAAAGCTCGGCTGTTAAAGTGAGTTTGTTTTGCCTTTACCTCATCTGTAATTTGTTCCTGGCAAATCAGTTACTGGCGATCCCCGACTGGAAGCAAGCCATCCGGAAATCTGTCAAAAAAAGGGAACCCAACTGGATCAAATTGGTTTGCGGCGGCATCTTTCTCTTGAATGCCTTTCTGGTGCCGACTTACCAAACCTTTTGGGAAAGTGCCCTTTGGCTGCTGGCAGATATCGTCTGTTACATCGCCATTTGCGCGGTAGTGATCTCAATCGTTAGGCGGTTTTTGAAGTAAACTTTTAAACTCGGTTAAGATGAGTGTTTAAAGATTGCCCCTTTTACCAAAGCGGACTATTCTATAAGTAGATTTAAAGGGAGAGGGAATTTAAAATGTATAAAAAAATAATCGCCGGCCTACTAGGGCTGGCCGCCTTTGCCACCGTTGGCGCGGGGACAACGAATGCCCACGCGGCATCAACCGTCCAAATCGCCGGTCAAACGGCCCGCAAACATTACTTACACATTGCCACTTATTATCGAACGACGAGAGCAACTAAGGTGACCATCAACTACGAAAAGACGCATTCGACTAAACTCAAGTCTTATTCGAAGTCGATGACGTTGCCGAAGGGCACCATCGTTGACGGCGATGCCCATTCTTTTGGCACGGCCACGACGGGCAGCCTGTATCCTGAAGTCCATTTTAACAGCAACCGCTTGAGTTACAATTTGCTCAATAAGGGTGTCAAGAAGGGCTACCAGGCAAATGAAATCGGGACGTCTATCGCCACCGGCTCCTTTAAGCAGATCTCGACGCCTGCTTACATGCCAACCTGGAGCTACGGTGATCTGTACTTGGGCGGCGCTTCAGCAACGAAGCAGCCTGACGAGTCCAGCCAAAATGTCCAGATTACCGATAACGGCTACGTCGAGGTTCATAAGAAGAACGCAGCAGCGCAATTTTACAACCGTTACTTCAATAAGCCGGTAGCCTCCGCCAAGATCAAGAAGACCACTAACAAGGGCAGCACCCGTTACCTGTACTTGAGCAAATCGCTCAAGGGCTTTAAAACGACCCGGGTCGGTCACAAGGGCGCCTACGAGTATCGTTTGTCGATGAAGAACTTGCACGAGCCGCAAGTGAACCCTTCAAATAACGAAGACGCCGACTATTCAAGCTTTTACAGCCTGTATTCATTAGGCGGAAAGACTTACTACACGCCACTGGGCACTTCGGGTCCCACCACGGATTAAGTCTTTAGAAAATTTTAACAATTATGGCCGTGCAATCATTGCACGGCTTTTCTGTGTCCTGACAGTTTATCGCCCAGCATATTATCACAACTCCTCGCGGTGACATGATAGAATAGCTGTAGCTAATCGGGGGATTAGCATCCGGTTTGAAAAAAGGAGTGTATTTGATGAAATCTAGTTTGAAGAAAACCTTATACGTTGGTTTAGCTGCTGCATCCGTCCTTGGTGCCGGTAGTTTTGCTGCGACCACGGCTAATGCCAAGTCATACGCCAGTGTCAATAAAGCGACTACTTTGACCACCGCGCCAGAAACCCGTAACGTCGTGCCAAACGGAACCCACGCCCTGTACAACAAGGTGGGGACTTCCAAAGGTGCCCGGGTGATCGTTTCCAGCGCGAACATGGACAGGTTAGGCAACTCAAACAGTTCCAATAATTACTTCCGTGCTTATTCCGTTACCACGACGAGCCGCGGTTCCGTCTACTACAAGATCGTTTCGTTTGACGCGAAGTACCGTGGCTGGATCTATGGTGGTAAGGATATCAGCAAGTTTGCCGGCGGGATCGCGTCCGTTCAAACGACCAGTTCCGCAAGCCTGCCAAGCGTGACAACGGGCTACACCATGACGAATCCATCTAAATGGACTCTCTGGAACAACCCGAAGTACACCCAGTACAAGGCTAAGAAACTGACCGGCTTTAACACGACTGATACCTTCACCCTGACCGGTGCTGAAACCAAGACCCGTGAAGGCTGGGTATACTACCAAGTTAAGGACGAGCAGAACCCATCCATCACTGGCTGGATCTATAACTTAGGTGTTCAGGCACCGCAGGGCAACCAAGTTAAAGTCAGCTACGTCGATAAGAGTACTGGCCAAGAAGTCGGCACCGGTTCAGTGACCTTCGATAAGAGCGCCGCAACGACTAACGTGACGACGACTAATAACTTGAAGAGCATTTTTGATAACGTCCCTTCAGGTTACGTGCCTTATGACAACGACAACGGCAGTTCCGCTTCGTTAGCAAACAATGCCGCGGCAGCCGTTGCTAAGAACGGCGACACGGTGGTTTACTACGTTAAAGCCGCTGACCCTGCTAGTCTGACGAAGGGCATGAACGTTCAAATGAAGACCACTAGCGGCTCAGACATCACTTTGAAGAGCAGCGACCAGGCTAGTTTGGACGCCGCCGGCAAGAAGTTGGCCTTCCAGGTTAAACCAGGCGACACCGCGACTGCGAAGAACACCGAAAACATCATCGCCAATGCCGAATTACGTCAATTTATTGGTAACGACGGCATTACGTACATGTTCGACCATGCCACTGATACTCCAACCACAGCCAGTGACACGGGCACCGTTAACGTAACGGCTTACTACCGTACAATTGGTTAAGCGATTGAGTTAAATTAAACTAAATCAGGATCTAAATAAGCAGGCTGAGAAATTTCTCGGCCTGCTTTTTAAATATGTGCGGTTAATCGGATTAAGTTCTGAAACATATTGGAAATGGTATATCTTCAAAAGCTGTTTGACGTTTTAACCCTCGTGTGGTGCGAGTTTCTTAGCAAACATCTTCTTATCAAATTCATCGGGCTGATTAGAAATATGCATTGCCGATTTTAGATAACCGTTAATGAATTCCCAAAAAGTGTCAGTAATACCAATTTCTGGGAGATCGGAAATTGATATTGTGTAGCGGATGGCATTTTCGTCATTCTTTTCAATTTTTTGAACCCACTGCGGTTCCCGAAGCAGTTCACGGCCGATACCAACAAAGTCGAGGCCATCATCAATGACTTTTGCGGCGTCTGCTGGTGTTTCCACGGCACCAACACTAATAAGAGGCAGACGCTGCTTCAATACCTGCTTGATTTTGTCAATAATCGGTTCTGAATCGTTTTCGTCATTTAAGGATGTTCGCCAAACGTAACCCATCGAAATATGGAGATAGTCAATTGGCTGATTACCTAGCAAGTCGACTAATTTCAACGTGTCCGCTAACCGAATCCCTGGCGTTTCAACTTCTTCTGGAGAAAGCCGGTAGCCTAAAATAAATGGGGTGTTTGCGTTAGCGTTGATGGCATCTTGGCAGGCTTTGATCACGGCTAGTGGGAAGCGGGTCCTGTTTTCAAAGGAGCCGCCCCATTTGTCCGTTCGCCGATTAGAGTGGGGTGAAAAGAATTGCTGTACCAGATAGGTATTGGCACCGTGAATTTCGACACCGTCAAAGCCAGCTTCTATGGCACGTCTGGTGGCCTGACCAAAGGCAGTAATGATTTCTTCAATCTCAGCTTCTTTTAAAGGCCGAGGAGTTTCTGCCCCTAGTCGGTTAGCTGGAATATCACTCGCTGATTCGGGTTGAACGCCCCGGAGAATTTGTGAATTAGTCATTCGTCCGGCGTGGAAAATCTGGAGAATTGCTTTACTGCCCTTTGATTTAATGGCCGTGGCAATTTTACGCAGGCCAGGGATGAATTTATCGTCAGCAACTGACAGTTCACCCTCAATTCCTTTACCGTGCGGCGTGACGTTAGCGACCGCCGTGATGATCATGCCTGGGCCACCAGCTCGCTGAGCGTAGTAGTTAACTTCATTGGATGTGACACGGCCGTCCGCAAAAGCGCTTGCTTCAGTCATCGGGGCCATGACCACCCGGTTTTTGACTTCCGCTCCGTTTTCAAATTTATAGGGTTTTAAAAAATTGTAGTTTGCCAAAATCAACACGTCCTTCTTTTTTTAGTAACATGCACAGAATATCACAATGTTTGTAATTTTGTAAGCGCTTTATACTGAAAGCGTGAAGCAAAAATATTAATTAAGGCATCGAACTAAAGCGTTTGAACTCAACGAAAAAGTCACTAATTCCCGTCTTTAATTCAAAACAAACCCCTTTAAACGTGATTGCTGGTACTGCCGTTCAACTTCAAATAAAATTTCTAATCCCCGTTCAAAGTAGGGCACCACGTCGAAATTACCCGACTGAAAGCACCAGTTAATTTCATAGCCCTCAAATAGCAATACCGAGTTGGTGTACAACTCAGCCGCTTCTGATTGATTTTGAATAATGCCAGCTTTTTGGGCTTGTTGAATCAGCGTTGTCACGTAGCGATCGGTGCTGTCATTAAAATCAAACGTATGCTGATTGCGTTTGAGGTTGGAAACGTACAGCTGGCTGTAAAGATCGGGGCCCATCTCCGTGATCACCCCAATAGTGCGTTCATAAAACGTGTAGATTTTTTCCAAGTCGTTCTCACCAGCGTTGGTTGCCAGCAGCTCTTGCGGCAGGCGAGTGATCAGCGTTCGGAAATAAGTGCTTATCAGCTGGTCTTTATTTTCAAAATGGTAGTAAAAAGTTGGTTTAGTAATATCACATTTTGTGCAAATCTCATTGATGGTTACTTGATCAAATGACGATTGTTTGAATAGTTGGATTGCCGTACTCATAATACTGGCATCAGTTGCTTTGGTCATTGTCGATACCTCCAATTTAAACACTATCAGTATAACATTATCTGACTGGACTTTATAAAAGTCTTACCAAGGTAATAAAATAGTGTTACAATGCTGTTAATAAATGAACAAAGTCAATTTATACGGAAGGAAGTCGTTGAGATGAGTAAACAATTTGTGGGTGCGGTTCAAGGGTTTCACGGGATTGTTAAGGCAACCATCACGGTAGATGATGATAACCGGCTAATCGATGTTGTTCCAGACGTTAAGTCGGGGACTGTAGGGGCGCTTGGAATCAATGAGATGCAGGCCAAAATGAAAGCGGTTAATTCGGCGGATGTAGACGCCGTTTCTGGCGCCACCGTGAGTGCCAGCAGCTTTAAAAACGCGGTGCAAAAAGCGATGGCGGTAGCTAAGGGTGATTTGACAGCCCAAGAAGCGGTTGATATTAATGTGGCTAATCCGTATCAAGAGACTGAAAATGATGCCATCACGGGTGCTTCTCATCGACCAAATGAAACGCCGCAAAATACTTCGGTAGCCACACCAGCTGTTGCGTATTCACCCGAATTAAAGTTTGATGCTAGTTACGATGTGGTAGTAGTCGGTGCTGGTGGCGCGGGCCTAGCCGCGGCTGCGGAGGCCGCGCGAAATGGCCTCTCTGTCTACATTAGCGAAAAGAGCGGGATTCCCGGTGGTACGACTAACTTTTCCGGTGGTGTGGTTCAAGCGGCGGGCACTAAACTCCAAAAGACCACCACGAAATATAAGGATGACACCCCAGAAAAACACGCTAAACTCTGGTTAAAGGCGGGAGAGAACACCGTTAATCCCGATTTAGTCAAAGATTTAGCCGAAGGGGCACCGAAGAACATTGAATGGTTATCAAAGCTCGGCTTGAACTGGATCAGTGTATACGGACACTGCCACATTCCGTACGTTGATGATGCTGACTTTGCTGACCGGATTCACGTTTACGATAATGGCACAGGAACTGGCGGCGGCATGGGCGATGGCCTGGTTTTGACACAAACTCTTCTAAAGGCAGCACAGGAAGCCGGTGCGGTGATTAAGTATGAAACACCAGCGATTGCGTTAGTCCAAGATCAAAGCAGTAAAGCAGTGCACGGGGTTAAAGTACGCCACCAAGGGACTGATAAATTAATTGAAGCGAAGCGCGGCGTTATTTTAGCAACGGCCAGCATTGATCATAATCCAGCCCTTGCCAAAGCGTTTAACCAACAACACTATAACGACTTGATGTACAATACCTGCCTGTCAGCCAAATCCGATACGGGCGATGGTTTGATGATGGGATTATCCGCGGGTGCTGCCGTGAGCGGTATGGGCGGAACGATTGATTTTTGCGGGAAGACTGGTAACGGGACCAATAACCAGATACCAACGATCCCACTGATCTTTGTCAATGGTGCCGGTAAGCGGTTTGTGTGTGAAGACGCCACATACGCTTACCAGTACCGGGCTATTTTCCAGCAGGAAAAGCAGTTAGAAGCACCCACTTACATGATCTTTGACGGCGATTCTATTCACGAACCCGGTAGCGTTTGGACGGATGAAACCTTAGCCAAAGACGTTGCCGATGGAGTAGTTAAAAAAGCGCAATCAGTGGCGCAACTTGCCGAACTACTGCACATCCCTGAAGCTAATTTAAACGACACAATCAAAACCTGGAACCAAAACATGGCAGGTCAAAAAGACTTAGAATTTGGTCGGCAGACTGGTTTGAAGCCACTGCATGCACCGTTTTATGCTTATCATAATAAAGCAACGAACCTTGGTGCCATTGGCGGGTTGACCATTAACGTTGACGGACAAGTCTTAGATGCCTTTGACCGTCCAATTCAGGGTCTGTACGCGGCTGGCTTGAACGCCGGCGGCTGGATTGGGCCTTACTATCCTGGTTCAGGAACAGCTATTTCGGGTATCGTTCACCAAGGACGGAAGGCTGCACAAACGTTGGTAAACTTGCAGTAATTTTTGTTTAGAGTAGGAAAGGAGGCTGTGACATAAGTCTCTTAATTCAAAAGCAGGTAGTTAAAATCCTCGGATTTTTAACTACCTGCTTTTTTGATATAATGACAGAAAAAAAGAGTATCGGTTGCCCCCGATACCCTAAAAATCATCCCCGAAAGGACAATCCAACATGACAAATTATAACATGAATCAAACAATTTTACCGCTAACTACTGACTATACCGTTCAAAAAGATAGTCCTGCTTACTATATTAATGAACTGGTTGAGTCACTCTCAATCAAGGAGCACTATCTATTCGGTCGTCCTCGAGAATATGATTTGGGTGCCATGATGAAGCTGGTTCTTTTCGCCTACACGCGTGGGGTCTTTAGTAGTCGCCGAATCGAAACCTTTGCGGTGGAAAACTTAACGGCTCGTTGGCTGACTCAGGAACAGATGCCCACTTACCGGACGATCTGTCGCTTCCGAATTTCCGATGAGTTAGAAACTTTGATTCACGATGGGTTAGACCAGTTGGTTGACTACTTGCGTCGTCAAAACTTAATCGACGATGTGACTTTTATTGATGGTACCAAGATTTTGGCTGATGCCAATAAGTATAGTTTTGTCTGGCGAAAAAATATCGTGCGCTTTGATCAGATGAATCGTGAAGCCATCCAAAAAATCTTGGCTGATATTAAGCAAGCCTACGGCGCAGCTTTCGTTCCAGAAGATACTAATCTAACATTAGAAATGATGGATGAAGTCATCACCCGACTAGAAGACCGACTTGATAAATTGAATGACGAAATCGAGCGACAACCCCAATTATCGCCTAACCCAGCTAAGCAATCACGTCGTCATATTAAAAAAATCAAACGGCAATTAAACCAGCGTAAAGCAAAAATGATTGAACACCAGAAACAAATGGAAACCTTTGGTGACCGCAATAGTTATTCTAAAACTGATCAGGATAGCACCTTCATGCGCGTCAAAGAAGATCCGATGCTGAACGGTCAGCTGAAGCCAGCCTATAATTTACAAATCGCTACTAATAATCAATTCGTATTAGGTTTTGGTTTATTCCAGCGCCCAACTGATACGAAAACTTTAATTCCATTTCTGAGTACCTTATCAAATACCAACGCGTTGGCTGAGCACATCGTGGCTGATGCTGGTTATGGTTCAGAGGCTAATTACCGCACAATAGAAGATAACTATCAGCATCATCAAGCCATCATTCCGTACGGAACGATGTTAAAAGAACAAAGTCGTCAATGGCAGTCCGATGATCGTAAAGTGATGAACTGGACCTACTTCGCTGAGGACGATTATTATATTGATCAACGGGGCGTTAGATTTAACTTTCAGCGTTATTCTCAACGTACTGACAATAGTGGTGTTACGCGTGATTTCAAAATCTATCGCGCAGAAAAATTCGACGAGGATCACCAAGTTATCCCAGCAGCCCTAACGCAGTCTGGACAAACCCGATATATCAGTATCAATCCCAGCTGGGAATATTTTAAAGCTCAACAACGGGAACGATTAACCACGGAAACGACCGCGCAAATTTATGCCCGACGTAAAATAGATGTCGAACCAGTCTTCGGTAGAATGAAGGCTTCTTTAGGATTCAAACGATTTATGGTCCGAGGCTTGAACAAGGTAACCAAGGAAACCGGTATCGTCATTATGGCGTTAAACATGGCAAAAATGGTCAACATTAGGGGATAAAACCCTGACTTTATTCAGAAAAAAGGTTTATCGAGAAATCAAATTTTGATTTCTTCGATAAACCTTTTTTGAAAGCTATGATTTATGACTTAAGTCACAGCCTCCTTTGCTTTTAAAATGAGAAAGGCTATTTGGGGATTAATAAAAAGAGCTAAGGTCACTGACGTGTACCCCCAAAGTTGGAAACAACTTTGGGGGTATTTCTATGACTAAAATTTCCTGGGATACTAAAATTATAGCTATTAAAGCATATTTAACAGGG
>NZ_BCMI01000025.1 GCF_002217985.1 Secundilactobacillus pentosiphilus
AGCTAACCATGTATAAACTTCTAACACGTTTAACTCTTGACTAATCGTAGGAGCTGAGGGTGTGACACAACTCGGTAGATTCCAGAATATAACACCACAACGCACCAACCCAATGGCTTTTATTGGGATGGTGCGTTGTGGTGTTATATGGCCGGAATCTGAGTTGTGGAGCAGGCTAAGACTATATTTCAGTATTGAACCAGCATACATTTTAAGCTGTGCTTTAGTTAAGAAATCAACTGGAATCCTTATCGATATAGACTTAAGTCACAGCCCCAACTTTAGTTATCTAAACGCTATCTTTGAGGGGAGTGCCACACTTTTAAAAGAGGAAGGGTAGGTTGAAAAGATAGGTGAATGTGGGGGAATAATTGCAATTAATGCTGGAATAAACGCTATGAGGCATCTCCAGTTGCCTTAGCAGCTTCCGTTTGCAAGCCGTTAGCATTGGCAGGATTGCCAGCATCAACAGATTGATCGTCTTGGTTGTCCAGCTTAGCTGCACGTTCATCCAGAATTTTGCGACAGTTGCGGAAGTCGTCTTCGTTATAGTCGTAACCTTTCAGAACCCACAGCCGAAGGAGTGAACCTAAAGCTGGCAAAATTGAAATAATGATGAACAGACCAGTCAAAGTGCCAGAGGATTGCGCGGTGTTTGGTTGATAGTTAATGAATGATAGAATCAAACCGGTAGTTGCACCAGCGAAGGCGATGGCTAATTTGCTGGCAAAGGTTTGACCACCAAAGACGATAGCTTCGCAACGCTTACCAGTTTTAACTTCAGTGTATTCAACAGTTTCAGATAACATGGCAACCGTGATTGGACCAGTCAAACCATAGATACATTGCGTAACGGTCAATAAGATAAAGACAAAGGTGACATTTTTGTAGCCGAGTGCGAAGAAAATAACCCGGAAAATAATATCAATAACTAGTAAAAATCTAAGAATTTGAAGCTTCTTGAAGTACTTGGTGATGAACGGAATAACCAAGAAAGTAATGGCACTAAATGTACCAATAACCCCGAAAATACTCATAAACTTAGCGTTACCCAAGTTGTAGGTAAAGAAGTAAATGATGATGCAGTTGACGATTTCCATGAAAATCTTCAGCAACATGATGAGTAGCATTTTAAGCAAGTATTTGTTTGCTTTAACGGCCATGATAATGTCATGAGTAGTGATCTTTTCAGATTTAGATGATGGCTTGACCCGTTCTTTTGTGAACCGGTAGCCAATTTGCATGAAGACAAAACCAATGATCATCAAGATCATGATACTGATCAGGTAGCTGGTAGCAGGCGTCTGGTTGTTTTTAAAGTAGGCCAGCATGAATGGTAAGACAATAGCGACCATACCGCCTCCGGCAGAAACTCCTAGACTAGCCGTGGTAACCAAGTTAGTCCGCTTACGGCTGTCCTTAGTCATCACTGTAGACATTGACCAGAAAGGAATATCGGAAAAGGCGTAAGTGGTGCCCCATAAGATGTATGAAGCCGCGGCGTAGGCAATCTTCCCGGTCATACTGATACTAGGCGTAAAGAAGCACGCGATGGTTGATACCACAATAAAGATTGGGGCAATCTTCATGTATTTACGGAACTTGCCATGGGTGTTACGACCTTTATCCATAAACCCTGAGACAATGGGATCAAAAACGGCATCCCAAACACGGGCGATTAAGAAGATCGCACTGGCAATGACGGAGGAAATACCCACAACATCCGTGTAGTAAATCAAAATGAAACTACCAACAATACCATAACTAAAACATTGACCAAAGCCGTAAAGGAAGTACGCCAAGAATTCGCTTGGCGCGACCTTTTCGGCAATTGAGTCCATTTTATCTTTCATCTTATACTCCTCCTTAATTTACTTGTAAGCCATATTGCCTGTTTGATGTGACGATTGCCCGAATCTCCTTCGGGTCGAATTTATAATCGTGATTGTGGTCAAGCAGACCGTTTACTTCTTGCTCAACATCGCTGGTTTGCGTGTAACAGAAGCCGCAGCAGAAGTCGATGGCCATGACTTGCTTGATTAGCGCTGACATGGTCTTTAACACGTCCTCTTTTGAGGCGAGTCGATCACCGTAGCCCCAGGAATCAGAACGGTGCTCTTTTTCGTAAGCTACACCGCCAAATTCACTGAGTAGGAAGGGAACTTGCTGGCCCTCATAACCTTTACAGAATAAACGGCGACCGTTTGAAAGCGATGGACTGCCGTTTGTAACCGCTCCCAAATCAGCGTAGCGCTTTTTGATGACTTCAGTATTCGTATCGTAGTCGTGAGCGGTACACAAGTCGGTTTTGACTTGTTCCCAGCCATCGTTACTGCTGATCAAGCGGGTATCATCCATGGCTTTGATCCGGTAATAAACCGAGTCGACGTAGGTTTGTTCTGCCGCGTTGTTAGCAATCTCGTTAACTCCCCAGGATTCGTTCATAATGACATAGGCCAGTACGGCGGGGTGATTGATGTGTTTTTGAACGAATGTGTTGAGTTCAGTATCGATGTTTTGGGTTGATTTCTGACTGAATTCAAAGGTACTTGGAATCTCTGCCGTGCAGATGAATCCAAGCTTGTCGCAGAGGTAAAGCATCTTGTTGCTCTCTACTTTTTCGTGAATTCGGTTACCGTTGAAGCCCATGGCCTGCATCTTTTGAATGTCGCCCTTAAAATCGGCTGCTGTACCAGTGAGACCGGCATCAGGGTAATAGCCTTGGTTCAATACCAGTTTCAGATATAATTCTTCCCGGTTTAAATAGATCTTTCTGTTAGCGGTTTCAATGTTGCGCATGCCAAAGTAACTTGAAACGGTATCGCTTTCGCCATGATCATCGGTAACTTTCAGATCAACGTCATAGAGCTGAGGGTCATTTACAGTCCAATAGTATAAGCGAAAGGCAGCTTTTTCATCACTAACATCCATTGATAAGCGGGCACGGCCGTTTTTAAAACTGGCGCTGCCTTCAACGATTTTGCGGCCCTTGTAACTGACGGTAACTGATAGGTTAGCGCTGCTGTTGGTATTAGCATAAGCATCAATATTTAAGGCAGCGTTGTGAATGTCCGGCTTTAAAATGAAGTTTGTGAGGTAAGTCGCACCGGTCTCCTCTAGCCAAACGCTTTGCCAAATACCAATTGTTCGGGTATACCAGCACAGGAAGTTATCGTCGTGCCAGGACTGTTTGCCGATTGGCTGAGTCGGATCATTGTTGTCGATCACCTTTAAAGTGAGGTCGTTATCGTTTTCCACCCAGTCGGTCACATCAACGGCAAAGGGGGTATGGCCGCCCTGATGATGAAAGACCAGATTGTCATTTAACCAAATATCGCACTGGTAATCAACGGCTTCAAAATGTAATAAATAATGCTTACCTGGCTGTTTATCAAGTTTAAAACTGCGGTGATACCAGACTACTGGGCAATAATCGTCAATTGCCAACCCGGACTTCTTAAAGGTATAGCTATAGGGAACAACGATTTGCTGATTGAATACACTAAGCGACAACGGTTCTCTTGAAGCGCTTTCATTCTTTTTATCTAAAAAAAAGTCCCATTTTCCATTCAAATCAAGCCAGTTCGTTCTGACTTTCTGTGGATCAGGATAATCAAGTCGATTCATATCCGTCACTCCTTTGATTAACTTTATAGTTGTTCAATTCATGAATTGATTAACTAAATCGTACCATTAAAATTATGTGTGTCAAGACGGATCGAGTAGTTCGGGTACACGGCGCCGGTTCGATGGATTATGCTATAATCAAATCAATTAAGACGTGACGTTTGTCAAACCAAAGGATGTTGTGAGTGATGTATCCAGAAAGAAAATATTTAAGCGTTAACGCTAGCCAGTTAGCCTATTTTCAAGCGCTGTCGTCAAAGACTAGGATCAGTATCATTGAACTGCTGCAAAAGGATGATTTATCCATTCAGGATCTTAGTCACCAGTTAGGGCTTTCTTCTGCAATGATTACCAAACACATTTCGATTTTAGAAAAAAACGGTATTGTAGAATCTAAGATGGCTAAGGGAATTCACGGCCAGCTAAAGATTTGTATGCTGAAGAAAAACGATGTGGTGCTTATTTTTAATCCCTTTAAAGACGGTTTTATTCGTAACTCAGTGACGAAATCACTTCCTATCGGGGGGTTCTATGATTTTGACGTTTCAGCGCCATGCGGGCTGACAACTGGTGATAAAATTATCGGTTTCGTTGATGATCCCAACACTTTTTACTATGAAAAAAAAGATGAGATTGAATTAATGTGGTTTACGTCCGGTTATCTGGCTTACCATATTCCCTTGTTTGATATTGAGCTTAAACGGCTAGCCAGCATCGAAGTGTCATTGGAAGTATGTGCTGAGTATCCGGGATACAAGATGCACTGGCCATCAAAAGTTGATTTTGAATTAAACGGTCTCCCGCTGGGGGGCACCACCCTCTTAGGTGACTTTGGAGATCGTAAAGGATTGCTAACACCCTCGTGGTGGAATTTGGGGACTGAATACGGTCGTCAAATTATCATTAATATCAGTGATCAGGGAACCTCAATTAATGGCGAACGTGTTTCTGCAACCACTTTAAAGGATGTTTTGGCACGGTCAACGGAAGTGTTAACGTTTAAGCTTGCTACTACGAAGGAGTTTGCAAAGGGCGGCCTGAATATTTTTGGTCGCAAGTTTGGCGATTATCCGCAAGATATAAACGTCCGGTTCGCGTACAATAAATCAGAAACGGCTGTAGAAGCTTAACTATTTAGGGCGAGGTGGCAGTTTCTAGCGAAATGATTTTCAGCTTTTAAATGACGAAAGAAACGGTTAAAAATATCACTTCGTGCAGGTTATCACGTGTTTTGATTATAGGAGAAAACTTTTTTAATAATTGTTTGTGAAGATATAAACGGGATGCTATCGGCATTCCGTTTTATTTTGAACAAATAATCGTACGTATAAATTTTAATATATGTTGATTTATGCTAATGAATATCATACAATACCTTATGTAAGCGGTTTATTTAATTGCTTTATAGTTAAATAGAGCATTCGGAGGGTTTGAAATGGATATCAATCATGGCAAGGAAAAAATTGCTGCCGGTCAGGTGGCACTGGGTATAGAACTTGGTTCTACCCGAATCAAGGCTGTCTTGGTAACAGACGATTTTCAAACCGTTGCCTCAGGTGACTTTAACTGGGAAAATAAATTGGTCAATAAAATTTGGACCTATCCAGTTGATGAAATTTGGCAAGGGGTTCAGGCAAGTTATAAAGAAATGGCGGACAGTGTTCAAAGCACTTTTGGCATTCCTTTAACGAAGATTGGATCAATTGGGATTAGTGCCATGATGCATGGCTACATGCCATTTGATAAGGATGGAAACCTTTTGGTACCGTTCAGGACTTGGCGTAATAACATTACTGAACAAGCTGCTGATGAGCTTACCAAATTGTTTGACTTCAATATTCCACAACGCTGGAGCATTGCCCACCTTTATCAAGCAATCTTAAATCAGGAAGATCACGTTAAAGACATTGATTACATTACTAGTTTAGCTGGTTATGTGACCTGGAAACTTTCTGGTGAAAAGGTGTTAGGAATTGGTGATGCATCAGGTGTCTTCCCAATTGACGATAAAACACAGACGTATTCACAAGAAATGATCGATAAGTTTAACCAGCTAAAGACGGTTAGACAGTACATTTGGAATTTAAGCGACATCTTACCAAAGATCAAGAAGGCTGGCGAAGTTGCCGGGAAGTTAACGGCAAAGGGTGCTCAGCTGCTTGATCCTAGCGGCAAGCTTGAGGCTGGTTCTTTGATGGCGCCGCCTGAAGGTGATGCTGGTACAGGAATGGTTTCAACGAATGCCGTTCGCAAGCGTACTGGGAACATTTCGGCTGGGACTTCAGCCTTCTCAATGGTTGTTTTGGATCAACCAATGAACAGTGTTCACCGTGACATTGATATGGTTACAACACCAGATGGTGCACCAGTTGCCATGGTTCACACCAACAACTGTTCTTCAGATATCAACGCTTGGGTGGGCTTGTTCAACGAGTTTGCTAAAGAAATTGGTGTTGATTTGAAGCCGAATGACTTATATGGTGCCTTGTTCAACAGTACGAAACGTGCTGAGTCTGACGCAGGCGATCTGCTGAGTTACGGTTATCTATCGGGTGAGAATATCACCAAGATGCCAGCCGGCCGGCCAATGTTTGTCCGGACGCCAGACAGCAAGTTTAACTTACCAAACTTTATGAAGGCGCACTTGTATTCAGCATTTGCCCCTCTAAAGATCGGTAACGATATTCTGGCGAACGAAGAACACATTAAGGCGGATGTCTTCATTGCTCAAGGTGGTTTGTTTAAGACACCAAAGATTGGTCAGCAAGTCTTAGCGGATTCGTTGAACACACCAATCACGGTGATGAGCAATGCCGGCGAAGGCGGTCCTTGGGGCATGGCTGTGTTAGGGCTGTACACCTTGGCAAAGGCCAACGACAATGAGACCGAAAGCTTGGCAGACTTCTTAGATAAACGAGTCTTCGTTGATCCACAGAGTACAACGGTTAACCCAGAGGCAGACGGTGTTAAGGGCTGCAATGAGTTTATCGACAAGTACAAGAAGGCTCTAAACGTTGAGTTAGCAGCTGTTAATTCCATTGAATAAGCGCTTGGGTTTAATGGCGACTAAGTATTTTTAAATCAGTTAACCAAATAATTAAAAAGGAGATTTTCTATTATGTTAAGTACCCCAGATTACAAGTTTTGGTTTGTCACTGGTAGTCAATTCTTATATGGTGAGGAACAATTAAAGTCCGTTGAAAAAGATGCCAAAGACATTGTTGATCAATTAAACAAGTCCGGTAACTTGCCTTACCCAATTGAATTTAAGTTGACCGCTACCACGGCTGACAACATTACTCAGTTGATGAAGGATGCTAACCATGACGACTCCGTTGCCGGTGTGATCACTTGGATGCATACTTTCAGTCCTGCTAAGATGTGGATCCGTGGGACTCAATTATTGCAGAAGCCATTGCTGCACTTGGCTACCCAATACTTGAACCACATTCCATACAAGACGATCGACATGGACTACATGAACTTGAACCAAAGTGCCCATGGTGACCGTGAATACGGCTACATCAACGCTCGTCTTCGCATGAACAACAAAGTTGTTTACGGCTGGTGGGGCGATGAAGAAGTTCAAAAAGAAATTGCCGACTGGCAAGACGTTGCCGTTGCCTACAACGAAAGCTTCAAGCTCAAAGTTGTTCTCTTTGGTGACAAGATGCGTAACGTTGCCGTTACTGACGGTGACAAGATTGAAGCCCAAATTCAACTTGGCTGGACTGCTGACTACTATGCTGTCGGTGACTTAGTTGCTGAAATGGACAAGGTTTCTGATGCTGACATCAATAAGAAGTATGATGAATTAGCTAAGACCTACACCATGAACCCTGGCGACAACGACAAGGCCTTCTTCGAAGACCACGTTAAGTATCAAATCCGTGAATACTTCGGTTTGAAGCGCTTTATGGATGCTCATGGCTACACAGCCTTCTCAGATAACTTCGAAGACCTTTACGGCATGAAAGAATTACCTGGCTTAGCCGTTCAATTATTGATGGCCGAAGGCTACGGGTTCGCCGGTGAAGGTGACTGGAAGACTGCCGCTCTTGACCGCTTGATGAAGATCATCAGCCACAACAAGAAGACGGCCTTCATGGAAGACTACACCCTTGACTTACGTAAGGGTCACGAAGCAATCCTCGGTTCACATATGCTGGAAGTTGACCCAACCTTAGCTACTGACAAGCCTAAGATTGAAGTTCACCCACTAGACATTGGTGACCGTGAAGATCCTGCACGTCTAGTCTTCGCCGGTGGCGAAGGTGATGCCGTTGACGTTACCTTAGCTGACTTTGGTGATGAATTCCGCATGATCATGTACGAAGTTGCTGGTAACAAAGCTGACGAAACGCCAAAGTTGCCAGTTGCTAAGCAGTTGTGGACACCAAAGGCTGGCCTGAAGAACGGTGCTACCCAATGGATCCAAAACGGTGGTGGTCACCACACGGTCTTCTCATTCGGTGTCACTGCACAACAAGTTGAAGACTTCACTAAGATGGTTAACTTACACTTGGTTAACATCAAGTAGTAAACAGTTTTCATTGGTAAATAAGTTATTTTTAGATGCAAAAGGGACTCGAATTGCCCAACTTCGAGTCCTTTTTGTGTGCCATTTTTATTGAAACCCGTTAATGAAAAGTGGTGCTGTTTCACAGGTCAATACTAATTAGTATTTCAAACAATGGTTTAGTTAGTCATTGCGTTTGCTTAAGTGTCGCGACACAACTCAAAGCTTCAATTGTAGCGATTTAGACTACAAAAAAATGCCTATTCCGGCAAAGGTTGTCGGAATAGGCATTTGGGGTTGAATTTGCACATTTAACGTCTTTTATCACAGAAACCTAGTTTTGGGTTAGTCGTTGAACATCCCGAACGATCATTAATTCTTCGTTCGTTGGAACAACCATGACGGTTACTGGCTTGCCATCAGGGCTAATGATCTGTTCCTTACCGCGGATTTGGTTGCGGTCATGGTCAACTTGGATACCGAAGTAACTTAATTGGCCAGCAATTCGGGCGCGCATGTCGATCCCATTTTCGCCTGAACCAGCCGTGAAGATTAACGCATCTAGTCCGTTGAGCTCAGCAATGTAAGAACCAATGTAGCGAACGATTCGGTTAACGTACATGTCCAAAGCCAATTTTGCTTGCGGATTTGTCTCTTCGGCAGCTTCCAGATCACGCTGATCGGGAGACAGCTGAGAAATTCCCAATAAACCAGATTTTTGGTTCAAAATATCGATCATTTCACCCATTTTAAGTCCCATTTTTTCGGCAAGAAATGATACTAGCGATGGGTCAACATCACCCGAGCGTGTTCCCATCATGACACCAGCCAGCGGAGTGAAGCCCATGGAAGTATCAATGACTTTACCGTGGTCAAAAGCGGTGATGGAAGAGCCTGAACCTAAATGTAAAGTGATGAGCTTTAAATCTGTTAAAGGTTTGCCCAGCAGCTCGGCAGCCCGGTTAGAAACATAACGGTGGCTAGTACCGTGGGCACCGTATTTACGAGCACCATACTCTTTATAATACTCATAAGGAATTGGGTACAAAGCATTGATCATGGGCATGTTAGCGTATAGCGACGTATCGAAGACGGCAACTTGGGGTGCGTCTGGCAGTAACTGTTGGAAGATTTCAATGTACTGGGCTTCAATCGGGTTATGCAGCGGTGCATACTGCGTCAGACTATGGATCTTATTCAAGACAGCCTTGTCAACCACCGCGGAGTCCGAGAAGGTCTCACCGCCACCAACGACACGGTGACCAATGCCAGCAATTTCGTGCAGGTGTTTCACGATTCCCGCATCCTTCAAGTGGGAAAGAACCATCGCAGCTGCTAGTCGATAATCGATATTATCTTGGGTCACTTGATACTTATCGTACCCTGGGCGTTTAACTGTAAATATCGAACCGGGCAAGTTTAGACGATCCACTAAACCTGAGGCAATCACTGTTTCATCCGGCATGGAGAATAGTTTCCACTTTAAAGTTGAGCTCCCTGCGTTAACTGCTAATATTTTTGTCATGATATTCCCACCTCGTTGTTTTCTTTAACCTAAACATAATTCTAGTCTAGCGGAGAGTGAAACCGTTTTCAAGTCAAAGCAAAAAAAGATTCCATTAGATCCCTTAAATCCAGTGATCTGGGCTTTGCTGGTTGAAAATGATTTTCATGGTTATTGATTATAGGTTTCAACAACGACTTGATCGGGGAAAATAGTTAACTCAGTAATGCTGCCGTTGCCGGGATAGTTATCTGTGGTATCAACGCCAAGATAGTCAACAAGCATGCGAATCAGCGTGCCGTGGCTGACGACTAAAACTGATTCATGACTGGTACAGTGCTGGCGAAGTACTTGAAATCCCGCTCTAATGCGTGAAATGACCTCGTCATAGTCTTCTGCCATGTGGGAAGGGTCACTTTGCTTCATGGCGTCGCGGGCCTCTTTAAGGCCACCAATTTCAATGAGGTCGCCCTGACTGTGCTTACCGTACGGAGCAGCAATACCAGACCAGATATCATCGGAGTTCAGCCCCTCAAAAAAGCCAAAATTCACTTCACGAAATTCTTGTAATTGTTCAATTTCTTGGGGTGCTTGGGGGAGTTGATTTATAATAATATTACGGGTGCTGACTGCTCGGCCTAAGTCTGAGGAAAAGGCGCGGTTCAAAGTGATGCCCTGCAGCTTTTCAGCGGCTTGCTGTGCTTGCCTGATTCCCTCTTCAGACAAATCAGAATCGATCCAGCCCTGCATGCGGTTAAAACCGTTTAACATCGTACTGCCGTGACGAACCAGATAAACCGTGAATGAGTCCATTGCAAATACCTCTTTCATACGTAATTTCTTTCATTGTGCCGGATAATGAAGTGATGTGCAACCATGACGTATTGTTGATAATTTTAAATTAATACCCAATTCAGGTATTTGATAGTAGCACCATCAGTATTATACTTAAAACGAAAATATGGAGGCGTTGGAATGAAAATTACAATTTCACTAGCACAGATGAATATTAGTTATGGAGAACCTGCTGAGAATTTCTCTCGAATTGAATCATTTGTTGCTCAAGCTGCAGTTGAACATGCGGATATCGTTGTTTTCCCAGAAATGTGGAATACCGGCTATAACCTTAGTCGTCTGATGGATATTGCTGATGTGAATGGTCTTCAGACGCTGCATGTTTGCCAGGCGCTGGCTAAGAAGTACCATATTATGATCCATGCTGGTTCAGTGGCTACCAAACGTGATAACCAATTTTTTAATACAACGTATGTCATTGACGAAAAGGGCCAGCTACTGACGACCTACGACAAGGTCCACTTATTTGGCCTTATGCACGAAAACGACTTCTTAACTGCAGGTGATCACAAAGATCAGTTTGAGATCAAGGGAACACCGGCTACCAGCGTTATTTGTTATGACATTCGCTTCCCTGAATGGCTTCGAACGCTATCGTTATCAGATAGCCGGATTATTTTTGTACCCGCTGAGTGGCCAACCTCACGGATTTCGCAGTGGCGCAAACTTTTAGCTGCTCGGGCAATTGAAAATCAAAGCTTTGTGGTTGGTGTTAACTGTGTGGGTGCAGATCCCGACAACCACTTTGGCGGTAATTCAATAGTCATCGATCCACTTGGTAATAATGTGGTATGCCTTGGTCATGATGAAGAACTGAAAACGGTGACCATTGATATTAGCGCAACGGACAAAGCACGGGGCTTAATGCCGGTTTTTGCTGACCGTCGGCCGGATTTATACGAATAACAGTTCTTGGATTAAGCGGCCGAACAGCATACCGATGTGATTGATGGTCACGATAAGAGCAGTTATCAAATTAAAGAAAATGACTAAAAACGACAAAAAAGAACCCACCGATCAAATCGATGGGTTCTTTTATTAAGGTTTAAACGTATTAAGCAACAGTAACGTTGGCTGCTTGTGGGCCGCGGTCGCCTTGTTCTACGTCTAAGGTTACATGTTGACCTTCTTCAAGAGTCTTGTAACCATCAGCATTGATAGCTGAGAAGTGAACGAAAACGTCTGAACCGTTTTCCAAAGTGATGAAGCCGTAACCTTTGTCGCCGTTAAACCATTTTACAGTACCTTGTTCCATAAGAGTGAAACCTCCGAGCGCATAGCGCAATATATTTGTGTATCTGAAACTTTAGAAACCCGGAATTCATTCTTACGAACGTCGTACCAAAATTTCGAAGTATTAAATACATTACTTAAGAGCTTACCATCAATTTGTTGGAATAGCAAGGGCTTCAATCACCGTTACTTGAAATTATCTAGTAATTATGGAAACAACAGTTCTATAATTACTATTCTGACGCTGTTTGCGTGGGTAAAAATAATTTTTAATTATTGACTTTTATTTACGCAGAGGCAGGACATTGATCCTTTTTCTAACTGATATTGAAAGATGATGCGCAACCTTTTTCATTCATTAGGGTGTAAACGGCCTTGATTCAATTCCACAATGTCACCCGTTTGGTTGTAAACCATTTCTTCGGCTAAATTAACGATTCGATCACCAATGCGTTCCAGTAGCTTGGTGACCATGAGATAACTTGCCCCAGCCTCAGCTACGGCAGGATCTGCTTCAATTGTTTTGGTGATGTCACGGCGAATCTCGTCAAATGTGGCATCAACGTCTTGGTCCTGACTGGCTACTGCGTGTGCCTGCTTCATATCAATACTTTGGAAGGCAGCTAAAGCTTCCTTGAGCATTAGACGAATCGTCTTAGTGAGTGTTTCAATCTTTGCTTCAAGTGCCTGATTACGGTGGGAACCTTTAACCCGGATAGTTTCTAACGCAATGCCAGTCGCATGATCGCCGATACGTTCCAAGTCTGAACTTGCCTTCAAAATCGTAATCACGTTACGAAAGTCATCAGCAACGGGCTGCTGCAGTGTCATCAAAGTGAGCGCCTGCTTTTCGAGATCAACTTCGTTACCATTGATCGAATTATCCTGCTGAACGAGTGCTTGAGCAGCCACTTTATCATGATTAATGTAAGATTCGGTAGCCTGTTCGATCTGCTGACTAACAGCATTGCCCATTTGATTAAAAACTGAGTAAAGCTTCTTAAGCTCAATTGAAAAAAGATTGTTTATTTCTATTCACTCCTAACCGAATTTACCGTTGAGATAATCACTGGTGGCCTGATTTGCGGGCTTGGTGAACATTTTGCTGGTAAGGTCATCTTCTATAAGGTTGCCGTTTAACATGAAGGCGGTGCGATCAGCTATTCGTGAGGCCTGCTGCAGATTATGCGTCACAATGATGATGCAGTACGTCTTTTTGAGTGCCAGCAGAGTCGTTTCAATCTGGGCGCTAGAAATGGGGTCGAGGGCACTAGTTGGTTCGTCTAGCAGAATGATGTCTGGCTGTACCGCTAATAAACGGGCAATACAGATTCGTTGCTGCTGTCCACCAGAAAACGACATGGCATTTTTATTGAGGGCATCTTTAGTTTCGTCCCAAACAGCCGCCTGTTTGAGCGCCCGTTCAACTTGTTCATCCAAATAGTGACGGTTGGTATGACCCGCTAGTTTTAAGCCATAAGTCACGTTTTCATAGACGGAAAATGGAAATGGGTTAGGTTGCTGGAAGACCATCCCAATTTGTTTACGTAATTCAACCAAGTTAGTTGTCGGCGCGTAGATGTCTTTGCCGTGGAACTGAAAACTACCGGTTACCGTTGTTTTAGGGATTAAATCATTCATGCGGTTTAAGCAGCGCAAGAAGGTCGATTTTCCGCATCCTGATGGTCCAATGAGTGCGGTGATACTGTGGTCATCAAAGTCTAAGTTAACACCGTGTAAAGTTTCCTGTTTGGCGTAAGAGAGGTGGACATCTCTCGTTTTAAGAATGGCTGTCATAGGCCTGGTCGTCCTTTCTTAACCGAAGTTACCGGTAACGTAGTCGTGGGTTGCCTGAATTTTGGGGGTCTGAAAAATCTTTTCGGTTTGGTCATATTCGGTGACGTGTCCCAGATGAAAAAAGGCGGTGTAGGCACTGATTCGGGAAGCCTGCTGCATATTATGGGTCACAATAATGATGGTGTATTTTTGGGTCAGTGCTTTAAGCGTCACTTCTAGTTTGGTCGTTGAAATTGGGTCTAGTGCGCTGGCTGGCTCGTCAAGCAGCAAAATATCCGGTTTCATTGCAATGGCGCGAGCAATGCATAAGCGTTGTTGCTGACCGCCAGATAAGGCCAGTGCACTTTTATTTAAATCATCTTTAACCTCATCCCATAAGGCTGCCTCTTTTAAACTCGTTTCTACCCGCTGATGGCGTTCCCGCCGATCAGTGATACCGGCTGCTTTAAGTGCAAAAGTAATGTTTTCTGAGATGGATTTTGCGAAGGGGTTAGGTTTTTGAAAAACCATGCCGATGTGTTTACGAACTTCATAAACGTTGATTTTCGGACTGTTGATATTCGTGTTACGGTACATAATTTCGCCCTGTACCCGAGCAATCCGGTCATTCAGCCGGTTGAGTGATCGTAAATAAGTTGATTTGCCCGAACCAGAGGCACCAATGAGCGCGGTAATTTGGAACCGGGGAAAGCTCAAGCTGGCATCAGTCATGGAAGCTTGACGATTATTGCCATAGTAAACTTGCAGCTGATGCGTTGATAACGCAATTTCTTCAGGGGGCGTGACAATATGGGTGTCACTTAAATCATAGGTTTGCATAGGCGTCTCACTTTCCTCCAGTCATTTTTTTGTACATATGGGCACCAATT
Organism: Secundilactobacillus pentosiphilus; assembly: GCF_002217985.1. GTDB lineage: Bacteria > Bacillota > Bacilli > Lactobacillales > Lactobacillaceae > Secundilactobacillus > Secundilactobacillus pentosiphilus. Next base: position 14,405 of record NZ_BCMI01000025.1, read on the forward strand.
GCCCGGGCACCGAAGTTAAACAGTAGAATAACGATAATAAGTACGGCGGATGCACCGGCTGAAATACTGATAGCATCAGGCGTGACGCCTTCAGTGTTCACCTTCCAAATGTGTACGGCTAAAGTTTCAGCTGGCCGCATGGGGTTCAAAAAACTGCTGCCGTCAGTTGGATTCCAATCCGCATAGTTCAGGATCGGCGCACTTTGACCAGCTGTATAGATCAAAGCTGCGGCTTCGCCAAAGACCCGGCCGGCACTTAGAATAATGCCGGTTAGGATACCCGGTAAAGCAGCGGGTAAAATAATGCTCCGAATTGTTCGCCAGCTGGAAAGGCCCAGTGCCATGCCGGCTTCACGCTGAGTGTCTGGAACGGCGTGCAAGGAACCTTCGATACTGCGAACTAACAGTGGCAGGTTGAAAAAGGTCAGGGCAATAGCACCGGAGAGAATTGAAAAGCCAAGGTGAAACTGGATAACGAATAGCAGATAGCCAAATAAGCCAACGACCACGGAAGGCAGTGAACTTAAGACTTCAATGGCGGTTCGAATCAGGCCGGTACGCCAATTATTGCCAGCGTATTCAGCCAAATAGATTGCTGATCCGAGGGCTAATGGGAAGGAGATGATCAGAGTTAGAATCAGCAAATAAAGTGAGTTGAACAGCTGGTCACGAATACCACCGCCAGCACTGAAAGGACTGGATGGCGAGGTCAAAAAATGCCAACTGATATGGGGAAAACCGTTTAGAATGATGTCTCCTAGTAAGAACATTAAAATCAAGACGACGATGAGGACTAACACATTAATCACTTGAGTGGCGATACGGTCGGTCTGATTGGGTGTCATGACTTAATTTCACCTCGTTTTCCAATGCAGCGGATCAGCAGGTTAAACACTAAAGACATTAACAGTAAAATCAGTGCTAACGACCAGAGTGCGTTGTTGGGCAAAGTTCCCATGATGGTGTTACCAATGTTCGTGGTTAATTGGCTGGTTAAGGTTGATGTTGGCGTCACTAAGTTGCGAGGCATTAATACGGCGTTACCGATGACCATTTGAACGGCCAGTGCTTCCCCAAAGGCGCGTGCCATCCCAAAAATAACCGCGGTCAATAAGCGCGGCATGGCAGCGCGCAGGAGAACTTTATAAATGGTCTGAAACCGGGTGGCGCCTAGTGCTAGGGAAGCGGAGCGAAAGTACGTGGGCACAGCGCGCAAGGCATCCACTGATAAGGATGTGATCGTCGGCAGGACCATGACAAATAAGACGATGGTCCCGGCTAGTATTCCTGATCCGGTTCCGCCAAAAAGGTGGCGGATAAAAGGAACAACCACGGTCAAGCCGATGAACCCATAGACGACTGATGGAATCCCGACCAGCAGTTCAATGACCGGCTGAAGAAACTTAGCGCCGTTTTTAGGCGCAATGTCAGTCATGAAAAGTGCCACCGCAATGGCAAATGGGGTGGCCACCAAGGCCGCTAGAATGGTGACACTAAACGACGTTACGATCATGGGCAAAGCACCGACTTGCGGTTGTCCCTTGGCATTTAAAGTGCCGGGATTCCATTCCTTGCCGGACAGAAACTGCCAGAGGCTGACGTGGTTGGTTGTAAAGGTGGCAATACCGCGTGAGGTAATGAAATACAGAATACTGATGACCAAGATGATGATCGCGGCAATGCAGGTGTAGCTAATAATTCGACCAGTAACGTCTTCTCGGGACGCTTTAGAAGGTGCGGTTAACTTTTTTTGAATCTCATCCATAAGGATTCCCCCTATATTACAATGCACTGGTTTCAAAGCCAGCAGGAACGGTGAAATTCGTGCTGGTGGGCCATAGATAAGCGGAAAATCAAGGCTGACGGTGGTGACCTGATTTTCCGCTTATGGTTGGTTTAAATTAATTATTTGGTCACAACGTTCTTGGCATTTTTGGTGACTTTCATGTCGTGAATGCTGATGTAGCCAAGTTTATGAACGAGACTGTTTTGGACTTTACCCGAATTCATGTATTTGAGGAAGCCTTCAGTGGCTTTATTTGGTTGACCTTTGGTGTACATATGTTCATATGACCAAATCGTCCATTTGTTAGTTGTGACGTTTTTATCAGTTGGTTTAACGTTACCGATCGAAAGGGCTTTAACCTTGTCGTTGACGTATGAGAAGGCCAAGTAACTGATGGCACCCGGGGTTGATGAAACCAGTTTTTGCACGGTACCGTTAGAATCTTGTTCTTGAGAAGTGACGGCTTTTTTGCCTTCTAGCACAGCACTTTCAAAGGTTGCCCGAGTCCCAGAACCTTGGGCACGGTTGATAACGGAGATTTTTTGATCTTTACCGCCAACCTGTTTCCAGTTAGTGATTTTACCGGTGAAGATGTCACGCAGCTGGGCCATTGAAATGTTAGTAACACCCGTGCTGGGATTAACAACTGGGGTCATCCCGACAACGGCTACCTTGTGATCGACAAGTTTGTTAGCTTTAATACCCGATGATTGTTCCGCAAAGATGTCAGAGTTGCCAATTTGAACGGCACCTTGCTGAACTTGGCTCAAACCCGTTCCGGAACCGCCACCTTGAACGGTGAGATTCACTTTTTTGTTTGAGGCCTGGTAGTCCTGTGCTGCCTGTTCAACGAGTGGTTGAAGGGCGGTTGAACCAACCGCCGTCACTTTGGTGACCTTGGCAGCTTTAGTGCTGTCAGAAGATGATTTCTGACTTGATTTTGAACTGCAGCCTCCTAATAGTAAGCCGGCAAGACTAAATGCAACTAGCGTGGAAATCAATGTTTTTTATGCATGAGCACGTTCCCCTTTTAAATTATTGTGGTTGGGAAAGGTTAATTCCTAAGCACAAGGTCAGTATAAAATGCCAGCGTAAAGTTAATGTATTGGTCATGTAAAGTTTATGTAAAACGGGTTTTGCTAACCGTAGAAACGTGGGATAACTATGATAGAAACTGAATAGAAGAGAGGAAGTCTCATGGAAAAAAGCATCTTGCTGATTAGTGACAACGCTAATCTCTTAAAACGACTGAAACAGATGATGACCGACTGGCAAGTCATTAGCAGTCCGACTTATTTGCCAGACTTCTTATTAAATCGCGATAGTCAAACGTTGATGATTTTGGATTTAGACCACTTTTTTGCTTTTGGTCACCGCAACGAGACCCTCTTTTTAATGCGTCAGCAGTTTCGCGGGCCGTTGCTAGCCATTCACCGTAAAAAATTGGCGTTAGCCGTGGTCTGTGATATTTTTGGCCGCTTTCACTTTGACGAATTGTTATCGTTAGAGATGGCTGATCGTGAACTGAAAGCGCGGATTCAACAGCGGATTTGGCGCTATTATCAACCGCATGAGGAGAACCGTGAAGTTTTAAACACGGGGCAGCTTCAAGTGGATTTTCAGCACTATATGATCACAGTGAACGGACGGAAGCTCACGATGGGTCCCGTTGATTTTCGGTTGCTGGTTTATTTTATGCAACACGAAAACGTTGTTCTGACACGTGCTCAGATTGCTGAGGGTGTTTGGCGTAATGGCCGGGATTCCACGTTGCGTTCCATCGATTCACATATCAGCAAGCTGCGTAAACTCATTGAAGACGACGCCAAGCATCCCCAGTGGTTAAAGACGGTCCGCGGATTCGGCTACATCTTTAAAAGCCTGGCTGAGGAAGATACAGGCGAGCAGCTAACTGCTATAATAAAACCGAACACTTAAGTGGAAAGGGTGGTTTTATGGCGGACTATATTCACGAAATCAGAGCGTTAGTCGGGCATCGGCCGATGATTTTAAATACGGCAGCCGGCGCACTTTTAGACGATCATAATCGCTTGTTGTTGCAGGAACGGGCGGATACTGGCGGCTGGAGCTTTCCTGGCGGTTACATGGAATTTGGCCAAAGCTATGTCGAAACCTGTAAGCGAGAGTATCTTGAAGACGCAGGCATTGAAGTCGAACCCCTCAAGTTACTCCGGATATTTGATGACGATTTTTACACTTATCCAAACGGCGACCAAACACAGCTTATCACCGCCTTGTATTTAGTTCGTCAAACGGGCGGCAAACCGCTGGATCACGTGACCGACGAAACCAAGCGGGTTAAATATTTTGACTTGGACAAAGTGCCAACCTTATTTAACGGTCAGTCGAATAAAATGGTTCAAGCTGTGATCGATGAGGTGAATTCATGGCAGGCCGGCTAGACTTAGCGCCACACCAACCTCAACAAAAAAGCGGCTGTGTGACTCAAGATCATACGGCAATCGTGGCTGCTGATGGTCAACCAATTGCTTATGTAGATGCGCTGACCGGCGTAACGGTGAGTCGAGAAGTGACCGATGACCAGGGGGCGCATTTTTATCAGTTAGCTAGTGGCCGTTATATCTTGAAGAATGCGGTGACCCTTGATCCTGACTTGTGGCATATGGCACTTGAAAAGGGTCAGCAGCCACTTAACTTAAACGCGGAAAACATCAACCAGCTTTGGTGGCAGATGCCAAACGGCTGCGAACCGGCGGCCTTACTAGAAGGCTTGCACGTTAAGGGCTACGCCACTGAATTTGATTACTTGAGCTTTTTAAAAACGATGCCAAGGGCTGCGGATTACAATCCCTATCATGGTTTTGGCGGGGAGCCGGATCAAGACGTTGCCGGACACTTCGAAGCAATTTTTCCGGTACCGTTAGTATCATGGGGCAAAAACTATGCGCCCGTTAGTGACGTGAGCGGGATGACGGCTGAGGAGATGCCGTCTTTATTACAACAAAAAAAGCCCATAGTGGCGTACGTCACCGTGGGTTTTGAGACCCCGGAATGGGGCCAATATTCATTTGGTCAGGCACTAAGCAATAATCACGCGGTGCTTGTTGATGGCTTTTTTGGTGAGCTGCTGCACGTTTCGGATCCCATTGACGGTCGTTACTGGCTGAGTATGACCCGCTTTAAAAAAGCGTATGACGCCCGACATTGGGCCGTTAAAATCGGTTAAAGGCCCAGCTGGGATTGCAAACGCGAGATGTCGGGATCGTGATGCTCGTCCTGATAGGCCTGCAGTGCATCGTGAAGGCTCAGACGAGGCTTACCCTTACGGTCCGTGACTGTGGTGGCGTGCGTTAGCACACTCAAAACGGCTTCTTCAACTACGGAAACGGTCATCCGGAAATAACGGTCGATTTTGTCGTCACTGATGGCAGCTTGAGATGTGAGTTCGGTCTTAGGATAGTGTGCCACCCGGTTAGCCGTTGAAAAGGCGACTACGATTTCACCGCTGCCGTTACCGATAAACGCGCCAGTCCGGGTGATACCGACACTGGCCCGTTTAGCAATGCGGGTCAGTTGGCGTGAATTAAAGGGGATATCGGTTGCTAAAACGGTAACGATACTGCCCTTTTCTTTTTGCTTTTTTTCAGCGTTAAAGGCGTCTAATTTTTCACCCACCGGGACGTTATAAATATTGAGGTCACGCAGAAAACCGTAGTTGGACAGGACCAGGGCGCCCATCGTAAAGGGCTTGCCGTCGATCTTGATGACCCGGCTGGCGGAACCAATCCCGCCCTTAAGGTCGTAGCAGCTCATGCCGACGCCGGCGCCCACGGTGCCCTCATCAAATGATTTGCCCGTGTGATGCAGGGTGTTTGAGACGTCTTCTTTGGTAATGAAAATATCGCGAATGTCGTTGATGTCACCGTCATTGCATTCCAGGATCACCGGATTGACCGTGCCGGTGGTGTCGCCAATCGCCGTATTTTCTGACATCATTTCTTCAACGAGGGCTGTTTCTGCGTTGCCGACTGCGAAGGTGTTCGTTAACACAATGGGTGTTTCCAGCGTGCCCAGTTCGTTGATCTGAACCAGACCGGTGCTTTTGCCAAAGCCGTTGATCACGTGGGCGGCAGCTGGCAGCTTCTTTAAAAAGACGTTGTCGTTAGTAGGCCTTACAACGGTGACACCCGTATGGTGGGTACCGCTATTGAAAGTTGTTTGACCGACTGAAACACCGGGTACGTCAGTAATCAGGTTTAACGGGCCACGAACGGTGTCAGTACTTATTTTATCGAGAAAGGGTTTTGTGAGTCCCAAAATAGTGCCTCCTTTAATTGAGTGACTGTTGGGAATTTTTTAAAATGATAAAACAGTGAGATAATCTAACTCATTATAGCAAGTATTCTTTGAAAATGTCACAGTTTACTGGTAATGGCGGCTGGATTTTAACCTTACTGGCAGGCCTTTTTACAAATGAAGGAGTAAAGCACAACATTGATGACAAAATATGTTACAACTAGAACAATTAAAACGAAGGGGGAATTTGATGCTGAAACAAGACGGACATTCACACACGGAATTCTGTCCCCATGGCAGTGGTGATGACGTGGAGTTAATGATTCAAAAGGCGATTCGGCTGGGCTTTAAAAGCTACAGTATTACGGAACACGCACCGATGCCGCCGGCCTTCAGAAAAGAGTATGCCGGACTGGAAACGGGGTATACTGAAGCGTCAATGGCAATGGATGATCTGCCGGCTTACTTCAAGAAGGTACGGCAGATGCAGGTGAAATACGGGTCGCAAATTCACATCAACGTTGGCTTTGAAGTAGACTTCTTGCCCGATCACGTGCAGTGGACACGGGATTTCCTAAACGAATATGGCCCGCAGACAACGGATAGTGTGCTCTCGGTTCATTTTATGCGGGGAACTGACGATCAGTTCTGGTGTGTCGATGATACTTTGGCGGACTTTAAAAAGGGGTTGTTAACGCAAGCCGCGGACGGCCAAGCCCTTTACCGCCAGTACTTTAAAGCGCTGATCGAAGCTGTTGACGCGGATCTGGGACCGTATGGGCCTAAGCGAATCGGGCATATTACACTGATCAAAAAGTTCCAGGATTACTTTGGGCTGCCGCGTACTTATGATAACGAGACTCAAAAGGTGATCACGGCATTACTGCAGGCTGTAAAACGGCGGGGTGATGAGCTTGATTACAATGCTGCCGGCCTTTACAAGGAATTTTGCAACGAGACTTATCCGGATTGGGAGATCCTCAAGCAGGCACAGCAAATGCAGATCCCACTGGTTTACGGCAGTGATGCCCATAGTATTAAAGAGGTGGGCCACGGTTATCATACGTTAATGGCTATGATAAATAAAAAATAATTTAATGGTCAGGAGACTTGCTGCATTGGGCAGAAGGGCAGTTGCTTAAAACGTGATGCCCAAAATAATGAGAAATTGCGTTGACAAATTAGAATTTGGTGTTAAATTATATACAACAATTAAAACTGAATGACAAAATAAGTTGTGATTAGAAAAAGTAGTTGAACACCAATGCGAAGAGAGCTTGGGCTGATGGAATCCAGGTGATTGGGACAACGAAACACCTCTATGAACTGATCAGCTGAATCAAAGTAAGCTGCTCCGCATGTTTAGCGTTATCAGGGTTACCTTAACTGTTCTTGAAGTTTCTTCAACGACTAGTTATTGGCAACGTAAGGCCGTCATCGTGAGGTGGCGACAAATTGAGGTGGAACCGCGATGAAATCGTCCTCGTAAACTAACTAAGTTAGTTTGCGAGGACTTTTTGTTTGATCAGGAAGGAGAGCAACATGATAAAAAATCGAAATTTACCCAACGGAACGCGGGATGAATTTGGTCCGCGAGCGGCCGTTAAGGAAAACATTTCAACCCAGCTGTTTTCAATCTTCAAGCAGCGTGGCTTCACCAAGCTGACGACACCGATCCTTGAATACGCTGACGTTTTTAAACCGTTGAACCTGGACAATTACCGGCCCTATCAGCTGCTTGATGAACAGGGAGAAGCGTTGGTATTACGACCTGACTTGACGTTACCGGTAGCACGGATGATGAGTACGACGGGAGTTGAGCTACCGGTTAAGTGGTACTACGGCGGCGACGTTTTCCGGGTGAAAAAGCAGTTGTCCGGTAGCTATAACCAGGTCACGCAAGCTGGCATTGAATTAGTCGGATACAGCAGCCTCAAAGGTGAACTGGAGTGCTTGACCATTGCACTGGCTGGTTGCCAGGCTAACGGGATTAAAGAGATGACCTTGGAACTGAGTGATGCCAGATTCGTGGAAGGGGTCTTAGCAGCCCTGCCAGTGCCCCAACCGACTAAGATAGCACTCAAGCAAGCGCTGTTTGCTAAGGACTTAACCGTCTACAACCAAATTTCGGAATTATTAGCAGATACCGAATTTGGCGAGTTCTTAAGCGAATGGCCTTGGCTGTTCGGCGATTTCGATACGGTGATCAAAGTGGTTCAGAAGCTGCCGAAGATCCCGCAAGTGCAGACGGTGATCAAAAGCCTGAATGCCGTTAATCAGTTTATTAAACAAATGGCACCGGAACAGCGAGTGGTGCTTGACCTGAGTATTCCGTCACCGCAGAGTTATTACACCGGCATGGCGTTCCGCGGTTATACGCAAAACGCATCGGATTACCTATTTAGCGGTGGCCGTTATGATGATCTGCTGACCAGTTTCCAGCAGATCAAAGAACCAGCCGTTGGCCTCGCGTTTGACGTTGACGCGCTGGCAGACCGGGTGCCGCTGCCAAAGCAGTCGAAGCAAACGTTGATCTACTTTAATTCGGATCAGTGGCAGGAAGCTGAAACAGTCCTGAAGCAGACGCCTAACAGCACCCTTTGCCTGGCTGATAGTCGCGAAGAAGCTAACCGGATCGCCGTTAGCAATAATCAGCAGCTGTTAGATTTAACGAAAGAAGGTGAGTAAATGCCAATTAAAATTGCTTTAACCAAGGGCCGGGTGGAAAAACAAGTTGTCCCCTTGCTGGAAGCTAGCGGTATTGACTGCAGCGGCATTCGGAATAAGGGACGGCGGTTGATTTTTGACGAAGATCCGGTTTACGAAACGATTTTAGTTAAAGGCCCGGACGTACTCACCTATCTCAATAGCGGATCCGTTCATTTGGGAATCGTCGGCAGCGATATTTTAGCAGAACAGAATAATACCCAGTACGCGATGCTCGACCTGGGTGTTGGCCGCTGCCGATTTGTTCTGGCATCTACCAGTGACTTTGATCCTCAGCAAGTTCGCCGAAAGATCATCGCAACGAAGTATCCCAATATTACCAAACGGTATTTTCAAAGTATCGGTGAAGATGTTGAGATCATTCGGATCGAAGGCTCGGTGGAGCTGGCACCGTTGATTGGCTTAGCGGACGCCATCGTGGATATTACTGAGACCGGGACCACGCTGCGTGAAAATAATTTGCACGTCTACGCGGAACTGCAACCGGTAAGTACCCAGCTGGTAGTGAACCGGCTCGCCTTGAAGCAGTATCATTCAGAAATCAGAACGTTAGTCGAAAACTTACAGCAAGCCAAAAATAAATTAGGAGTGAAGGAATAATGAAAATTTTAAAAAACCAAACTTTAGATGAATTACTCAAACAAGTGGACCGTCAAACTGATCAGCAAGCCAATCAGCCAGAAGTTGAAGCAACCGTTTCAGAAATTATTGCAAACGTCATTAAAAATGGTGACAAAGCTTTAAAGGAATACAGCCGTAAGTTCGATAAGGTTGAGCTGGACGACCTGCGCGTACCGCAAAAAGACATTGACAATGCTTATGAAAACGCCGATCAGGACTTACTCGACGCTTTGAATCTAGCTAAGAACAATATTGTCAGTTACCACAAGAAGGAGATTCAAAACGGTTTTGTTGATGCTGAGCAAAAAGGTGTTGTCCGGGGTGAAAAGATTACACCGTTAGCTGCTGTGGGCCTATACGTTCCCGGTGGCACTGCCGCTTATCCATCATCTATCCTGATGAACGTGATCCCAGCCAAGCTCGCTGGCGTCGGCAAGATCGTCATGGTGACACCGCCGCAAAAAGACGGGATTGGCCAAGCCGTATTAGCTGCCGCCAAGATTGCCGGTATTGATGAAATTTACCAAGTTGGCGGTGCCCAAGCCATTGCTGCTTTGGCATACGGGACCGAAAGCATTCCGCGAGTGGATAAGATTACGGGTCCTGGTAACATCTTCGTTGCTGTGGCCAAGAAACAGGTCTTTGGTCAGGTCGATATCGATATGATCGCTGGTCCATCAGAAATTGGGGTGATCGCGGATGATTCTGCCAATCCAAAAGAAGTCGCGGCTGACTTGCTTTCTCAAGCTGAACACGACAAGATGGCGCGGCCAATGATGGTCACACCTAGTGAAAAGTTTGCCCAAGCTGTCAGCGATGAAATGGATCGTCAGGTCAAGACCTTACCACGTGAAGAAATTGCCAGTGCCGCGGTCAAAAACAAGGGCTTTATTGCGGTCGTTGATGATATTGATGAGGCCTTCACCGTCATGAACGCCATTGCACCGGAACACTTGGAGATTGAGCTGGAAGATGCTATGCAGTATCTCAATCAAATTAAGAATGCCGGTTCCGTCTTCTTGGGCTTCAATGCGTCAGAACCCGTGGGCGACTATGTTGCGGGTCCTAACCACATTTTGCCAACTGGCGGAACTGCACGGTTCTTCTCGCCACTGGGGGTTTCCGACTTTGTTAAGCGGACGCAGTTTGTGACTTACTCAAGGGAAGCCTTGAAGAAGGAAGAAAAGGCCATTACGACGCTTGCACGGGTTGAAGGCCTTGAAGCCCACGCACGTGCCGTTGAATCACGGTTTAACTAGGGAGGCCCACAATGAGAGAAGCAACGGTTAAACGTAACACTAACGAAACTCAAATTGAGCTTAGTTTGAACTTAGATAATTACGATACGATCAGTATTGATACCGGGATCGGCTTTCTGGATCATATGCTGGATGCCTTTGCCCGTCACGGCCGGTTTGGCCTGATTGTTAAGGCCCATGGTGATTTAAACGTTGATCCGCACCACACGACTGAAGACGTCGGTATTGCTTTAGGCATGGCGTTGAAGCAAGCTTTAGGCGACAAGGTCGGCATTGAACGTTTCGGTTCGGCGCTGATCCCCTTAGACGAAACCTTAAGCCGGGTCGTCATTGATTTGTCCGGACGCAGCTACCTCGTGTTTAAAGCTGAACTGACGAATCCTAAGCTGGGCGATTACGATACCGAAGTGACTGAAGACTTCTTTCAGGCCTTCGCGTTTAACGCTGAATTAAACCTGCATGCAGAAGTCTTATACGGCAGAAACACCCACCATAAAATTGAAACGTTATTTAAGGCATTAGGTCGGGCACTTCGAGCAGCAGTGACCATTAATCCGGAGATCAAAGGAGTGCCGTCGACTAAGGGAGTGATTTGATGATTGCGATTATTGATTACGACACGGGGAACACCAGAAACGTCAAAAAAGCCATGGACTTTCTGGCCATTCCCAATACGCTGTCAGCTGACCCAGACGTGATTTTGAAGGCTGACGGGTTGATCCTGCCAGGGGTCGGTGCGTTTGGCAAGGCGGTTGAGGCGTTGAAAGCACGTGAGCTGATCCCGGTTCTTAAAGACGCTGCCCAAAGCGGGATGCCCATTTTGGGAATCTGCTTGGGAATGCAGCTGCTGTTTGACCGCAGCTTTGAATTCGGTGAAACGGCCGGGCTGGGATTGATTCCCGGAGAAGTCGTTGCGATTCCCGAAAATCTCGGCGTTAAGGTACCGCACATGGGCTGGGATCAAAACCAAGTGACGCAGTCAGATCCGATTGCGGATGGTTTTGATCAGCAAGCGACCTATTTTGTTCATTCTTACTACGTCAAAACTAAGCCGCAGTACATTTTGGCGGAAAACGATTATGGCATCAAGATGCCGAGTATCGTGCGTAATCAAAACGTGATCGGTATGCAATTTCACCCAGAGAAGAGCGGCCGAATCGGGTTAAACGGCTTGGCCGCGTTTAAGGAGTTGGTATCTAATGGAAATTATTCCCGCAATTGATTTAAGAAATCAGCAAAGTGTGCGCCTGTATCAGGGCGACTTTGAGCAGACGACCGTGATTTCACAAGATCCGCTAGCCCAGGCGAAGCAGATCGAAGCGGCTGGTTTAAAACGGCTTCACTTGGTTGATCTAGACGGCGCTAAGAGCGGCCGGCCAGTCAACCGGGATCTTATCAAACAGATCTGTGCGGAAACCGGTTTAAAAGTTGAAGTGGGCGGCGGTATCCGAACATTAGCGCAAATCAATGGCTACCTGACCAGCGGCGTTTCGAGGGTGATTCTGGGTTCCGCGGCCCTCACTGATCCTAAGTTGGTCCAGGAAGCCGTCAAGCAGTTTGGCAACGACCAAATCGTTGTTGGTATCGATGGCAAAGATGGCAAGGTGGCCATTTCCGGCTGGCTCGAAGAAAGCGATGTGGCCATGAGTACGCTGATGACTTCCATGATCGCGGTTGGCGTGGTGAATTTTGTGGTAACGGATATTACCAAGGACGGTACGCTAAGCGGCCCGAACGTTAAGCTGTTAGGTGAGCTGCAACGGGCCTTTCCAACCACCCAAGTGATTGCTTCTGGCGGTGTTACAACGGTTGCCGATTTGAAGCGTCTTGCTGATGATGGTATTCAATCAGCTATCGTCGGCCGGGCAATGGCAACCGGTGATCTACCGTTAAAAACGTTGGCGGAGGTGTCAGCCGATGCTAGCTAAACGAATTATTCCCTGCCTGGACGTTGATCATGGCCGGGTCAAAAAGGGCGTTAACTTTGTTCATTTAACCGATGTCGGCGATCCGGTGGCGATTGCGGCCGCTTATGAAAAACAGGGTGCCGACGAGCTGGTCTTTTTAGACATCACGGCAACTAACGAAAAGCGGCCTGCCATTGTGGATACCATTGAAAAAGTTGCCGGTCAAGTTTTCATGCCGCTGACTGTGGGCGGTGGTATTCATAGCGTTGACGATATGCAACGGCTGCTGAAGGCTGGCGCGGATAAGGTTGCTGTGAATTCGGCGGCCGTTCGTGATCCGTCACTGATTTCCGCAGGAGCCGAAAAATTTGGCGCACAGTGCATTGTCCTGGCGATCGACAGTAAGTGGGATCCTAAAAAGCAGCGCTACACGGTTTACGTCAATGGCGGCCGTGAGGCGACCGACTTAGACGTGATCGAATGGGCCAAACAGGGTGTGGCAGCCGGTGCTGGCGAGCTGATGGTGACCAGCATGGATAAAGACGGCACTAAGAGCGGCTTTGACATTCCGCTATATCAAGCCCTGACAGCAGCTGTGCGTGTGCCAATTATCGCGTCGGGCGGCTGCGGCAAGATTACGGATTTCAACGATGTTTTTAAACAAACGGATGTTGATGCAGCCTTAGCAGCCTCAGTATTTCACTTTGGTGAGTTTACGATTCCGGACGTTAAGGCGGCGTTAAAAAAGGATGGAGTGACAGTACGATGACGTTGGTACCAGATTTTGATAAATACGCGGATGGCCTTGTACCGACCATCGTTGTGGATGATAAAACAAAGCAGGTTTTGATGCTGGCTTATATGAACGAAAAAAGTTACCAGTTAAGCTTGGAAACGAACCAAACTTGGTTCTGGTCTCGCAGTCGGCAAGAACTTTGGCACAAAGGTGAAACCAGTGGGAATACACAGGAGATCGTGGCCATCCAGATCGATTGTGATGAAGATACCTTATTAGTGCGTGTTGATCCAGCCGGCCCAGCGTGTCACACGGGCCATACCAGCTGCTTCTATCGTGATATTGAAACTCATTCAGCAGGAGGAAAATAATATGCAAGACTTAGATGAACTTTATCAATTGATTTTAGACCGTAAAAAGAATCCTAAAAAGGGGTCATATACCGATTATTTGTTCACAAAGGGCTTGGACAAAATCTTGAAGAAGGTCGGCGAAGAGTCGACGGAAGTCGTTGTGGCAGCTAAGAACGATAGCGACGATGAATTTGTTTACGAAGTTGCTGACCTGGCTTATCACGTGCTGGTCCTTATGGCTGACCGCGGCATCAGTGTTGATCAGATCAAACGGGAGCTTGCTGAACGTGAAGGCCTGATGAGTAAAACTAAGGAACGCCGGGATATTAAAGATCTTTAGGAGGAACGCGAATGGTCAAAAAAACGATTGAAAAACTGAAGCCGTACATTCCGGAAAAGACAATTGCAGAAATGAAAAAAGAGCAGGGATTAACCAAACTAGTCCGCCTGTCAGCAAACGAAAATGCGTGGGGAACTTCCCCTAAAGTTGCGCAGGCAATCATGGACTGGGGCGTTAAGGATGCTAATCGTTATCCGGACAGTGAAGTAACCAGTTTGCGGCAGGCAATTGCCAACGGTCTGAACGTTGATCCGGAGGCGTTAGTTTTCGGTGACGGGTTGGACGAAATTATCCAGTTATTGTCCCGAACGCTGCTTTCACCTGGTAATGAGGTGATCTTAACCCAGCCGACTTTTTCTGAATATGCCCTTCACGCTAAGATTGAGGGTGCCAAAATGGTTGATGTGCCGGTAGACGCTTCTGGGACGACTGATTTAAGTGGCATTCTGGCAGCAATCACACCGGCAACTGAAATGGTTTGGCTGTGTAATCCTAATAACCCAACGGGAACGTATGTCACTCACCAAGCCATTGCAGCCTTTATGGCGAAAGTGCCAAGTTCGGTCACGGTGATCGTCGATGAAGCATACATTGATTTTGTAACGGCTGAGAAGCAGACTTCAGTGGTTGACCTGTTGCCAAAATACGATAATTTAGTGGTTTTGCGGACGTTCTCCAAAGTATACGGTTTAGCCAACTTTCGGGTCGGCTTTGCAGTAGTTGCGCCTCAGCTGGCAAAAATACTGCAAACGGTACGCTTGCCGTACAATCTAAGCACGTTTGCAGAAATTGCAGCGGATGCGGCCTATTCTGATCAGCAATTTGTTCGACGGGTCGTCAAAACGGTTGCTGATGAGCGTCAGAAGTGGATGGACTTTTTCGAAGAGCACGGCTTAATGAGTTATCCGTCACAAACCAATTTTGTCTTTTTTAAGGTTGATCACGCGGCGGAACTTAGTCAAAAGCTCCTTCAAAATGGTTACCTTGTGCGTACCGGTCTAGGTCATGATTGGTTAAGAATTACGGTTGGTCAGCCGGCTGATAATCAGGCAGTTCAAAAGTTGATTAGTGAATTTATTAAAAAGTAATAATTATAAAAAAGTGTTACTAATCCTGAAAAAATAACGGATTTAGTAACACTTTTTTATTGTTATAACGTACCTGATATTGTTAGAATAAAGGTGGAGTTTTTATAAATCTATGACAACACATGTCGGATAATTTCAAAGAATGCGAATACGGTTAGGAGGAACGGAGTATGGCACAGACTGCATATATTTCGCTGTCTTGTCTGCCATTACCAACTTTTGTTGAGGGGCGCCGGGTTGAACTTCAGCCTGATGGCAATAAAGTGAAACAGGTCCACTTAGAGTACTTTGTGTTCGCTTTCGTACGCAAAGGACGCCTCACTATCGTGCAGGATGGCGTTGAACAGCAGGTTGATGAAGGCGAGATCTTCATTATGACGCCAGGATATCATAAATACGTGTGGTGGTCTGATGAAGAGACAGTAAAGCTAGACTGGATATACGCCTATGTTGCTGGCGACTGGCACGTACAATCATCATTAACACCAGCAAAGAATTCCATGAAAACGTTAATGCTTCATCCGCCGGTACCGGTACAGACGTTGTTTTTAATGCAGCAGCGTTTGATCGATGAGCCCGAGAAGGTCTACCCCATGGTGGACCAATTGGTCTCCAAAGAACTAAATTGCAATTCTAAACAATTTTTTGAATCCCAGGAAATTTTCATTAAACTATTGGCTTGTCTGCAAACGCAGGACAATGCCAAAAATGAGCTGACTCAGCTTTCTTTGGCAATTCAGAAATTTTTGAAAAATAATTTCAATCAGAAGATTACCGCTGCTACGTTAAGTGAGCACTTTGATGCGCGGCCCAACTATATTGTGCGGGTGCTACGACAAACGATTGGGCTATCGCCAGCGGAGTTTTTGATGCAGTACCGGATGGAAGAAGCAGCTCAATGGCTTTTAAATACGGATGCCTCGGTAGAAGATATTGCGCTGAATGTTGGGTTTCAAAACATCTATTATTTTTCAACGTCGTTTAAGAAGTACACGGGCGTTTCACCGACGAAGTATCGTCAGAACGTGAAATAAGCATAGTGACAGGGGAGTTTAGAGAACTCGCAGACGCCAAACAACGCCATCTTGATTTCAAGATGGCGTTGTTTTTTTGGACATATTTAGGTCACGCTGAGACCGGATAAGCCAGATTATGATAACAAAGTTAAAAATTGCTGTGAAAACCATTGATATATTCTTATACTGATGGTTTAATAGGAGCATTAATATTTTAATTGCTTTCTAATTTTACTACATAGTTCTCATAGAGAGCAGCAAAAAGAGAGGTCATACATATGGAAAGTACACAAGCAGCAACTGACACTGAGGAAAAAATGTCAGTGATGGATTATGTTTATAAGGTTTCAGCTGGCGTTTCAAACGCCGTTTTGGTCATGTTAGGGATTGGGCTGTTGACACAGTCGATTGCTAACTTTGTTCATTGGACAGCTTTATATCAAGTCGGCTCCATTGCCCAATGGTTACTGGCACCCGCATTTGGTGCCGCAATTGCGTCACAAATGAGGGTCAACACACTGGTACTCTTTAGCGCCATGATTTCATCGACTGTCGGTGCTAATGCGGTTTACTTCACAGGGGCGTCAATGCACGCTGCGACCGCAACCGGAAATCAAATGGTTGAGGCGGCTCAATCAGGGATCTTCACCACTGGGCAACCCATCAGTGCCGTTGCAGCCGGGCTGGTTGCCGTATTGGTTGGGAAGTATTTAACTGGTAAAACGCCGCTGGATATGATGCTAGTACCATTAGCAGCGACTTTGGTCGGGTCGATTGCCGGTCTTGGACTCGCCAGTGTTACCACGCCCGCTTTGAACTGGATGAGTGCCTTCATTGCCCAATCAATGCAGGTTAACCCCGTTGTTGGTTCCGTTTGTGTTTCACTTGCCTGGTCACTGTTTTTGATGACGCCGGCATCGTCGGCCGCGCTGTCAGTTGCCGTTATGCTGTCACCTTTAGCAGCCGGTGCGGCTTTGGTTGGTACTACCGCCCAATTCGTTGGCTTTACAGCTATCTCGTGGCGGCAAAACGAACTTGGAGCTAACATCGCTCAAGGAATTATCACACCTAAGGTACAATTTCCGAATTTGTTGAAGAATCCGCGTTTGGCAATTCCATCCTTTATTGCTGCCGGGGTTTGTGCACCGCTGGCAACCGTCTTCTTTGGCTTTAAAGTGCCCTTTACACTTGGTGGCTTGGGGCTAAATTCACTGATTGCGCCGATCAACTTGGCGTCAAGCAGTATGCCAATGTTCATTGCCTACATGGTCATGGCAGTTTTGGCACCAGCAGTTATCTCACTTGTCGTATACCGGTTGCTGGTTGCGGTTGATTGGGTTAAAAGCGAGCAGCTTCATTTGGAAATCGTTTAAGTTTCAATTAGGCACAGAAAAATTAAAAGGCTGTGACACAACTCGGTAGATCCCAGAATATAACACTCAAAACACCATTCCGATAATTTTATCGGGATGGTGTTTTTGTCAATGTAGAGTTAATATACAAGTTCTTTTAATTTAAGGATGACGTTTTTTCCGGTAGTAGTAAATGAATCCCAATAAGGAGACGACGATGACAGCCACTATGATAACTACGGAAGCTTCTTCAAACCAGCCTAAGACGACTTTCCAGTGAGTACCAGCTAGTCTGCCAGCGGTGATCAGCACGGTGTTCCAGATCAGGGTTCCCAGCGTTGATAAGCTAACAAACGACCAGAAAGGATATTCAGCCATCCCTGCTGGAATGGAGATCAGACTGCGTACTACCGGAACAAATCGGCCGTAAAAAATAGCAACGTTGCCGCGTCGATTAAAGAAGTTGCCGGCACGTTCAATGTCTGCCTGTTTTAAGCGAAGCAAACGGCCCATACGGGTCTCAACGAAGCGGTCCAACCGTTCCACAGAGACCAGCCGGCCAACGCCGTACAAGATGATGGCGCCAAGTATCGAACCCGCTGTGGCAGCTAGAATGGCCCCCCAGACGGTCAGATGACTGGTCAGGGTTAAAAAGCCGGTAAAAGTAAGCACGACTTCGGAAGGGATGGGTGGAAACACGTTTTCCAGAGCAATTAAGAAAACGATTGCCAGGTAACCGTATTGATCGATGAGTGTCATGATGGTTTGAGTATTCATAGGCGCTCCTTATAACGTAGTCAGGGACTATCTTTTAGTTTACCGAAGTTTTGATGGCTTGGTCAATCTTGGTGATCAGGGCTTGGGTATTCTTAAGAATTCAAGTCGGGGATCACCTGCGACGGATTGTTTAAAAGCCGAACGCGTAAGGTGCCGTCAATGTGTCTAAGGTCAGCCAAAAGCTGTGTCGTTTGACGTGCGTTAAAAGAATCAGGTGACGGGGCAACGTTGACTAGCATATAGCCGTAATCATTGCGAATATTACTGATCATTTCAAGTGTTGATACGTGGTACTGGCTCAGAATAGTAGCAACGTCATTCCAAAATGAGGTTCGTGATCTGAAGAAAATGGTTAGCCGGTAAGGACTGTTAAAAGGTAAGTCGGCGGTTGGAAAGTTAACGGAAGACCGAATAATCCCGGTTTCCAGAAAATCCCGGGTGTTTTGCAGTGTTAAGTTAGCACTTTTAGACAGTGCTTCCACGGTATTGCCACCTAGGTGCGGTAACGTGATCACGTGTTTTTGGTCCTTCAGTTCCTTGGCTGGGAAATCAGTGATGTACTGCTGAAATTGTCCCTGATCCAGCGCGGTAATGGCTGCTTGATTATCAACCAGTTCACCGCGGCCAAAGTTCAGGAGAATGGCGTTTTGCCGCATTAATCGAAACTGATTCGTACCGATGATCCCCTTAGTTTCGTCAGTTAAGGGTAACAGAAGAACCACAAAATCGGCTGCCGCGACAACTTCATCGACGGTTTCTAATTGCTGGACGGCCTGCAGCTGTTTGGGGCTGCGATTATAGCCCACAACTTGCATGCCTAAGTGATAGCAGCTATTTGCAAGCCGCTGGCCAATTGCGCCCAGGCCGATGATGCCGATGGTTTTACCGAACAGTTCGTTGCCGATGAACTGGTAACGGGTGGCTTCTGCTTGAGCCTGAAGATCATCACCCGTCAGTGAGGCCGTATGCTCAATAGCTGCCTGTAGTGGCCGTGCGGTAGCAAACAGGGCTTGGATCACCAGTTCTTTGACGGCATTGGCGTTAGCACCGGGTGTATTGAAAACGGCGGTGCCGTTGCGCGTGCAGGCGTCAATATTGATGTTATTAGTGCCAGTGCCTGACCGTGCGACCAGCAGCAAGTGCGGGGTGATCAACTGGTCGGGGACCTTCGAGCTGCGGACGAGGATCGCGTCGGGAGTGCTGGTATCTTTAAGCTGGAAGACATTGTCAGCAAATTCACTGACATCAAATTCATCGATTGCTTTTACTTGATAGATATTTTTAGACATATTTTTCCTCCAAAATTAACGTCGAATTTCGAGTATAATAGGTTTAAGATTCAAGTCAGGAGTGAGGGTTATGCATATCAATTACGTGGAACTTTCAAAGGATCATCCCACCATTGGTGAGGGCGGTCAAATAAAGGACACCAAGTTCGGCCAATACGTTGAAATTGGCAGTCAGAATTTTATCGATAATACCACTATCGATGATTATACCTATACGGGTCAATTATGCTTTATCCAGAACAGTGAGTTGAAAAAATTTATCAGTATGGCTGCGATGGTTCGCATCGGACCAACCAATCATCCTTATAATAGACCAAGTCAGCACATTTTTGCATATAATGGGGCAGGTTATGGGTTTGGTGAGCCTGATAAGGCGTTTTTGCAGAAACGTCGGCAACTCAAGACGGTGATCGGCAACGATGTTTGGTTAGGCCATGATGTGGTCGTTCAAGCTGGCGTGACCGTTGGCGACGGTGCCGTTGTCGGCGCAGGCGCGGTAGTCACCAAGGACGTTGAACCCTACACGATCATTGGCGGGATTCCCGGTAAAAAAATCAAAGATCGTTTCCCTGATGAAATCAAAGCTGATCTGGAAAAAATTGCCTGGTGGGATTGGTCGAGAAAACAGCTCGAAGCTAATTACGCGGATTTTAGATTGCCGATTAAAGAATTTGTGGCCAAGCATTTGAAGTAAAAGAACTGAGAAAGGAGCCCTAGCGAATGACGTGTACCCAAAAAGTTGGAACTAAATAGTTTTATTCTTCTAGGCAAC
>NZ_BCMI01000026.1 GCF_002217985.1 Secundilactobacillus pentosiphilus
ATCAGATGAATTATTGTATTTCATCTGACAACCATAAAGGGATTATCGCAACTCATCTGAGTTCGTCTTTTTTTCATTACTGACTAGACAACTTTGGCAGTCCGTAAACTGTCCGCATAGTCACTGATCTTACTTAATCGATGGTTGATACCAGACTTTGAAATTGAACCGCTAGGCAGCATTGCACCGAGTTCCTTCAAACTCACTTCGCGATTAGCAAGGCGTATTTCTGCTACTTCCCTTAACTTCGGCGGTAACTGATCTAACCCAACGGTGGATTGAATGAATTCAATGTTTTCGATCTGCTTACTGGACGCGTTAGCAACCTTGTCCATATTGGCGTTTTCACAGTTGACTAACCGGTTAACTGAATTACGCATATCCCGCATAATACGCACATCCTCAAACTTGAGCATGGCACTGGAAGCCCCAATCAAAGACAGAAAATCAGCGATTCTCTCACCCTCTTTAAGGTAGGTGATAAATCCGCCGCGACGAGCCGTGGTTCGGGCGTTTAAATCATAACGATTAATCATTTCAGCAATCATTTGATTGTGGTCTTCGTAAACGGAATAAATCTCTAAATGGTACCGAGATGTTTCGGGGTTGTTGACTGATCCGCCAGCTAAGAACGCTCCCCGTAAATACGAGCGCACCTGTCCGTCATTTTTTAACAGCTCAGGTGAAACTTTCTCAGTTAACTGGCCGTCCTTAAAAATTCCCAGGTCGGCAAGAACTTTTTCAGTCCCTTGATTCACCCGAACAATGTAAAGATTGTTTTTCTTTAACTTCATTTTACGACGCACCATCAGTTCACTTTCCACGTCATAAAACTGCTTCAAAAGCTGGTAAATCCGACGTGAAATTGCCGGATTTTCCGTTTGAATGTTGAGTACAAAATGGTGATTAGAAATTGCAATCGAGCCGTTCATCCGAATCAGCGCAATCAATTCAGCCTTGGCGTTATCCCGATGAACTTCAAGTGTTGTCAGTTCTTTTTTGACTTCACTAGCAAATGACATGGCACTACCTCCCCTCAGCAAACCTCGAAGTCACCTGTCCTAACAGGTTCATTAGTTCGTTTACGACCAATTCGCCGTTATGGAACGCACCGTTGTCCCTTAATTCCAAGAAATCAGCGGAGATCACCCGACAGCCTTGTTTGCGAAGACCGTGGAAATCATGAACAACTTGGCGTGACATTTCGTTCCAGCGCTGGTAATCAATATATTCATCAGGGACCGTTTGGGTGTTAACTAACACGGTATTAATGAAGTTTTGATTTAAATGCTGATTTAAGACCCTGACGTGATCAGCATCAGTAAACCTTTCAGTCTCACCCTTTTGGGTCATAATGTTGCAAATATACACCACTTCAGCCTGTGTTTTACGAAGCGCGTCACCGACGTTACCAATCATCAGGTTGGGCAAAATACTAGTAAATAAGCTACCAGGTCCCAACACGATTTGATCAGCATCCATAATGGCGTCGATCACTTCGCTAACAGCTTGCGGGGCGATACCCTTGTGCAGACTAGAAGTCACCCAAACGTGCTTGATCAGCTTGTGGGCGGCCGTAATTTCAGACTCACCCGTCATCGTCGTCCCATCCGAAAACTCAGCGTTAAGCTCTAACGGCTCGTTGGCTGCTGGATAGATGTGCCCATCAACTTGCATAATATCGCAAAGTTCTTGGACGGCATCAAAAATACCGTGTTTCATTTCCGATAACGCCGCAATAACTAAGTTGCCCAGCGCATGACCGGCAAAAAATTGATCCTTGCTGTCAAATCGATACTGGAATAATTGCAAAACTAGCGGTGACAACTGTGATAAGGCCACCACAACGTTTCGAATATCACCAGGCGGCACCACGTTGACATAGTTTCGAATAATTCCAGATGATCCACCATCATCTGCCACAGTAACAACGGCAGTGATGTCTACATCGTGTTTCTTAAGATTACGCAGTATGACTGGCAAACCTGTTCCTCCGCCAATCACTACGATCCTAGGTCGATGTCGTTCTTCCATCATAGTTAATTTGTTTCCTTTCGCTTTGAAATATCACGGTGGGTAATATGCACGGGATATTTTTCTCCCAGGGCGTTCCCAAGCCGTTCAGCTAGTGCAACTGACCGGTGCTGGCCGCCAGTACAGCCAATGGCCACGGTCAAGTTATTCTTTCCTTCCCGTTTATAGCCAGGCATGATCGATTCAAGTAACCCCAAAAATTGCTTATAAAAAGCTTCCGTTTCAGGCTGCTTCATCACGTAGTCATAGACGGGCTGATCAACACCGGTTAAATTCTTTAATTCTGGTTTATAGTATGGATTAGGCAAAAAACGCACATCCATCACAATATCAGCGTCAATTGGCAACCCGTACTTAAACCCAAACGACATCAGTTCAATATGAAACTTCTCAATATCGCCAGCTTCAAAATTATGGAAAATTTCTTCACGCAGTTTACGCGGCGACAACTCAGTGGTATTGATTACCAGCTGTGCCGCTTGCTTAAGTGGCGCTAATAGCTTGCGTTCGGCTTTAATGCCATCCACCACTCTGCCATTACGCGCCAGCGGATGTGAACGACGGGTTTCCTTATAACGCGAAACTAAAGTTTCATCATCAGCATCTAAAAAGACGATTTGCGCTGCATCTGATCGGTTTAGATTCGAAATATCATCCGTCATTTGGACAATTTCATCATAAAAGGCCTTCGCACGCAGGTCGATAACAACGGCAACTTTCTTGATTTTGCCAGTTTCTCGAACCAGTTCCCAGAACTTATTCATTAACGACGGTGGCATATTATCAATACAAAAATACCCCAGGTCTTCAAAAGCCTGCATGGCAACTGTTTTACCAGCACCGCTCATTCCAGAAATAATGACCAGTTGCACATCATTGTTCATCGTTCTATCTCCCATCAATCAAATCAATCATTTAAACATTTTAACACACCAGGCGTTCCATTACTAATTTCAACCGGGTGTTTTGCCAAAAAAATAACTGCCAGAGTCTTTGGCAGCACTTTTGCTTTTTTATTTACCGTCTTGCAAATGCCAAAATAATGGCATTAATACCAAAAATAATTAAGTAAAGACCAATCAGCCACGTGACGGATACCATCGCAATCACTGGGTTAATCAGCAACAAGATCCCTAACAGCAGTGACAAGCTATCCAAAATAATTGACGCCACGAAATAACCGGTACCAAAGTCACGTAAATGACCAACAACCACTAACCTCTCAACGGCGTCAATGATAAACCAAAAAGCAACCACGTATCCCAGAACCACAATGCCGCTACTGGGCTTAATAATAAAGAAAAGCCCAATCAGTAAATCAATCATGGCAAAAATAAGCGCGGCGTTGGCCCAGTTACCGACAAAATCACGTAGTCTAGCCACACCGGATAAGGTCGTCAGTCCACTAAGTATCGCTAAAAAACCAAAGAGCACTGCGATCGCTGTCAAACTCACCTTCGGTAGCCCGACCACTACGTAAGCTGCAACTAAGCTTAAAACACCAGTAATGAATTCGTGCCAATCAAATCCCCATCGGGGCCGCAAACTAAACATATCCCACACTCCTACTCTGTATAGACTGATTCTCATACGTCAATCATAGCGATTGTGACGGATAAGGGCAACTCATGGTGAAAAATTCCGTTACGGCTGCAAGATGACTTGGCTGAGCACGTTTCTCAAATCTGCCAGCTGGGCGTTGGGCTGCTGATCCAAACCAATCAAGTAAAAATGGCGGTGATACTGACTGCTTAACGGTTGACGGGATACTTGATCAGGTAGTATTCCCTCAGACATCAAGGTTTTACCAATACCGTTAGTCAGCAATCCAATAATACTTTGGTTGCTATCGACAACGAGTGTTTGCTGCGGCACGATCCCCTGTTCATGTATATACGCCTCGGTATAGTGCCGCACACCTGAACCAGGTTCGCGTAATAGCCACAGCCTTTCATCGGCATGGCCCGCTAAAACCAGCTGATCACCAGGAAGTTCCGTTTGCAAAACGTAGTCGGCGACGATTGGCTTCTCAATGATGCCGTAAGCAACTTGGCGATCAACCACGGCTTGAAGAATACTTTCTGAATTCATCGTTTTAATTTCAAATTGAAACCTTAAATCTGCTAATAACAGTTTGATCACTTTGGGCAATAACTCTACCGAAGTTGTTTGAGAAAAGCCTAGGACAACCTTAATTTGCGGCTGTTCAGCCGATTGTTTAAGCTGCTCGTAGCCTTGCTCCCACGTACGCCGCAGTTGTTCAGCAGTACTAAAAAGCTTAGCAGCTGCTAAGGTCGGCTGAACTTGGCGATGCCCACTGCGGTCAAACAAACTGACGCCCAGTTGCTTTTCCAGTTGATTAATTTGTACGGAAACACTTGGCTGAGAAATAAATAACTGCTTAGCAGCCAACGAAAAATTTCTGGTTTCATAAACCGCCATAAAAGTCACTAAAAGTTTATCCACGTTGTCTTCTCCTATCAATTAAGATTTTTAATAGAATCTATTATTATTTAGTATTTTATTAATGGTACAAGGTTCTGTATACTTCATCAAGTATTAAAAGGGAGGAAAACGATTTATGAAGCCGGAACGTGCCGTTTTACCAGGACTCATACTCAGTCTTATCATCGCCATTATAAGTCAGTTAATCAATTCATTTTTAATCAAGGGGATTGGTGCCCCAACCGTTGCCCTACTGATCGGTATCCTGCTGGGAAATACCATTATCCGCCAGCCCATGTGGCAAAGCGGTACTGCTTGGGCTGAAAAACGACTGTTAGAATACTCGGTACTGCTGCTTGGTGCCACCATCACTTTTCAGACCATCCGTGAACTGCGTCTAACCGGGATAGCTTTCATCTTATTGCAAATGACCATTACTATTTGCGGCGCCCTATTTCTCGGCAAGCTGCTGCATTTTTCAGAAGGGATGACCTTGTTGATGGCCGGTGGAAACGCCGTCTGCGGTTCTTCGGCAATTGCGGCAATCACCCCAGCCATCGAAGCCAAGGATGAAGAAAAGCGTTTGGCCGTCACCCTGGTCAACCTGATGGGAACCATTTTAATGCTCACTTTGCCAGTTATCAGTTTGCTCGCCTTTCATCACAATAACTTTTTGCGTGGGGCTTTAATTGGCGGCACCGTTCAGTCAGTGGGTCAAGTCATTGCCAGTGCAACCATGGTCAACCAGCCCACGACGACTTACGCCACGCTGTTTAAAATTCTCCGTATCGTCATGCTGGTGGCGGTCGTCATCATTTTTAGTCGTATTCACCAGCATCATCAGTCTGAGCAAGGCGTTGAAGCCACGGTTCAAAATAGTTGGCGGCGAGCTTTACCATGGTACGTCATTGGTTTTGTCGTGCTGTGTGCACTCAACTCCTGGTTTGCCTTTAATCCCGCAATTTCAGGCCTAGCTCACGGCTTATCCGGCTGGTGTGAGGTGACCGCTTTAGCTGCCATTGGTCTGCGGCTAAACTTTGCCGCGTTCGTTAAAGCCGGTAAAAAGCTGGCACTTTACGGCGGCGGTTTGCTGATCGTTCAAGTTGTCAGTGCGCTGATATTGATAACGGTTTTACTTTAATCATTAAATCGCTAATTTAAGTAAACAAAAGCGTTCCAGAATTTTGATAAATTCCGGAACGCTTTTGTTTACTTTACGTTTACTTTGCTTTCACTGCTTCTGCCTTCTGGGCTTTCGCCATCCGTTGCTTATCTCGTTCCAGTACCGGCCCTAAATACTGACCCGTGTAGCTGGCCTTAACTTGAGCAATCTCTTCGGGGGTTCCAGTAGCCACGACTTGGCCGCCGCCGTCACCGCCTTCCGGACCTAAATCGATCAAATAATCTGCGGTCTTAATCACGTCTAAATTATGTTCAATAATTAAAACTGTATTGCCGTTATCGACTAAGCGGTGTAAGACCTCCAGCAGACGCTTGATATCATCCGTGTGTAAGCCGGTAGTTGGCTCATCAAGAATATAAAAGTTCTTGCCATTGGCCTTCTTCTGCAATTCAGCAGCCAGCTTCATCCGTTGTGCTTCACCACCCGATAAGGTGGTTGCGGGCTGGCCTAAAGTAACGTAACCCAAGCCCACGTCATGAATCGTTTGCAGCTTCCGGGTGATCTTGGGGATGGCACTAAAGAAGTCCAGCGCCTGATCCACTGTCATATTCAACACGTTAGCAATGTTCTTACCCTTATACTCCACTTCCAGGGTCTCTGAGTTGTAACGGCTGCCATGACACACCTCACAAGGCACGTATACATCAGGCAGAAAGTTCATTTCAATCTTTAAAATACCATCACCATGGCAGGCTTCACAGCGTCCACCCTTGACGTTAAAACTAAAATGGCCCTTCTGATAGCCGCGCATCTTGGCCTCAGTGGTTTGAGCAAACAAGCCCCGAATATCATCGAATACGCCGGTATACGTTGCGGGATTACTGCGAGGCGTCCGGCCAATTGGGCTTTGATCAATGTTGACGATCTTCTCAATATTCTTAACACCGCTAACGGATTTATACTTACCCGGTTTTTCGGAATTATGGTTCAGTTTCTGAGCGAGTGCCCGCTTTAAAATCGTGTTGACCAGCGTGGACTTGCCAGACCCCGAAACACCGGTGACCACCACAAACTCCCCTAACGGAAAATCAACGGTAATATCCTTCAGATTGTTTTCAGCCGCCCCGGTAATGCGAATCTTTTTGCCGTTACCCTGACGCCGCTGAGTTGGTACCGGTATAAATTTTTTGCCGGATAAATACTGACCAGTTAACGATTTTTTAACCCGCGCAACTTGTTTAGGTGTCCCGGCTGCCATCACTTTACCGCCATCTGCTCCCGCACCCGGTCCAATATCAATTAAATAGTCGGCTGCCCGCATAGTGTCCTCATCGTGTTCTACAACAATTAACGTATTCCCCAAATCACGCATCTTCTTTAAAGAAGCAATCAGCCGGTCATTATCCCGTTGATGCAACCCGATGGACGGTTCATCTAAAATATAAAGCACCCCAGATAGGTTAGAGCCAATCTGCGTTGCCAAGCGGATCCGCTGGGCTTCTCCACCCGACAATGTTCGGGCGGAACGGCTCAGCGTCAGGTAATCTAAACCCACGTTTTCTAAGAACGTCAATCGATCACGAATTTCCTTTAAGATGGGTTTCGCAATCGTTTCATTTTGTTCACTAAAGTGTAATTTTTCGAAGAAGGGCAGTTCCTTACTAATCGCTAGGTCAGAAACCTCACCGATATGATGACCGCCGATCTTAACGGCTAAGGCCTTACGGTTCAGACGATAGCCATGGCAAGTCTGGCAGGTTAACTCACGGAAATACTGCTGCATCTTGCCCTGAGTAAAGTCTGAGCCGTTATGATAGCGACGCTCCACATTGTTAATGACCCCTTCAAATGGGGCGTCCGTTTCCCGAACTCCACCAAAATCACTATCCAAAACAAAGTGATAATTCTTTCCCTTTGATCCGTAAAGGACAAACTGCTGTGCCGCTTCAGGTAATTTTTCCCAGGGCGTGTCCATGTCGATCTTAGCCTGTTCACAGGCTTGACGCAGCATCTCTGGATAGTATTTTGAACTCGAATCCCACGGTGCAACGGCTCCTTCACGCAGGCTCTTAGTCGTATCGGGAACGATCAAATCCGGATCCACTTCCATCTTCATACCCAATCCATCACAATCTGGACAAGCCCCAAACGGTGCGTTAAACGAGAATAGCCGCGGCTCAAGTTCACCCACGGTAAACCCGCAGACTGGGCAGGCATAGTGTTCGGAAAACATGATGGGATCGCCATCAATTAAATCAGCAACGGCATAACCGCCGCTTAATCGCAAGGCTGCTTCAAATGAATCGAATAGCCGGGAACGAATCCCCTGCTTCACGATAATTCGGTCAACAACAATATCAATTGAATGCATCTGGTTTTTATTCAAATCAATTTCTTCATCAACGTCGTGAACCTTGCCGTCAATGCGGACCCGCACAAACCCTTCACGCTTGATTTTATCAAAGACTTTTTTATGCTGGCCCTTTTTCTCCCGGACGATTGGTGACAAGATTTGCAGCTTAGTTCGTTCCGGCAGTTCAAGAACCCGGTCAACCATCTGTTCAACGGATTGACTGGAAATCTCGGTCCCATCGTTAGGACAAATGGGTGTCCCTACCCGGGCCCATAGCAATCGGAGGTAGTCGTTAATTTCGGTAACGGTTCCTACCGTGGACCGCGGGTTCTTAGAGGTAGTCTTTTGATCAATAGAAATTGCCGGTGAAAGCCCGTCAATAGAATCGACGTCAGGCTTATCCATCTGGCCTAAAAACTGACGGGCATAGGCTGAAAGGCTTTGGACATAACGTCTTTGACCCTCAGCGTATAACGTATCAAACGCCAGGGAACTCTTTCCAGAACCGGACAAGCCGGTCATTACTACCAGCTTATTCTTTGGAATTTTGACGTTAATATTTTTTAAGTTATGGGCTCTGGCCCCGTGAATATCAATATAATCGTTTACCAAAAACTATGTCCCCCTTATTACCCGTCTAGTTCAGCCTTTAATTCCAGCACCGTATCACGCAGCGTTGCCGCATGTTCAAAATCAAGCTTCTTAGCGGCACTGCGCATCTCATCCTCAAGTCGCTTAATCATATCCCGTTGCTGTTCAAGCGTCATTGACTCAAAGTCAGTTTCGACAAAATCATCCTTCTTACCGGCCTTTTCGTCCGGTTTCGTCACACTGATCAAATCACGAATGTCCTTCTTGATGGTCTTAGGTGTAATGCCGTGCTTCTTATTATACGCGATTTGAATCTTACGCCGTCTGGCAGTTTCATCCATCGCTTTTTTCATGGAATCCGTCACGGTATCAGCATACATAATAACGGATCCGTGGACATTTCGAGCAGCCCGGCCCATCGTTTGGATCAGTGACCGTTCGTTACGTAAGAACCCTTCCTTATCAGCATCCAAGATGGCAACCAATGAAACCTCAGGAACATCGATACCTTCCCGCAACAGGTTGATGCCAACCAGCACATCGTATTTACCCAGCCGCAGATCACGAATAATTTGGGTTCGTTCCAGTGTCTTGATATCACTATGCAAATAAGCCACTTTAATACCCAAATCTTTTAGATACTCGCTTAAATCTTCGGCCATTTTCTTAGTTAAAGTCGTGACAAAGACCCGTTCGTTAGCATCGATCCGTTTATTGATCTCACCCACTAGATCATCCATTTGACCCATGATTGGTCGAACTTCCACAGTAGGATCAAGCAACCCAGTTGGCCGGATAATTTGCTGAACGACCGTGTCCGTCTGGTCCATCTCGTAATCTCCAGGGGTAGCCGACATATAAACAACTTGGTTAACGTGCTTTTCAAATTCATCGAGTTTCAGCGGCCGGTTATCAAGTGCACTAGGCAACCGGAAACCGTAATCGATCAGCTGTTGTTTACGCGAACGGTCACCATTATACATACCACGAACCTGCGGCATAGTAACGTGCGATTCATCCACAACCAAGAGGAAGTCTTTCGGGAAGAAATCCAGTAGCGTATACGGTGGTTCACCGGGTTTACGGCCATCCATAAACCGTGAATAGTTTTCAATTCCGTTGGTGTAACCCATTTCCCGTAACATTTCCACATCGTAAGTGGTCCGTTGCTTTAAGCGTTGCGCTTCCAGCAGCTTGCCCTCTTTTTCGAAGTAGGCCAGCCGATCCTTCAGCTCAGCTTCGATCCCAGTGATTGCCCGGTCCATAATATCGTCATTAGTCATGAAGTGGGTGGCTGGAAAGATGGCAACATGATCACGGTCACCAATAATTTCGCCCGTTAAAGCATCGACTTCACGAATCCGATCAATTTCATCACCGAAGAATTCAACCCGCAACGCGTGTTCATCGTGAGAAGCTGGGAAGATTTCCAGTACATCCCCATGAACCCGGAAACGGCCACGTTGAAAGTCAATGTCATTGCGTTCAAATTGGATATCGACCAGCTTGCGCATTAAATCATTGCGTTCAATCTGCTCACCAACTCTAAGGGTCACCGTGTGGTTCTTATATTCAGTTGGGTCCCCTAAACCAAAGATCGAAGACACTGAGGCCACCACGATCACATCGTTGCGTTCGAGTAACGAACTAGTGGCGGAGTGACGCAGCTTATCGATCTCGTCATTAATTGACGAATCTTTTTCAATATACGTATCACTTGATGGCACGTACGCTTCAGGCTGGTAATAATCATAATAACTGACAAAATACTCAACCGCGTTATTGGGGAAGAACTCCTTAAATTCGCCATAAAGCTGGCCAGCCAACGTTTTGTTATGGGACAAAATCAGCGTTGGCTTATTCACGTTTTTGATCACGTTGGAAATGGTAAAGGTTTTCCCCGTTCCAGTCGCACCCAGCAGCACTTGAGCTTTCTTGCCCTCTTCAATGCCTTCAGTCAATTCTTTGATTGCTTCAGGCTGATCACCGGTGGGCTGATACTTTGAAACTAGGTCAAACTGACGATTTTCCTGCCGTTCAATCATAAATGGCTTACCCCCTTAAATTCAGTACACGTTAAAAGCAGGAAAGCGAGTGCCTTCCCACATGCGTTTGTCTATTCTAACATAGCGAACGTATTTTCGCCAACGAAAGAATCAGCACCGGCTAGTACGCGTATAAAGACCGCCACAACAGCCTTTTACCGTTAAAATACTACAACGTTTTTTGATAGATTATTGCATCCATAAACGTCTGTCCGACCTGAGTTCTCGTTTCGCTCACCCGTTCAAACTGAGCATTGTCGTAAAAATGCTGCCCCGCTTGATCGTCCTTAAGTACCAGTAACTGAACCTGCACTGCGGTTAGTTTCTTTAATAATAAAAGCACCTGATTAAGAATTTCCGTCCGGTCACTTTCAGAAATGCTATTTTCATCAACAAAATATTGTCCCAGCCAGACTAATTGAGGTAACGGGTAATCAACGGTCAAATCAATAGTGGCCACTAATTTATCCCCAGTGAACAGCCCTAAATAATGTTTCTGTGCTGCCATTGCCTCACTGGCAACTTCATCGAGGTCGGAAACAGCTTCCCGCTTAGTGAGCTTATGATCCAAGAACAATTCAAAAAAGGCTTGATGCTGTTTTTGCAGGCGGTAAATTTGATCTTCATCGTTATGGGTCAGCTCCCTAACATCATAGGGTAGCTGTTTGGCTAATTGCTTGGCTAATGTCTGCATTTTTAAATCCCCTTTGTATTTTCCAGTTCCCCTTTATTATATAGTAACTGATTAGAAATACGACTTAATTTCTTCGAATACCAAAAAAGGAATGGCCATTAGCCATTCCTTTTTTTGCTTTTTAAATGCGTCATTTCAACTTACTTTACAGTTGCACCATTGTCAGCCAACGATTCAATGTACTTAAAGACTTGTTGACCAGCGACTCCGCCATCACCAACGGCAGTCGTAATTTGGCGAAGGTCTTTAACCCGAACATCACCAATCGCAAAAATACCGGGAACCTTGGTTTCCATGTGGTCATTAGTTTCAATCCAGCCCATGTCATCAGTAATACCCAAGCCAGCAAACTGCTCAGTCTTAGGTAAAATGCCAACGTAGATGAAGACGCCACTGGCATTAATGGTTGATTCTTCACCCGTCTTGTTATTCAGCACTTTAACACCCGTTACTTTTTGGTCGTCCCCAAGGATTTCCTTAACGTTACTGTTCCAAACGAAGTTCATCTTATCGTTTGCGAACGCTCGGTCTTGGATAATCTTCTGAGCACGCAGCTGATCACGACGGTGGATAACCGTTACTTTAGAAGCCAGCTGAGTCAGGTAAAGACCTTCCTCAACGGCAGAATCACCGCCGCCAACCACGATTACTTCGCGGCCCTTAAAGAAAGCACCATCACAAACCGCGCAATACGAAACCCCGCGGCCACCATAGTTTTCCTCACCGGGAACCCCCAGCTTACGATATTCCGACCCGGTGGCAATAATGACTGCCTTAGTCTCAAAGGTATCCGTATCTGTTGTCACAACCTTGATGGCACCTTGGTCTTCAACGGATTCCACGCTGCCATAGGCGTATTCCGCCCCAAACTGCGTGGCACCCTTATACATATCCTCTGCTAAATCCGGTCCCATAACTGATGAGAACCCAGGATAATTTTCAATCGCCGCAGTGTTGTTCATCTGACCGCCATAGATACCACGATCTAGCATGAGTACGGACAAGTTGGCACGGGATGCATAGAGTGCGGCGGTCATCCCGCCTGGACCTGCACCAATTACAATTACATCATACTGTTTAGCCATACTACTTCCCCTTTCAAGCGCAACGAATGCGACACTGAATAATTTGATCAATCTTCGTGAGTCATAAACGAAGCTTAGTTTACTATCTTTTTGTAAGTTTGTCGAGAAATAAGGCTGTCACCTAAAACTCTGAACGGCCTTCACGCATCATCAAATCAGAAATAGCCTTACGAATATCCTTGCCTTCGTAGAGGACTTGATAGATGGCCGCAGTAATTGGCATTTCAACGCCGCGCTGCTTAGATAATTCGTAAGCCGCCTTAGTCGTTGCAACACCTTCAATGACCATGCCCATGGTATCAACCACTTCTTCTAGGGTCTGACCCTTACCCAGTTCATCACCAGCACGGTAATTTCGTGAGTTTTTACTGGTTCCAGTCACGATGATATCACCGACACCGGCTAGCCCAGTAAAGGTCTGCGGGTTGGCACCGAATGACGCACCAAGCCGTGAAATTTCAGCAAGGCCCCGTGTCATCAGGGCCGCCTTAGCGTTATCACCATAGCCTAACCCGTTCAGAGCACCGGTACCCAACGCAATGATATTCTTCAAGGCAGCCGCAATTTCTACCCCGATCACGTCACTATTCGTGTAAACCCGGAAGTAGCGGTTCATAAATAACCGCTGGACATGCTTGGCAGCGTCCAAATCAGCACTGGCAGCCGTCACTAGTGTAATGTCTCTCTTGGCAACGTCTTCCGCATGACTTGGCCCTGAAAGGACCGTGATTGATTTACGCAAATCAGCTGGGATCTCTTCTGCTAAGATTTCGGAAACCCGCTTATAAGTTCCCTGTTCGATTCCCTTACTAGCGTGAATCAATTGCGGCTTTGTCTGCAGTTCTTCCAGAACTGCTTTAGTATCCTTCGCCACTGAACGAACAGCCTTAGTCGGTACAACAAACAATACGGTGGTGGCACCGGTGAGTGCCTGCTTTAAATCTGAATAGGCTATAAGGGTTTCAGAATACGTAAAATCCTTTATATAATGCGTATTAGTATGCTTTTCATTGAGTTCTTTAACTTGCTGTGGTTTATATGACCAAAGTGAGACTTCGTTGCCATTTTCATCCAGTAGATTTGCCAGAATACTGCCCCAAGAACCTGCACCTAATACTGCAATTTTTTCAGACATAGTCATTTCTCCTTAATTTTTAGCCTGTTGGGCCTTTTTTGAATATGGGTTGCCGTCCAGATACATTGAAATTTGACTGCCAAGCCGTCGACGATAAATAACAAGTCCAATTGCGCCAATGAACAAGGCCACGGATAACAGCTGCGATACCCGTAACGTGTCAAACAACATCAAACTATCGGTCCGCATTCCTTCAACAAAAAAGCGGCCGAATGAATACCAAATGACGTAGCTTAAGAATACCTCACCTTGCTTAAAAAGTCCTTGGCGATGCCGCAGACTCATTAAAACAATGAAGCCCAAGATATCCCAGGTCGATTCATACAAAAAGGTGGGCTGCCGGTAAGCACCGTTGATCAGCATCTGAGAAATAATAAAGTGCGGCAAATGCAGCCCCTGAAGAAAACTCAGACTGGTGATTTGACCAAAGGCCTCCTGGTTCATGAAATTACCCCATCGACCGATTCCCTGTGCCATAATGACCGTTGGTGCGGCAATGTCTAACATCAACCAAACCGGGATGAATCGTGACCTGCAAAAGAAGAATACCACAATCCCAGCACCAATCAAAGAACCATAAACGGCAATACCGCCATCCCAAATTTGGATGATCTCTGACAAATGCTGAGAGTAATACGGCCACTCAAAGGCCACGTAATAAATCCGTGCTGCAATGATAGCAGCTGGTAATGCGTACAAAATCATATCGTAGATGTCATCGGCGTCGACGTTTCGGCGACCGCCTTCGCGAACTGCCAAGGTTACCGCAATAATGACGGCACTGGCAATAATAATGCCGTACCAATGTACCTGAATCGGTCCCAAATGAAACGCAATGGGATTTAGTGCTGCAAGAATTCCCCGCAAGGTGCCACCTCTTCACTTTCGATTATCATTAATTTATTTTTGATTTGAATTTTTCTTGATCAGCCGGTTTAAGTTTTGATCAAAGACTTTGGTTGCGTCATACCCCATCGAGCGCGCCCGAAAGTTCATGGCCGCCGCTTCAATAATAATGGCTAAATTGCGACCAGTTTTAACCGGAATTGAAATCTTCGGAATTTCGACGTCGAAGATCTTTTGCGTTTCAGCATCGTTGCCTAACCGATCAAATTTTTTGTCCGGCGTCCATGCTTCCAGGTGAACAATCAGCTCAATGTCAGTGTCGCTACGCACAGCCCCCGCACCAAACAAGTTCATGACATCGATGATGCCGATACCACGAATTTCCAACAGGTGCGATAGGATCGCTGGCGCTTCACCAACTAAGGTCTGCTCATCTTGCTGGTAAACTTCCACCCGGTCATCCGCGATCAGCCGGTGACCGCGTTTAACCAGCTCAAGGGCGGTTTCACTCTTACCGACCCCGGAATCACCGGTGATCAAAACACCAACACCATAGATATCAACCAGAACACCATGCAAGGACTGTCGCTCTGCAAGCTGGCCTTCAAGGTAGTTGGTCATGTTACTCAAAACGCGAGACGTCGTCATTTTGGTGCCAAGAATGGGAATTCCGGTTTCCTTAGCTGCCTGAAGCAGTTCTTCCGGCGGCTCAAGCTGAGTTGAAATCACAAACGCAGGTGTTTCGGGCTGACACATCTGCCTCATGACACTTAATAGATCGTCGTGGCTCATGCCCTTTGCAAAGGAGGTTTCAGTAATCCCTAAAAGCTGAATCCGTTTGGCTGGATAATAGTTAAAGTACCCCGTCAATTCAAGTCCGGGCCGTGAAATATCACTCGTGGAAACCTTACGGCTATCTAAAAGATCATCACCATAGATAACATCCAACCGAATATTTTTAACTAAATCAGCAACTGTTACACTTTCTGCCAAATTATTGACCGCTACTGGTACACTGACGTGCATCATCATTAAAGCGCTATCACTTTAGTTTCCCCCGGTTAGCCATCGGGTATTATTCATACACCGCTTAGAAACATCTCCATTAAAACCGGTTTAGCTAACACTAGCCAGTAGCAGCTCAACCTTCTTTCTAAATCTGGCCTTAATGGAAATTGCGGTGGTAAAAGCCTTAATTAACTGTTTTAACCGTTACGATGCTCATGCCCAACATAGTCCGAAATCACCGCGTTGCAAACTGACATTAAAATTGCAACTAACAGCGCTGTGCCAAATGAGCTAAAGTGGAAATCATTGCCAATCAGCATCGAGGTCAACTGCAACATTGCCCCGTTGATCACGATGCTAAACAAACCTAACGTCACAATCGTAATCGGTAACGATAAAACCACTAAAATCGGCTTAACTAACGCGTTCAACAGCGATAGTACCACACTGGCAACCAGTGCGATCCAGGGGCTAGCAACGTAAAAACTGTCTTTTAAAAATCCAGCGAGTGCTATAAATAACACCGCATTAATTAAAATTCGAACCCAAAATTTCATCTTCTGCAACTCACTTTTTATCCGTATCTTCTTCAGTAACATCGTGGAGTTCTTTTCGAGAACGCGATTGCGTTCCTGATCCCCAGAACGTTGAGTGATGCGCTGTACCAGAATCTTCCGGTATCAATACGGTAAGTAGTAAATAAACGAGTAGGCCAAACAAAACATGGCCTGGATAAATCGTTAGGATAACAAAAATGATGCGAACTAACGCAGCACTTATCCCAAAATACTCGGCGATTCCTCCCAGCACCCCGGTTAATATGCGCTTTGACGAACGTGTTAGTCGACGTTTGCTATTCATCAAAAAATCACCTCATTTCCAGTTACCCATTAAAAGTATCTCCAGGCTGCGGCCAGCCGCCGCAGCCTACTTACAGCTCTCAACTTAATGAAGTAACTTGAATTTCGCCACTAGAATCATTATACCCACTCAAGTGAAGATAGACAATTTAATCGTGCCTTTTGATTTGAATTCCGCCGCGAGTGCGTGACAAAATGCGATAGCTGCCCGCCATTTAACCCAAATAACGCCTATCCCGGTATCCTTTACCGGCATAGGCGCTATTTTCTAAAATTTGGGTTTAAGAGCGTGATTCGGCAATCTAACGACTTTGTGAACCACTTTTGGCTAGCATCAGCTAAAAGCTGGTTGAAATATTGATCGATCTAGGCCGCTGTCGTCACTTGCTGATAAATTATTTCATTAACTTTAATTCAACGATTTGACCGGTTTTTAAGTAGACGATCCACTCGCCAACGTTGGTCAAATAATCGCTGATCCGTACTAGGTCAGCGGCCACGTTGTTGTAGTTCATTGCTGCGACCAGTACGTTGGCATCCATCGTAATTTTATTGTAGCTGTCACGCATAATCTGATCGCGATACTCAACTAAGTGATCGTTAACCGTGACTAACGCCTTAGCCGCCTCTTCATCCTTATCAACGTATGCTTGAATAGCCTGTTTCACCATGTCGGTGGTTAAGTGGCCCATTTCAGCTATCTGGGTTTCAATTTCAGCAACCCGGGTATTGCCTTTAACTTCAATCGTTGCATGGGCAATATTGCGCGCATGGTCACCGGCCCGTTCCAAATCAGATACCGCCTTTAAAATCGTTACAACTTCCCTCAGATCAGAAGTTACTGGCTGATAAAGGGCAATGATCTCAAAGGACTTCGATTCCAATTGTATCTCACGCTCATTGATTTCATGGTCATGGTCAATGATGGCTTGCGCTACCTGCCGGTCGTGATCAATGAAAGCGTCCACCGACTGCTGCACCACGTTACTAACCAAGATACCCATTTCGGTAAAACCATTGTCAAGTTCATCTAATTCATCATCAAATAAGCGTCTCATTGATACCCTCCTCTGGTTTTATCCAAACCGGCCGCTGATATAATCTTCAGTTTGCTTATGTGCCGGGTTCATAAAGATTTTTTTAGTATCATCAACTTCGATTATTTCACCATTCATAAAAAAGGCAGTTCGGTCAGAAATCCGTGAGGCCTGCTGCAGATTATGGGTCACCGTAATGATGGTATAATCAGTCCTTAATTTTAACAAAGTCGATTCAATTTGACTACTGGAAATTGGATCCAGCGCACTCGTCGGCTCATCAAGTAAAATAATCTGCGGTGAAACGGCTAATACTCTCGCAATACAGACCCGCTGCTGCTGGCCGCCTGACAGTGATAACGCACTTTCATGCAGGTGATCCTTGACCTCGTCCCACACGGCTGCCTGCTTCAAACTGGTTTCCACAACTTGGTCTAGACGTTCGTGGTCCTTTTCCCCAGCTAGCTTTAGGCCAAAAGCAACATTGTCGTAAATCGAAAAGGGAAACGGGTTAGGCTGCTGAAAAACCATCCCAATTTCTTTTCGCAAGGTCACTAAATCGGTCTGCGGCGCGTATACATCTTGACCACGGAACTTGATTGTTCCTGTAATCGTGACGTTTGGAATTAAATCATTCATGCGATTGAGTGTCCTCAAATACGTGGATTTACTTGATCCTGAGGGTCCAATCAAAGCGGTGATCCCGCCCTCATCAAACGAGAGATCAATCCCTTTGAGAGCTTCATTTTGACCATAATAAACGTGTAAATCGTGAGTTTCTAATAGTTTAGTCATGGCACCCTCCTAACCAAAGTCTCCGGCAACGTAATTATTAGTCAGCTGAACTTTAGGACTAGTAAAGATTTGTGAAGTCTCGTCATATTCCAGCGCTCGTCCCATGTTAAAGAACGCCGTGTAGTCACTGATTCTAGCCGCTTGCTGCATGTTATGGGTCACAATTACGATGGTGTAGTCTTCCTTCAGCTGCAGCAGTGTTTCTTCCAGCTTACTGGTAGACACTGGATCCAAGGCACTGGCAGGTTCGTCCAGCAGTAAAATATCCGGTTTGATGGCAACTGCCCTAGCAATACACAGCCGCTGCTGCTGACCACCTGAAAGCGCCAGAGCACTTTTTTTCAGTTTGTCCTTAACTTCATCCCAGATCGCCGCCTGTTTTAAACTGGTCTCAACGACTTCGTCCAATTTTCTTTTATCCGTAACACCCCGACGTTTTAACGCAAAAGTGATATTGTCATAGATCGATTTTGAAAACGGATTGGGGCGTTGAAAAACCATTCCAATGCGTCGCCGCATTTTGTAAACATCGATTTCTGGTCGATTAATGTCGACACCCCGGTATAAGATTTCACCCGTAACCCGAGCAATCCCGTCGTTCATTCGGTTCAACGATCTTAAATACGTCGACTTTCCTGATCCAGACGGGCCAATCAGCGCTGATATCCGGTGTTCTGGAAACTTTAAATCACCTTCATGAATGGCTTCATTATCACCATAATAAACGTGAAGCTGCTTGGTTTCCAACACAATTGGCTGTTGGCCTTTTAAACTGGGATCGACAATGTTACGTTCCAGCCACCCGCCATTTGAATACGGGCTTGAAGGACTGATCAGCATTTGTTCTTACCTCCTACCATGACTTTCATCCGACTCTCTAACCCGCTGTGAACCGTTTAAATAACCGGTGGCCAACAAACCGTGCTAATAAATTAAAGCCCAGAACCGAAATCACCAGCACCGCTGAAGAACCGGAAGAAATTGCTTTAGCATCCGGCATAATTCCCTCTGAGTTGATCTTCCAAATGTGAACGGCTAACGTTTCGGCAGGCCGCATTGGATTTAAGGGACTCGAGATATTAAACGGATTCCAGTCGGTAAAATTCAGGGCTGGTGCACTTTGACCAGCAGTGTAAATCAGTGCGGCTGCTTCACCGAAAACGCGCCCAGCACTTAAAATAACACCCGTTAAAATCGTTGGCAGTGCTGCCGGCACAATGATGTGAAGAACCGTTTCCCATTTTGAAAGACCCAAAGCCAGGCCGCCTTCACGCTGTTCATTAGGCACCGCAGCTAAAGCCTCTTCAATACTGCGAGTCAATAACGGTAAGTTAAAGAACGTCAACGCAAAAGCACCGGACAAAATTGAAAAGCCAAAACCAAACTGTACCACAAAGATCAGGAAACCAAACAGCCCCACAACGACTGATGGCAGTGAACTCAAAATTTCAATGGACGTTCGAACCAGTGACGTTACCCAATTTTGTTTGGCGTACTCGTTTAAATAGATCCCGGCACCCAACGCAATGGGAAAGGAGATCAACATCGTGAGTATCAGCAGATAAAACGAGTTAAATAACTGAATACCAATTCCGCCGCCACTAGTGAACGCCTTCGCTGGTGAAGTCAGAAAATGCCAACTGATTGCTGGCAGTCCACCAATAATAATGTACCCCAACAGTGCTGCCAAGATCACCACAATGGTACTGGCAATCACGTAAAGCATCGCAATGGCAATTTGATTACTTACTTTTGGATTCATTTCGACATTGCTCCTTTCCGGCCAATCATGCGAACCACTAGGTTAAAGATCAACGACATGATCAGCAGAACCAGCGCCAGTGACCATAACGCGTTGTTTTGTAACGAGCCCATGACCGTGTTGCCAATCCCCGTCGTCAACACCGACGTCAGGGTTGACGCTGGCGACACTAAGTTTGTCGGCAGTAACGCAGCATTCCCAATCACCATTTGAACGGCTAGCGCTTCACCAAAAGCCCGTGCCATTCCAAAAACAATGGCGGTTAAGATTCCGGGAGTGGCAGACCGTAAAACCACTTTATAGATGGTTTGCCACTGGGTGGCGCCCAAAGCCAAGGCGGCTTCCCGGTAATATCTCGGAACTGATCTTAAGGCGTCCACACTCATTGAGGTGACCGTTGGCAGAATCATGACGAAGAGAACAAAGGTCCCCGCCAAAATACCGAACCCACTACCTCCGAAAACACTACGAACAGCTGGTACAATAACGGTTAAGCCAATAAACCCATAAACAACTGATGGAATTCCCACCAGCAGTTCAATCACCGGCTGTAAAAGTTTGGCCCCACGATGCGGCGAAATCTCATTCATAAAAATGGCCGTTCCAATCGCAAACGGTGTGGCTAAGAGTGCCGATAAAATAGTGACCACAAAGGAACCGCTGATCATGGGCAAAGCGCCAACCTCTGGCTGCCCCTTTGAATCCGTCACGTTGGGATTCCAATTCTTACCGGTTAAAAAATCCACGATGTTAACGTGATTAGTGACAAAGGTGGAAAGCCCCTTGGAAGCCACAAAAATGATAATTGCAAAAACGGTTACCGTGATGAGCATTAACGCTAAAAAGCTGATGGTTTTTCCAAATCGCTCCATCTTAGCAGCCTTCGAGCGCTTAAGAAGCTGTTCTTGTAATTTTTTATTCATGACCTGCCCCCGCTTGACGTACACTGCCCTGACCATCCCGAACAACCTGCATATCTGACATGCTGATATAGCCTAATCGCCGAACCAGGGAATTTTGAATTTTTTTAGATTGAATATACTTAATAAATTTCTGTGCCAGCGGCTGCGGCTGATTACTCGTATACATATGTTCATATGACCAGATTAACCACCGGTTATGCTCAACATTTTGATTTGTTGGCTGAACGCCGTTTAAGCTAACAGCCTGGACTGATTTATTAACGTATGAAAAGCCAACGTAACTAATCGCGCCAGGCGTCGTTGCAACAATTTGGCGAACCATTCCGGAAGAATCCTGCTCTTGAGCGGCGATACTGCGATGATTTTGAAGGCCGAACCGTTCAAAAGTGGTACGGGTACCGCTACCTTGAGCCCGGTTTAGGATCACCACTTTTTGGTTCTTACCACCCACTTGTGACCAATTACGAATTTTCCCAGTAAATACATTAATTAGCTGAGCAGTCGTTAAGTGATCGATTCCCGTTGAATGATTGACAATGGGCGTGATGCCAACAACTGCAACCCGGTGATCCTGAAGCCGGTCAGCTTTGATCCCCCTTTGCTCCTCCGCAAAAACATCCGAGTTGCCAATATCCACCGCGCCTTCTTGAACTTG
Source organism: Secundilactobacillus pentosiphilus (assembly GCF_002217985.1). Taxonomy (GTDB): domain Bacteria; phylum Bacillota; class Bacilli; order Lactobacillales; family Lactobacillaceae; genus Secundilactobacillus; species Secundilactobacillus pentosiphilus. The sequence continues at coordinate 21,392 of NZ_BCMI01000026.1, forward strand.
ACTCAAACCGGTTCCTGAACCGCCACCCTGAACGTTAATAAAAGTCCCTAGGTGATGAGTGGCATAGTCCTCACCAGCAGCTTCCACCAGTGGCTGTAAAGCTGTTGAACCCACAGCGGTAATGGTCATATTTGCTTTATTGATTTGTCTGGTTTGATACGCCCAGCCGCCCAGCACTATAAGGCCAACTAGCAGCAGGCCCTGAATCCACCACTTTTTTCGCATGTTCAAGCCTCCCATTTCATCTTTCAAAAACAGTATACGGATACAATGTAAATGTAATATGCATTTCTTTGTAAAGGTTATGTAAATTTTTGTACTTTGTCACTATACCAATTTTATGATTGAACAAAAAAATTCCAGGTATTCAGTCAGCTGAGTACCTGGAATTAAATTAAATGAGGACCTATTGGTGCTGCTTAATTGGGAAAGTGACCGAAAAAGTACTCCCGACCCCCCGTTGGCTGTCAACTGAAATTTGGCCTTGCAAAGACTGAACCAATTCCATAACAATGGCCAGCCCAAGTCCGGTACCATTCACAACCTGCTTAGTACGGGAGGTATCCACTCGGTAAAAACGCTCAAAGATTCTAGCCTGTTCATTTTGAGCGATACCAATCCCCGTGTCTGTCACCTTAAGTTTCCACTCTTGCTCAGTAGCTTCATAATCAACCGTTACCGAACCATTATCACGATTATATTTAATCGCATTGGAAACTAAGTTTTTGATAATTTCAACTACCTTCCGCTCATCGGTGTGCTGTACTTCTCCCACTGGAATTTGATTGACCAAAACAATGTGTTTCACTGACGCCATTTGCTGTAACGTGCTTAGCTGCTCATCTACCAGCTCAGAAATGTCGATATCACTCATTTTCTGGTGGGATATGGATTGCGATTCAATCCGTGAGATTGAAAGTACATCTTGGATGAGCTCAGTCAGGCGTTTACTTTCTTTTTGAATAATGTCCAAAAATTGATTTAACGCTTCCGGATCGTTTTTGGCACCAGCCTGCAGTGTTTCGGCAAAACCGGAAATCGCAGTCACCGGTGTCTTTAACTCGTGAGACGCATTAGACAAAAAGTCCATCTGCATTTTTTCCACTGCATAAATCTCCGTGACGTCATACAGCAGGACCAAAATTTGAAAGAAATCTTCCGACGTTGACGTATAAATAACGGAAACCTCTACCCGCTTTTCGGTTGGCATTCCAGGCAGTGTGATCACCTTACGTGCGGACTTTTTCTCACTAAAAACCTGACCGATTAAAGAAACCAGTTCAAACTGATGAATATCCTGTGTGTAGGGATGCCGCCTTTGTTTAATCTCTGTTTGTAAGAATTCAGCCATGGCTGCATTTGCCATTTCTACTTTGCGGTAGCGGTCGATCACCATGACCCCAATGGGTAAATAAGACAGCAGCAGCCTTAATTCTTCACCCTGCTGTGCTTTAGAACGTAAGCCTTTTTGCTGATGAGTCTGCAGACGATTAATGGCCATCGCCAATTCATAATAATCATTGTCTTTGCGCAACAGCACATGTGCCGGTTCTTCATCCTTGAGCATCGCCTCAACTTTGTGCGTCATCGCTGTCACCGGCTGCTGCCGATGCCGAAAAGCCCAATTGTAGAGTCCGACTTCAATGGCAGAAATTGCGAGGTTTAATGTCATTAACCGGAAAATAGCGTGAGCGGCCATTTCCTGATTGATGAATAACCGGGCAACCAAAATAAAAACGATCATATTGACAACTAACGTCACTAAATACTCTAAACTAATTCGTTTAACCATGTTGCGGTGCCTCAAAGCGGTAGCCAAACCCGCGAACGGTCTTTAAATAAACGGGGTGCTTAGGATCCGCCTCGATTTTATCCCGTAAATGTGAGATATGAATATCCACCATCCGTGTTTGCCCCGCGTAATCAAACCCCCAAACACCTTCTAGCATCTGGTCACGTTTTAAAACTTGGTTAGGTCGTTTTACCAGGTAAACCAGCAGTTCAAATTCCTTAGGCGTCAGCTTAACTTTGCGTCCGTCAACCGTCACTGTTACCGTGGCTTGATCGATTAAAATATTGCCCACCCGTAATTGCTGACTATCATCAAAGTCAGTTGTTTTATCAGAATTGACCTGTGTTCGCCGCAAAACGGCTTTCAACCGTGCTAATACTTCTCTTGGACTAAACGGTTTGGTAATATAATCATCCGCCCCAAGTTCCAGTCCAAATACCTTATCAAATTCATCCGTCTTTGCCGTAATCATTAAAATCGGGGTATCAACTTTTTCCTGACGCAGTTTCTTAGTCACTTCAACACCATCCAGACCGGGTAGCATCAGGTCTAATAAAATCGCGTCATAGTGTTTGGCACCTGCCAATTGAACCGCATCTGGTCCGTTAACTGCCGCATCCACCTCGTAATTAGCCTTTTCCAAATTGTATGTCAACAGCGTAACAATTGCTGGCTCATCATCAACAACTAAGACTTTTTGCATAAGGTCCTCCTAATCTTTAAACATGACAATACCAATTTCATGCGGTGCACCGTCAAAGATTGCTGTTTCCGTTACTTTTAAATCACCCTCTGGTGTCTGAATTTTAAGATGACAATAGGTTGGATCTAACAATAAAGCTTCGTAAAAATTGGTTTCCGAGCTCACCGCCTGCCCATTGCAGTTGGTAATGATATCGCCAACTTGGACATCCATTTTAGCCGCTGGCGTTTCGGGCTTGATGCCTAGTACCCGAACACCATGATCGACTTTTGAAAACCAAAACGACTGCCGGCGGTCGTGCCAGCGGGTGTTGATTAAACAGCCCACGTAGCACACATAAGCTAAGCCTAAAACGATTAAGACTGCTGACTTAGCAAAGAATGACAGGATCCCGCCAACGAGTACCAGGATACCCAGAATTCGGAAACCTTTGGCCAATCGTTGAAAGGCAGCTTTAGGATTTTGCTTAAAAATCGTTAAGTTTAGGCCAAATAACAGCGGTAGGAACAACGGTGTCACGCTTGTCCCCCCGATTGATAGGACTGGCCAAAATGCAAAATGGGTGCTGATCAGGTTTCCAGGAACCAACACTAGCGCTGGCACTACCAAGAGTTCATTAAATGGATAACCGGCAATCAGTTTACCCCTTTTTTGGGCGAAAATTTTGGGAGAAGCAAAACGACCACCAACTCTTTTCAGCCAAACACCGAGCATGAATAAAACAATTGCCAGTAAGATCACTAAGTTAGCAGTCGAAACCGTTCTACCGGAAAAATTCAACGGCTGCATAGATCCCATTATCTGCTGGCTCAAATGACTATGCTTGAACCAGTCATACAGTACCACGGATCCAACAAAAATGGTGATTGGAAGTCGCGAACCTAGTCCAATCAAGATCATAATCAGTGCTAACAAGGTGTAACAGACCCACCAAGTAATGGGCACGGTCATTCCCACGACAAATGAAATAATCGACACAATTAAGCCAAAAGCAAGACTCATGAGCACAAAGTGGCGAACTTCATATTTATCAGCGTAAACTGCACTGCCAAAGTTCTGCCGTTCCCGTTGAATACGTCGATCCGCGGTCCACCATTCCCGAATCAAGCCGAACCACCAAACTGGTTGGGCCACCAAACTTAAAATTAATAATCCAATTGTCATTATCCACACCCGCATTTCCATTATCTGCTTCTAAAAGCAGTATAGCATAAACCTTTTACGGCCGCTTTTCAGTATACAATAGCACAAATGATATAGGCCGTTAACTAATTTCATAGAAATAAAAAACGTCTAACGTTTCTCAATGAGATGATGTCAGACGTTTCCATCATCAATCAGGGTTGGCTTGCTCCAATTGATACTGTAAATAAGCATTAATAAACGGATCTAAATCCCCGTCCATAACAGCTTGTCCGTTACCTGTTTCATAGTTTGTGCGGTGATCTTTCACCATGGTATACGGATGGAAAACGTAGGAACGAATCTGAGAACCCCAGCCGATGTCCAGCTGTTCGCCCTCGATTGCGGCCTTCTGTTTAGCTTTCTTTTCTTCTTCCCGTTCGTACAACTTAGCTTTTAACATATTCATCGCTGTTTGACGGTTTTGCAACTGTGATCGTTGCGCTTGACTGGCGACCACGATTCCCGTAGGTTCGTGAGTGATCCGCACCGCTGATGACGTTTTGTTAACGTGTTGGCCACCTGCCCCGCTGGCCCGGTAAACATCAACTTTTAAATCAGCTGGGTTGATTTCAATGTTTACTGACTCATCCAGTTCCGGCAGCACATCTACTGAAGCAAACGATGTATGCCGCCGTCCAGCAGAATCAAATGGCGAGATCCGAACTAACCGGTGAACGCCCTTTTCCGAACGTAAGTACCCGTAGGCATTATGACCAGAAATTAAAATGGTGACCGAACTGATCCCGGCAACTTCACCGGCTTGATAGTCTAACGTCTCCACGGTAAAACCGTGCTGTTCAGCCCAGCGCGTATACATTCTTAACAGCATTGACCCCCAGTCTTGGGATTCAGTACCGCCAGCACCAGGGTGAATTTCCAAAATAGCATTATTAGCATCGTAAGGCCCGTTCAGCAGTAAGTTTAACCGGTACTGCTGCAAGTTCTTCTTGAGTTTCGCCAAGTTGGTTTCCAATTCACTTTGGACCTCAGCATCAGGCCCCTCCTCCAACAGTTCAACTGCCACTGAAATATCGCCCAACTGATTCTTCAAACTCTGGTATGATTCTGATTTCGCTTTTAGCTGATTGGTCTCATCAATTAACTTTTGGGCCCTAGGCTGATTATCCCAAAAACCGGGTTCAGCCATTTTTGATTCATTGATTGAAATACTTTCGTTCAGGGCATCTAAGTCAAAGAGACCTCCCAAAGCCATCGATTTCACTTGTCATGGCTTTTATATCATGTTTAATATCACTGAGTTCCATTATCCGTTACCTCCACAGTCAATAGTCAATTTTCAATATCAACTAAGCTATTATTTTTGCTAGATACGAAAAATCCGCATGACTAATTCGAGTCATACAGATTTTTCAATTAGCCGGCACTAACGCCGACTGAAGTTTTTTAACGCTTAATGTTTTGGCGAATTTCTGACTTCATGAACAGACGAGTCGCGTCATAATCAATGTCAGCAATCATTTCTTCAAACATCCGGTAGCCATCCTGTTGGTATTCAACCAATGGGTTCAATTGACCATAACCACGCAAACCAATTGAGGTTCGCAGTTGATCCATCACGTCAATGTGATCGGTCCAATGAGAGTCTACCACCCGTAAGATAACAACTTTTTCAAATTCAAGCATTTGAGCTGGATCATAGAGTTGCTTCTTCTTATCTTCATAAACGCCATCAGCTAGACCTTTAAGCAGATCCTTGATCTGGTCAGCAGACTTACCCTTAAGATCGTCCAACTTGATCTTATCCGGACTAACCAGTGCCGAAATAGCAAAGTCTAAAATCGTACTTAAGTCCCAATCTTTTTGTTCGCCTTGCGTATGAAGGTTGACCACGCGATCAATGGTGCGGTCAAACATTGGTTTGATTACCCAACGTAAGGACTCGTCTTCATTAATCACTTTGTTTCTTTGACCATAGATCACTTCACGTTGTGCACGCATCACATCATCGTATTGCAGAACGTTCTTCCGTGAGTCGTAGTTGTTACCTTCAACCCGTTTTTGGGCGGACTCAACCTGACGGCTGATCATCCGGCTCTTGATCACGGCATCGTCGCCTTCAACGTTCATTCGTTCCAAAAAGGCTTTAACCCGGTCAGTACCGAAACGACGGAGCAAATCATCTTCAAGTGACAGGTAGAACTGAGTCAAACCTGGGTCACCTTGACGGCCTGAACGGCCACGAAGCTGGTTATCAATACGCCGAGATTCATGTCGTTCAGTCCCCAGCACAACTAAACCGCCTAATTCACGAACACCGGGTCCAAGTTTGATATCGGTCCCACGACCAGCCATGTTGGTGGCAATCGTAACCGCACCGCGTTGACCAGCATTCATGATAATGTCAGCTTCCTTAGCGTGGTTCTTGGCGTTCAAGACCACGTGCGGGATTTGAGCTTTATCTAGTAACTGTGAAATATATTCAGACGTTTCAACCGCAACAGTACCAATCAAGATTGGTTGACCCTTTTCGTGCAGTTCCTTAACCCGATCGGCAACCGCATTAAACTTGGCTTCCAAGGTTGGGTACAAAACGTCTGGTTCATCGATCCGAATAACCGGTTTATTGGTTGGTACTGAAATAACTTCCATGCTGTAAATCTCACGGAATTCTTCAATTTCAGTCCGGGCAGTCCCGGTCATACCAGCTAATTTATCATACATCCGGAACATGTTTTGGTAAGTGATGTTAGCCATGGTCTTGGATTCTTCTTGAATATCCACGCCCTCTTTGGCTTCAATCGCTTGGTGCAGCCCATCAGAATAACGACGGCCTTCCATCACACGACCGGTAAATGAATCAACGATCAAAACCTCACCGTTTGAGACCACGTAGTCCTTATCACGAAGCATAATGAAATTAGCTCGTAAGGCTTGGTCCAAATGGTGGGTCAAAGCAGTGTTGTCCGTGTCAAAAAGGTTCTTAAGGTTAAAGTATTTTTCAGCCTTAGCGATCCCTTCTTCAGTCAGGGAGACACTCTTAGATTCCAAATCGATCTTGTAATCCGTATCTTCATGCAACGTCTTAGCAAAACGGTCGGTCCGCTGGTACAGCTGCGACGTTCCTTCTGATTGACCTGAAATAATCAGTGGTGTCCGGGCTTCATCAATCAGAATTGAATCCACTTCATCAACGATAGCAAAGTTCAACGGCCGCTGAACCATATCTTCCTTATAAACCACCATGTTATCACGAAGATAATCGAACCCAATTTCTGAGTTGGTGGAATAAGTAATGTCGCAGTTATAGGCTGCCCGCTTTTCTTCGGGTGACTTTTCGGTCAGGTTTAAACCAACGCTTAAGCCCAGCCAGTTATATAACTCACCCATTTCTTCAGCATCACGGGATGACAGGTATTCGTTAACCGTCACAACGTGGACACCCTTACCAGCTAGTGCGTTAAGGTAAACCGGCATTGTTGCGGTAAGCGTCTTACCTTCACCAGTCTTCATTTCGGCAATGTTACCTTCATGCAGCACGATACCACCCATGATTTGAACGTGGAATGGGTATAAACCCAGTACCCGCTTAGCCCCTTCACGAGCAACCGCAAAGGCTTCTGGTAGTAAGTCATCAAGCGTTTCACCATCTTGGTAACGTTTTTGAAATTCTGGTGTTTTTGCTTTTAAATCATCATCAGATAGGTTTTCGTACTCTTTTGAGTAATCGTTGACCTTATCTGCAATTTTGCTGATTCGTCGAAGTTCTCGTTTATCACTTTCGACCCAGCGCTTTAAAAAGTTAGCCATTCTTGATTCCCTTCTGTAAATCTGTTTTCAATTATTATCATTCATTTGATTGCATACCAACAACTAGTCTAACATTTATGTGTGGGTTTTAAAACTCATCTGCCGCTTATATTTTAAAAAAGCAGTGACAGCCGCCTTACACAGCGAATACAAAAGGATCGAAGCCTCAATTAGAATAGCTTCGATCCCTTCACAATTGCATTCTTAAATCATTAATCGCCGGCTTCAATCAGGCCATAACGACCGTCATTGCGACGGTAAACAATGTTGACCGCATCGGTTTCAGCGTCTTCATAGATAAAGAAGTCGTGCCCTAGCATATCCATTTGCAGGATTGCTTCTTCGTTATCCATTGGCTTTAAGGAAACTCGCTTTGTCCGCACGACTTCTAACTTTGAGTTCTTATCGTCGTCATCGTTATCAGCAGTTTCGGGGGTAAATTCAAGGTTTTTGAAGCCCTTTTCACGCGACTTACGGTTGACCTTTGTCTTGTACTTGCGGATCTGACGCTCTAGCTTATCCGTAACTAAATCAATACTTGCGTACAGATCTGGGGACGTTTCTTCTGCTCGTAGCGTTAAGTAAGGCAGCGGGATCGTCACTTCCACCTTTGAATCCTTATTTTGGTACACCTTCAGATTAACATGAGCAGTTGAATCCACGCTTTGCTCAAAATACTTCTCAAGCTTACTGATCCGCTTTTGCACGTAATCCCGGATTGCTTGAGTGACCTCAATGTTTTCACCACGAATATTGAATGTGAGCATAGAACTTCTCTCCCTTCCACAACAAACAAAAGTTGATTTAAGCATGCCTGAAACCGTGGCTTAAATGTTTGTTTTGTTTATAGCTTAATTATAATAGAAAGCGCTACAATACACAATAGTTTAGGGCAGAGAACCGTATTATTCTATGCTGATTGACCTTATCCGTGAGCCAGCGTAAGTCCCATAACCTCACTGGCACCAGCGTTTTGCAGTAATGTAGCTGCGTGCCTAATGGTCCGGCCAGTGGTATAAATATCATCAACGATCAAAACGCGTTTTTTATTAAATTTTTCACTGGCTAAATTAATCACAAACGGTTGCTCAGTTTGCAGACGCTGCTGCCGATTTTTCTCTGATTGGGGCTGCCGCTTAACTAACTCCCGGGTAGCTAAACCATCGGTGGTTTCAACCTTCTCTAATAACCCCGCAACCTGATTAAATCCTCGCTGCTGCAGGGTCGCTGGATTGACTGGAATGGGAATGACTAAATCGGCATCAAACCGTTCAACCTCCCGTTTTATCTGCGTCTGAAAGACGTTTTTTAACCGGTAATCACCATAGAATTTATACTGTGATATATACTGTTTAAGAATATCATTATACCGAAACAGCGCACGGTTTTTAAAGTTTGGCGGCGTTTGCCAGCGAAGACAGTCACTGCAGTATTTTTTTGCGCATAAACGGCCGCAGCCAGTACAAGCTTGATCAACCGGGATCGGCTCTAACTGACCGACACACGTTTGGCAGAGCAGCTCATCTTCAACGGGCTGAAAGTTTAAGACCTGCCAGAGTGTCAGCTGTGGCAAAAGAGGCCTGTGACACAGTAAACATTCAGTCATGAGTATCACCCCTTAATAACCCGGTTTGACGGGCTTTTCGGTTAACAAATTTTATTTGCCGCCGTGCCTCCTTGATGGCCCTAGTCTGGCCCTCAGCAAAGAACGCCACTAGTCCCTCAGGGAACTCGGCTTTGCGTCCAGCCCTGCCCGCGATTTGAACCAATGCGGCGGTAGAAAAAACGGCGTCGTCCGCACCCAGTACGATGACATCAATATCGGCAAAGGTCACACCCCGCTCTAAAATAGTCGTGGTAATCAAACAGTCAAGCACGCCGTCCCTCATTTGCTGGACCTTTTCGTGGCGGTTAACATCCCCCGCGTGAACGGTTGCAGTTTTGAGCGCTGAAAACTGCAATTGGATGATGGCTTGGAGGCGCGTTAAGTCACTGACCCGTGGTACAAACAGAAGGAAGCGGCGTTTTTGGGTCACCATTTTTTTGAGGGTTGCTTTGACAACACTGGGCAAGCGTTGTTTGGCTAACGACTGACGCCACCGGCTAGTCAGCTTTAATTTAATTTCAGGCAGTGGATACCCATGATATCGAGCGGGTAAATAGCTGACCGTCAGTTGTTTTTGTTTCTCCTGGCGCAGTAACGCTTTACTGGGAGTTGCCGTGAGATATAATAAGGCGCCTGCTTCTTTTTTTGCCTGTTCAGCCGCGTAATTTAACCCAGGATCCGCCGCAAACGGGAATGCATCCACTTCATCGACCACTAAAATATCAAAAGCATGGTAGAATCGAAGCAGTTGATGCGTTGTGCAAATTGTCAACTGGCAATAGTGGTAAGGCCTTTTCATCTCGCCATACAGCACAACCTGTGGAATACTAGTGAAGGCGGCCTGAAATCGCGGTGCAAGTTCTAAACAAACATCGATTCTTGGTGACGCAATTCCGATCCGTAATCCCTTCTTCAACGCCTGTTCAATGCCATAAAATAGCATTTCGGTTTTACCGGCACCCGTGACAGCCCACAACAAGTGCGTTTTACCGGCAGTAAAGACCTCATCGATCTGCCGGCTGCAAGCCTTTTGAGCAGCCGTTAATTCTCCCGTCCAGTCCAAGGGGGAATCAGTTCGAACCGCAAACTGGTTTGGCTCTGGTAGTGACCATAGCCACTGACTGGCAGTTACCCGTCCCAATTGAAAACAGTGCGGGCAATAGTAGTCTCCCTGCGGCAGCCGAACCGTTTGCTTCACCGTTCGCTGGCCGCACCGCTGACAAATTACCCACTGATCCGTCACCATCATGGCTGGTCGGCGGATCAATTGTGATTGCCAGCTAGACGCTACCGACAACTGTTCACTTAAAATTTGCCGACCAAATAATTGTTCGATTTGCATGATCATCACCCCTTACTAGACATACATACGTAAGAAATGGAGTAAAGCTAACAATGTCAGAAAATTATTTAACCATCAAAACCAGCGGCTCCCACGAACTGGAAATTAAAAAATCCCGTTTTATCTGCAGTGTCCAGCGGGTCGCCAAAAAAGAAGACGCTGATGCCTTTATTGCGTCGGTGCAGCAAGATAATCCCAAGGCTAACCATAACTGTTTTGCCTATATGGTGGGCAAGCACGATGAAATACAGCGTGAAAGTGATGACGGCGAGCCCTCTGGAACTGCCGGCGTCCCTATTTTAGAAGTTTTAAAACGGATGAAACTTCACGATACGGTGGCCGTCGTTACCCGTTACTTTGGCGGTACTAAACTGGGCGCAGGTGGTTTAATCCGGGCTTACAGCAACTCAACGTCACGGGCCATTGAAAACGTCGGCCTCGTTCAAAAAGTCCTGCAGCAAGATATCGTTTTGAACGTTTCGTACCCGAACTATGAAAAACTCAATTACCATCTTGAACAACAGCAGATTCAGGTCATTGATACAGCTTATGGCAGTGATGTGACGGTTACTATCGCGGTGGCTTTAAACGCAGTTGAACAAGTACAAACCAGCATCATGAACTTGCTTTCTGGACAGGTAACCATTAAAACGGGTGACAAACATTATCATGAGATTGACGTCCCCGTCTATCCTGATGCTGCAGATTAATGAAAATTTGGCGGACCGTTAAGCTGATGACGTCAGATTTTCCCGTGTGAACTACTCGGCACTAAAGTAACGAGCTTCTAGGAACACCGCTTACTTACACAACATTCATAAAATGCTACACAGAGGTTACGGCTATTGACTAAGGGCCGTTTTTGCTCAATACTTTAATCTAGAACACCTGCGCTACAACTCAGATTCCGGCCATTTAACGAAAAAAACGTATTCCGACAAAGTTTGACGGAATACGTTTTTTTGCGTTGAATTCTGGAATCTACCGAGTTGTGACGTGTACCCAAAAAGTTGGAACTAAATAGTTTTATTCTTCTAGGCAAC
>NZ_BCMI01000027.1 GCF_002217985.1 Secundilactobacillus pentosiphilus
GCCAAGGTTAACAGCCCGTGATCAGTAGAACGACCACAATGTTCATCGTTCAAATATGGATATACTCCGTCCATGGAAAGGGTCTGATCACTGGTCATTGGCTTGTCAGTATAGGCAATTGAGCGTTTAGTCGTGTTATTAGTAATCACTGGATTACCCGTACACTTAAGCGACCATTTCAACGGCATATCCATTTCTGGCATGATATCAATACCGCCGTTGTATACCCGAAACTGATTACTAGTAAATTGATACTGAACTTTGTCAGTATCAATCCCCATGGAAAACGCCCAGCTATCATGATCCAAGTTGCCATAATCAAGCGTTGATAGACGTGACTCAGAGTAACCTTTCCAGACATTCCAAGCCAAAGTGAAGTCAGCCACTGCAGCGCCAACCCGAGTCCACGTTAGGTCGCATTTATTCACACTGTACCAGCGACCAGGCTGTTTCTCGGTCCAGACATAATAAGCATCACGCTGATTGAGCAGTTGTTTCATCTCAAAAGCAATGTTTTGAAAGTCATAGTTGTCGTAAGCGTGTACCCGGTAGGTGATTGTCAGGGAAAACGGCGCAAATGTATTAGTTTGGTGCAAGATACCGTCCATTCCCTGCGGGGTAATGTCGGAAGTCGCATACTGCCCGCCTTGATCCTGTATTTCTTTCATCTTCAATGGCCATTTAGTGGTGATGTCTGTTACTTGACCACCGACGCTGACCTTCGTCCAATAATTTTCGCTCATATCAACACCCTCTTATCCCAAAGCATAGGCTTGGCGAAAGTATTCCTGTGCCTGGTGTTTATCTGTATTCTTACTGATCTTCTTACCATCCAAATCAACTTTAACAGTGTTGTTCTTACGGTTATTTGCTTCCAGTAACTTCTCAATCTTGCTTAAATCAACGCTGTTTTCACGTTGGTCAACAACAATTCTCGGTGTGGCAACATTGTGAGCAACGTTAGCGGTATCTCTGATACTCTGCTGCTTACTGGTCTTAACCACGTTGGAAGCTTTGGCAAACAACCCGTTTGGGGATTCTTTGATACGTGCTGCGATAGCCTGCAAAATCAGCGGCTCAGCTGTATCTTTCTTTGGATTGACTACAACCTCATCTTGACCTTTCTCACCAAAGATATTGAGCATTCCAGGTACGTTCCAGCCACCATTGGAATGTAATGCAGCAGCGACTCTCTGCGCACCGGCAACGTGACTAGCATTGAAACCGCCACGTTCCCATTCGCTTGAAAAGGCGTTGGCCAATGAAGCAACGGAACCATGGCCGGAAACGATGCGCCTAAAGATAGCTGAGTCGGAACCTTCACCTCGTAAAGCAAATTCCAATTGTGCTGATGGGTCTTTCCATGACTTGCCGTGACGTTTAGCGAAACGCTGCAGATTGCTGAACCTTCCGCTTAGCCATTGGCCTAAGCCGGAAGCACCGATACTATTTTGAATGCCTGGATTCAAACCAGATTCAAACGACCAGTTACCTAAAATAGCAGCAATCCCATTACGAGTTGCTGAAGGATATAGTTTCTTTAAAGCGGAAGCTAATGTTTTGGCACGGCTCATTGTTGAGCCACTTAAGCCGAAGCTACCAATACTCCCGCCATCATCAGAAAACAACGGCGCCAGATGCTTTTGAACCCACTTGAAGACGCCAGGACCAAGTTCGCTCTTGACCAGTTTTCCTAGTCCAGATGATACTTTTGGCCCTTTGTCCTTCTTCTTGCTATCGGAATCATTACCACTTGATTTTCCATGCATCTTAGTGATATCTAGCCATCCGTGAGTAGATGAACCACCATGATCCCACAATGAACCATGGGCCAATCCAACATGGACGTGAGGGCCTGTCCCTGATCCATTTAAGCGACCTAAAGTTGCAATACGTTGGCCTGTTTTGATGTGGTCACCAACTTTAACTTTAATGTTTCCTAAGCCACCAAATTCTTGATAGATTTCCTGATAGCCATCATCACTTTTAACAGTAATAACATCACCTAAATCTCGATAATCCCACACTGGTTTTCCTGTACGAGTTACAGTTCCACCATGCATGGCAAGAATAGGGCTACCTAATGGGCCAGCAAAGTCATTCCCGTCATGTGAACCGAACGAACGTGATGCACCAAAACCATTAGTTAGTGGCATACCTGGATTATGACGCCAGTTTCCACCGGCACTAGAACCATCACCGGACTGCATGGCACTGGTGATTTGGTTCCAAACCTCACCCCACCAAGTTTCACCCTGCTTTTTGGCCGGTTTGATCATGCTTCTACTCAAAGCATTCATACCAGCACCAGTCTGATTAGGAGTTTTAACCATTGAGTCAAAGGACTTACGCGGATTCTTAGCGAATCCTTGTGCAGCTGAAGCAATTGACTTCATGCCACCACTTAGCTTGTCGAATAGCTTTTCCATCTGCTTAGACATGTTAAAGCCACTCAAAAAGCCAGTCCCTGATGCATAATGGCTCATACCGCCTAGAAATGGTGCTGATTCACGGGCATTTAGCACTTCCGCACCAGCTGGCAGGATACCTGTCCAGTTGCGTTCAGATGGACTAAATGCACCACCATTTGGCAATGCTACAATTTCACGGTTACCGGTTTCGGGCGAATCGAAGCCATCATTGAGCATGGCAAACGTGGGCTGAGTGATTGGCCGGCGAACACCGCCACCAACCCCAGTACCAGTTGCATACTTGATCAATGAAATGGTTTCTGACTTACCACCGAATTTCGAAATCACCTTATCAACACCACTAATGGCGTCGTTGATAGTACCAATGATTTTCTTCATACCCTTATGAGTGGTTGAACGAATATCGCCTAAAACTGAGCCAGTAAAATCATTCAGCCCGTTCCAGAATGAATGCCATCCCTTACGAATATGCGATTCTCCACTTGACATGGTGTCATGAATATCATCTAAACGCTTCGAAATCTTATGACTAACTGATTTCAGGCTTGAATTGGCAGTGTTGTCTAAACTGTTCCAGGCTGACTTCCAGTTATGTTTGATTGTGGTAGTAAATCTACTGATAGCTTTTTGAGCTGAGTTTATGGCAGTACCAATACTTCTAATCGAAGAATTAAATTTATTAACAGACTTTAAATTCTTAGTAGCACTATTAACTTTTGACACCAATGATCTAATAGCTTTACCGATATCATATTTCTTTAAATCATGGTTAAGCGTTCTGATATGCTTATCAAGTGAACTAAATGGATCGTTCTTACCACTCAATGACTTCATGGATTTCTTCAGCGAATCAAAGGAACCGCTGATGGCCTTAATTGGTTTAGCGATATTCTTCCAAGTGCCAATATCCTTGCTTAAGGACTTCGTGACAGCTTTCATGTTCTGGGAGATCTTACTGTTCTTGATATCACCTGAGATATTCTTAATGTATTGACCAACCTTAGAATCTTTTAGCGTGCGTTGAAGTTTAGGCAAGTCATGGTTTAGCTCGGCAAAAGCATCGTTCTTGTTCATTGTCCTGCTGAACGAAGCCAGGGTCTTAAAAGCGTCGCCCATTTTTTTGATTGGCGACGCTAATTTATTCCAGCTTTTAATCGACTTATCCAGCCGATTATTCATGCTGTTCAATTCGTGTGTTGGGTCATTGTTCTTGATTGAGGACTTTAGCCCTCGTAATGCACCGGTATATGACTTAATTGCGCTGGTCATTGCTGTTACATTAGTTATATCCCGTTTTGAAACGTGAGTTGTAGCAACTTTGTCAATGGCGTCTCTAGTGGACTCCCTTTTAGCCGGTTGCTTTTTATCAGGCTCTTTCCTATGATTTGGTTCCTTTTCAGTCTTTCTATTGTGGGTAAATGAGTCCCATATATTACCGATATCTGAGCCAATACCTTTGTACCAGGTCTTAAAGTTTTTGCCTAAGCTTTTCAGAATACTGCTCCAGTTATGCTTAGACAATCCTTTGACAACATCCCAAGCATTCGCGGTACCTAGTTTTAGCGTCCGTCCAAACAGCTTAGCTGGTTCCATAACAACCTTCCGCCAGCCTTCAAGCATACGAATTGCAAAGCCAATCACATGATGATGTTTTTCAACACCCGCAATCCAGTTGTTTAGTCTGTGGGCACCTTCATGAAAATCAAAACCAATCTTGGCAATAAATCCATGCGGCTTATAGCCTTTCGACCATGAATTCCAGCCTTTAGCGAACTTTTTAGTTGCCTTGCCGACGGCACCACCAACAACCGAACCAATGGCACTGCCGATTGCTGCACCGGGTGGCCCAGCGATTGCAAAACCAATTCCGGCACCAATCAGGCCACCAGCACCTTTACCGATATTCTTATATCGCTTGTCAGACTTCTTACTGGTTAAACCTTTAAACAGATCAAAAGCTGAAATAGCAATGCCTATTCCGGCAAGCAGCTTGCCACCAATTCCCTTACCAAAACCGATTAGTTTTGAGCTGGATATCTTGCTAAAGAATCCTGACGATTTAGTAGCTGTTGCAGCTACTGCATCCGTACCCAAGTCAGCTTCTGCCGTTGTACCAACTGTCTTCACTGCAGCGCTTTTGCCATGTCCACCAAACACGCTAGTCACTGAATCAACTGCTTTAAATTCTAATAAAGCCTTTCTAGCTTTACTCATATAGAGAATAAAATCTAATATTTTCTTAGTAGCAAATAAACCACCTAGAGCAAGTGCAAATCCTTTAACTACCTGCTTATTATCTTTCATCCACAAGATAGTTTTGATTAAAGCATCTCCGAGTTTAGAAGCAGCATCACCAACCGCGTTGATAGCATCGGTCATGTCTTTTTTACCAATAGCATTAATCATATTTTGCATTTTGGTAACTACGGTAGCTTCCAGGTTACCCCAAGCACCTTCAAATGTCGTAGTACTCTTGGCAGCTTTCTTAGCACCATCATTCATCCCAAGTTGCATAATTGCCTTATTAAACTCATCTGAACTAATTTTCCCAGCTGCCATCGCATCCCGAAAGTTGCCAGTATAGGCACCATTCTTTTTCATGGCCTTTTGGAGTACACCCGAAGCTCCAGGAATTGCGTCAGCCAGCTGATTCCAGTTCTCAGTTGTTAGCTTACCTGCACCAGCAGTTTGAGTAAGCATCATAGCAACTGATTTGAATGTGTTAGCATTCCCACCAGCTTGAGCATTCAGGTTACCTGCCGCTTCAGTCAACTTCATATAACCCTTAACACCATTGGCAGCCAATTGAGCAGTCGTATTCGATACATCGCCTAATTCGTAGACAGTTTGATTTGCATATTTCTGAACTTCCTTAGTATCTGATGCAATTTCAGCTTTGGGTATCTTGGCTAGTTTCATTGTTGATCTGAATTTAAAAATTGCATCGGAGGCCGCTGCTGCATCGCCAACCAATCCTGAAAGAAATCCAGCGATTTGTTGCACTCCATTGGCAGCAACACCACCAATAAATGTCCCACCTATGACTGTTTTAAGGTGAGTGAACTTGCCTTCAACTTGTGATGCTTTCTCTTTCAGATCTGTTAAACCAGCACTAGCTGTGCCTTTATCGAGGCGCACTTTAGTAACAATCGAACGAGGCATCTTTTTTAATTCCTGTTCAAAATTAATCGTCTGTCCCTTTTGTACCTTGGTTAGCAACTCAACCTGCTGGCGAGCAGGGAGCTTTCTGAGCAATTCATCAAAATTGCGAATGCCTTGTTCTTTGGCTTCAGTAGTCAGCTTTGTGCGCACATCTTTGGGCATTTCGTTGAGCATCCGCTTATAGTCGTTTGCTTGCGCTTTGGCTTGCGAATCCTCTAACTTAACCTGTTGGTGCACATCATTTGAAAAAGTCTGCTTAACTTTTTCGTGCGTGGACTTTGCCTGCTGGTTTACCTTATCAGCGTTCGCCTTGAAAGACCGGTCTAATTGTTCACCGGCACCTTTACCGAAATCTTTAGCTAACCGATTATCAGCTCGGATATCGTCACGATACTTGCCGTCATTGAGGAGTAAATCTATTTTAATCGTGCCATCTGCTGCCATGAATTACCCCTCCTTTGCTTTCTCTGCCAACATGCTGAAGATATCCCCAGCCTGCTGGTCAAGCGCTTCTGCCGACTTGTATTCGTCTAAGGCGTAGTAGCTCTGAGCTTCGGTCAGCTGAACCAGATCTTCGCCTTCTAAGCCTGTGGTTGAACGTTGTCGAATCTCAATGATTCGTGACAGAATTGCTTTGGTACTTAGTCCATCAAGCAAAGCCTTGAACTTTTCCCAGCGCAATTTTCCCTGCATATCAATCAGATCCATGCCGTAATCGTAGATGAATGACGCATAGATAGCTTCAGCATCTTGCACGTATGAGAAATAATGCTCCGGCTGGGTCTGATTACCAGCCATATCTCGCTGTGGTTGATTGCCGTCACTGCCGGGGTTGTTCCCATAAGGCGTCTGCTGAATATATGCTGCGATTCGCTGAACAGTGTCCACAATAGCTTCCGTGCTAAATTCCTCGGCTGACCCGATGAACATATTGAAAGCCTCAACGACTTTCTCAGAATCAGTCAGCTGGTCATCTTCAATCATTTCGTAGTAGCGAATAACATTGTCAAAGCTGAGATTGATTTCCCATTGGTCATCGCCAATTGTGACGCCTTCCATCAATGGTTCAGTTAAACTCAGCATAAAGAAGCCCCCTAACCTTCGTTAGCGGGTTTATTTTGCTTGCCCTTGTTAGATGCCCGGCGTGCTTTCCGGTTGCCGTACTTGGACATGGTACGGTTCTGTTCTTCCTTGTGAAAACGGTCATCCAGTTCATTGAATTGCTGGAATAAAAGCATAACGGCCTGTGAATCACCGCTTTTGGCTTCATAGATCTGTTTGCCAGTGCCCTCACCAAAGGTCTCATCAAAGAAACCGGATAATGCACTGCGTAATTTAGCATAGATATTAGAGATCGTCTTTTCCTGTTCATTCAGAGGCAGATCATCGAGCTTCTTAGCCTTTTCGTCATCTAACAATGGCTTCTGAATCTCTTCAATTTGCAATTGGACATTGCTGATACGCCGATGAAAGTCATCATTGAATACCAGCGTCTTAGTTTCTGAACCTAATTGGCATTGAATCGAATTCTGTGGCTTGCCAAATAAATCAATTGTTTGTGGTGTCTCCATCAGTTAAGCCCCCTATTTACTTGTTCCCGTGCCAGTACCTGAACCATCTGCTGGGGTTCCTGAACCTGAACCAGAGCCTGACCCCGCGTCAGTTGGTGTTGTTGCAGGAGCTGAACCGGTGCCAGTACCTGTATTAGCTGGATTAGTAACCGATTGAGTATCTTGATTTCCGTCATCATCAATCACACCAGCAGTACCATCATATGAATCCAAATTGAACTGGATATCTTGGCCGTTAGCATCTTCCATGAATGGCTTGCCGTTAAATGACATGGTGAAGCTGAAGGTTTGCTTAACGTTGGCAGCACCACCTGTTGGAACAATAGCAGTCAGCGTGACGTTAGAATAGATGGTTTGGCCTTGTGGGTTGACCCATTTAGCCAAAGTCTTCAAGTTGGCACCAATTGACAGGAAGTGATTAGAAACAAATTCTTGCGCAGGATCACCAATAACTCGGTTACCGGAAAAGGCTAACGTGATTGCTTTACCAGTGACATCAGTATCAGTGAAGCCGTCACCGTCATAGTACGGGGTGTTATCGGTGGTATCTGATGAAGCTGGTGTAACGGTGTTAATACCTGCAGCTAATGGTGCCCATTTTGCTTTGGTAACGTCGTCACCTTTAGGATCAGGGTTTTGCCCTCGATTAGTGTCGATATAGTATTTGTTGAGGTAGTTCATATCAAATAATGACATTATTTTTTCTCCTTTTATTTGTTAATTCGTATAGATATAGACTGAAAAATCTAGCATGTAGGTCGTATAGCCCTGCGTATCCTGCTCACTGACAGACGGCTGGCCATTTATCTCAAGTGATTCAAACGTATAACTGCCATTGGCGCTTTCAACGCTGGTTGTGAGGTCTAACGCCTGCGAAACGATCCAGAGTACGGTATTAGCCGTTTCCTGGTTCTTCGTGCGATAACCGACTTCATAATTCATTTGCCAGTGCTGGGTACCACTGTAGTCCTGTTTGAGCAACCGACTGCCTGGTAGTGGATATAAGTCAAACGCTTCACCCGCTGTGAGATAACCTAATTTGCATTTCATTGGCAGCCCATCAATAGTGTTGATTGTCTTTAACAGCTGAACCATTAAATCATTCGATTGACTCATTTAAAACCGCCATCCTCAAAAGCTTTAAGCCATTTAGACATAAATAGTGATTTTGCCCTAAGGTCCCATCGCCTATTAGTCCCTGGAGTAGTGTAAATATGGGCACGGTAGCCATGGATAAACCCATAAAATTGAGCACGCGCGTATGGCTCGGTATAAGTGATTTCATCATTGTCGTCATTCAGATGAACTTCACCACGTAGATGTCCCGAAAGTTTCGGAACGAACTGATCCATATCGCTCATTGCTTGATCCATCAAAGCGTATTGAGCCTTTTTTATATCAAAGGGACCATTAGTCTGCTCCATTTTTCCAATATTCACTGACACATTAATTGGCATTTAAAGCACCTCCAACTCGTATGAATACAGTTCGTTACTGAATGGCTCACGGTTATCAACAATCTGTGTCAGCGTGTATTTTTGCCCTTCAAACGTGATTACAGAACCAACATTGTTCTTGGCTATCGTTGGCAAGGGATCCGAAATCCCGGCATACAAAAAGACAACTGCATTAGCCACGATTGTCCGGTCGTTGTTGCTACCGGAATAAATGGTCTGCGGTTGTACAACGCAATTGTTAATGGTGATCGGGGCTACCTTAATCGGATTGCCCCAATCATCCGTTTGAGCGGTGTCAGATTGGTCAACTGGCTCATAGGTGATGGTTTGATTGCACATGTTACGCGGTGGTTTTGGCATCATCGGTAATGCACCGCCCTTGCCATTAGCCCAACCGACTGCAGCATTTCGGCTACAACGTTAGACAAGCCCGTTTTTCCAAACGTCGCTGGTGCTGAATCAGCTGCATCACGCTGGACAGTCGTGCGACCAATCTCTACTTCAGTCAGATTGCTTTGAGCGTCAATGCCAACTGGTGTACTGGCGCCCACTTCTTGACTAAAGTCGCATTGCATCGCAATTGCCCGTCTAAAAGTCTGAGCACGTCCTCGAACGGAGGGCATAGCTGAGTTCAAATCAGCCTGCAGATCATGCCAACCAAAGTCAGGATTATAAAAATTATCGGTAGTCATATTGATCAACGTCTCAGCATCGATTTCAATATTTTTAAAAGCGGCTTGCGTAGTAATCGAAGCAAAGCCCAAATCTGTGTAATCCTGATATGTTAGCAACGTCATTTAATCACCTCTAAGCTGTTGGATCAGTAACAGTTACGGCTGTGGTATCAGTCTTGCCATCAAGGGTGGCTGTAATCGTTGCTGTCCCAGCCTTAACTGCCTTAACCAAACCAGTTGCATCAACTGTTGCTACAGTTTCATCACTAGAACTGAAAGTTGCGGTCTTATCAGTAGCATTATCCGGTGCCACTGTGACACTCAACTGCTTAGAGTCGCCAGTCTTCATAGCGGCTGTCTTTTGACTCATGGTGATACCAGTAACTGCAACGTTTGCCGGTGTAGTCTGAGTTTCTTGAGCACCCCCGTTACCAGCGGGGGCTACTGTTTTGACGCTGCATTGATGACCAATACTTTAGAATCATCATTGATAGATACGCCATAGTGTTCATCAGCATTGAGCTTGGTGAGCTTATGGTCAATATCACGGGCAGTTTCAGCAGTCACTGCACGCTTCATCAAGAGCTTGATAGCGCCTGGCTTAACCGCTAAGGCTTGGCCAGTCTTGATTTTACGTGAGCGAACGATCTGCCAGCCCAGCAACTCTCCAAAAGTACCGCTGATCAGGATTGAATCACCTAAATCACTGGCACGAGTCCAGTCATCAGCTGCGGCTTTACGCAATTTAGAAACATCATCCGGATTCATGAAGATAGTCCCGGTGATTGGTGATGAGTCTTCAAAGTTCAGTGGGTTGTCATCATCATTGAAGGCCGTTTCGATGGCGTCAATGACATCTAATGATGTTGGGTCAGCCGTGACCGTCAATGGTGCAGTTAATGCAGTTGCTAAAACATCGTTATCCACTTTAGAAGCGATTGAGATAGCGATTTGACGTGCGGCTTCCGTCTTAGGGTCACCGTATGCGGATAACATGGCTTCATCAGTCAGTTGAACCCCAATACCAGCTTTCTTAATGGTTGCAGTCGTTGTACCAGTGGTGAGTTGTTTGTATTGAATAGCGCCGCCTTCAGCAACGTCTTGTGCGTCACCGATATATTGATAGCGTGGCACGGTGATTGTGTCACCTGGTTGGCCTACTAATGTGCTATCAACGGTAGCAATCGGTGTGAACCGAATTGCCTTGGGTAACTGTGCTGCAATCATTGCGGCCATCACTTGAGGAATTACTTGTGTGTCCTTAGTGGTTGTTGTACTTAAATCTGGATCTGCCATAACAGATACCTCCTAATTTTATTGGTTTGCCTGTTGCAAGTTAGCAACGACTTCGTCATAGCTCATGCTGGCGATATCCGGCTTGCCGTTATTGCTACCGGTGCCAGGGTTGCCGCCTTGAGTTACTTTGATAGTGCTTTGATTTGTGCCGTTACTGCCATCATCTGGATCGTCTGGATTAGCACTCGTGTCAAACAAGTAATCATGATCGCCCTTGAGGTTCTCCAGTTGTTCAGTTAAACCGGTTAATTTGCCGTTTTCATCAAGTTTGACAGTGTCTTGGTCAATGAATGGCAGAACCGCTTTAGCATCACGTGCATTGGCGTCTCTTAGAGCAAGGTTGATTGCATTGTCCTTTTGCGTTTGAGCTAATTCAGCTTCAAACTTGGTCTTTGACTCTTTGTTTTCCTTTTGAAGTTGGCTAATTTGGTCTTTCAGTTCGTCATTGTCGCCTGCTGACTTCTTCAGCGCAGTTAATTGCTTTTCGTGTTCAGTCAATTGACTGTTAGCGGAATCACGTTCCTGTTCAGCACTCGTTAGTTGAGACTTTAAAGGACTAATATCAGCATTGTTTAGTTTCATCACCCCTTCAACTTGTTCGTCGTTCAAACCTAAATCAGTTAATTCACTACGTTTCATGTCTATCTCTCCTAACGTTCTTTTATTACGCGGTTACGACCCGCGCGAATAGACGGCATTAAAAATAAGCAGTTTAACGACATACTCAGGTCAAAATAAAAGGATGGCTAATTATTAGTCATCCAATTGCTTAATGTTTTTAATTTCATGTTCATCAATGATAATTTCTTTGCCTTTTAAGCGTCCCGATTCAGGAATAATTACAATTGATTCCTCTTCCGGATCATTATCGCCGGCAACCGTATAGTCGACCACTGGCCCTGTAAGGACCTCTCCATCAGTATAGGTGACCGCAACTCGGTGTTTAAAATACTGCACAATTGCCATAAAATCACTCCTTTTTAGCATATGGTACAACGTGTGTTCGTTGTTTTGAATGGTGAATTGTAAACCCAGTGATTGGAAGCCCTGTCCCATCTAGTGTGATTACTTTACCTGGTAATTTAACACCGGTAACCAGTTCTCGATTACTAAAGCCGTTTTTTTGCTCTATCAACTTACCTTTACCAGTATACTTATCAACTAGCTTCTGCGCATCAACCGAATCATCAAAATAGCTCTTACCTTTACCATGTGTCGATTTCATATGTGGCGCTTGCTTATCTGCATTGACTTTAGTGCCCCACGCACCTGATTTTATTTGTGCTAACGTGTGTCGTTGATCCAGTCTTAACTTAGCTTTATTATACTGTTTTTGAGGTCCTAAAACTACTTTTTCACGGCTGTAATCTCGAGCTAGGAAATCATGGTTCTTGACTAACTCGCGCACGCTCTTTTGCTGGTTCGCTAGCTGACTTTTATAATGCTGCACACCCTGTTCGTCGCCTAATTCCTGGGCAGCTGCCAATTGCTTCTTAGTCGCCCTAATAGCCCGTTCACGGCTCCGCTGTTTCTGTACCACTTTGCCTTTAGCAATTGCTTCGTCAGGGTCATATTGAGGCTGGTTGTTTGTGTTGACACCATCAATAAATGGGATCAGCTCATGTCCACAATTAATGCCTTGAGTCCCGGCAGGCTTTCCGTATCCATGATTATAAATACTGTCGTACTTATCGTTGTAATACTGATTGCCAGGAGGAACTACATTTACAACTTGCCCTTGTATATAGGCACAGGCTGGACGTGAAGCAGGATGAGAAGTCATCACCGCTAAATGCGTACCATAGTCTTGCATCCGTTTCAGGCGTAGGTTATTAAACGTCTGATGGGCAGTCGTTTGAATGACCATGCGTGAATAGCCTTCCAGTGACCAGTGATGGCCGCCTTTGTCAGTTAATGGCGACGACAAGCCGGCACCGATCCATTTATAGACCGTATCAGCAAAAGCTCGTTCATGCGTTTTAAGCCCTGTTACTGTTTCCAGTGTCGTCTGCTTGATAATTCCTTGATACGCTCTCAAAGCAGCATTATTTTGCGTATTTCTGGTCAATAATGACTCATTGACGCTATTATCCAAGTCCTTCCACGTCTGATTCATCATGGAGTTGATGGTATTGCGGATATCGGGTGAAACTGCCACCTTTTTGTGAAGCTTGTGCTTCAAATCGTCGTCAACTTCATCCACGATCTGAATCCCATTTTCTTTAATCAGGTGTTCCAGCGATTTCTTGCTGGTCTTAGTGAATTTAGCAGCCATTGAAACGACTGACTCAGTGAGCACGCCCATTTTAGATAGCTGTTCCAGTTGCCAGGCTAATGCGTTGTTCTTGTCGACCTTGGAATAGCGGGTATGCTTCAGCGTATCAATCAGCTTGGCATAGATATCCTGCTCCAGCTTGGTATAGATACCAATTGAGGCGTCGGCATCATGCTGCATGCTGTCCTGCGTAATCATCATTCACCATCTCCACCGGTTTCATCTTCAAACTGCTGTCCTTCAGGGGTCGTTTCAGGTGCTTCATCTTGAATCTTTGCCAGCTCTTGCTGAACTTCTTCGTCTGACATGCCGTAATTGCGTTGCAAGAATGTCTGCTTGGATAATGCGCCAGCAAGCAACGTCTTGGTGTCTTCATCTAGCTGCTTGTCCTTATCAACGAAGATACCGTCATCAAAGTGGCACTCAACCTCTAATGGCTTGTTGACTAAGTCATAGGTGTAAAGCGGTTGACCATTGCTGAATAACTGACCTTGGCCAGCCAGTTCGAGGATAGCTTCACATAAGCCATCAATCGCTTTTTCGACCATTGTCAGATAGCTTGAACGGGTCTGATAGGTCATGCTGTTGTCACTGGCAACTTCAGTAGCGGTCTTCAACCCGGAATCTGCATAACTGAACGTACCAGTCGACAAACCGATCTGCGTTTCCAGTTCTTCGATCCAGTGGTTCATAGCATCCGTATATTGTTGCGTACGAATATCACTGGTTAAATCAGTCACGCCCTGCGTCATATCATCAGTTAGCAGCGGCGCATACACGTTCTGCTCACTGTCAAACATCGGCGGGTGGGCATCATCAGTCTTTAACATGGTCCGAGGAACTGCAATCCGCCGATTGCCCAACCGGATCTCCCAAATAAACTGGTCATGCGTGGTATTGATGTTGTCCAAGATATGCTTAGCGTTATCAACAATGCCTAAGCCTAGTGGACTGTCTAACGTGACGTTGTTAGCGCCAGGCGTTTTAAAGTAGACGAACAACGGTCGAACAAAGTTAGTAATCAAGACTTGGTTAGCCAGGTCTTCATAATTCTCTAAACTGTTCAGCGGAACTTGCATACCAACTTGGGTTGGGTCCTCACTGCGGTACAACTCATTAGTGATGATGTAATCCAGTCCCTGCCATTGATGGAACTCTAGCAACGTGTAGTAAACATTGTTGTGATTCTCGGTAACCGTGGTCTTGCTAGCAATAGCAGCCTCGGAAATATTGTTGGTGTTGCTATGCAGTGGATAGAACTGGTCAGCCCTGACCCAAGCAATCTTAATCTTGTCATTGTCGACATATGGCCGCATGGCAAAACCGCCCATGGCAATACCGCGTTCCAGCTGTTCTTCAAACTGGTTCTTGAAGTCGTTGTCTAACAGCACTTGATTAATAAAGTCGTTTGTTTGCTGGTCGTTTTTGATACTGATTTCAGCCTTCTCATTAAAGATGATTGAGGCCAGCCGGCGTGCAGCGGTCTTCGTCATGTTGATGGTATTGCGTGGCCGGCGTTTGTACTGACCGTATGAGTTCATGTACTTCACGTAGGCCAACTTATCTGAATAATAATCAATATCGCGATCAATGCGTTCATATTCTTTTGGATCAATACTGATCCGTGCGTCATCCGTAATCTTGCTTAATGAATTAACCATGCCAACTGCTGCACCTCCTTTGCGAAACCAGTTTTTAATTGTGTTGATCAATCCCAATCGCTCTCACCTACCATTTCAGTCCAAGGTCAACCAGATTATCCAAAACGAAATATTGGAATGCGTCACACGTATGATCATCAACTTTAACGACTTTCGGCTTATCGGTTTCGACCGTCTTTTCGTCCCATTGATACTTTTGATGTTCGGTTATGAATATCTGATTGGCCTCATTGTCGAGATAATAAAAACGCCCAGTCGCCAAAAGGTTCTGAACGTTGTCTATCATCACGGTTTTATCTACTTTATGAACGTGGTGCCAGTGTTCGTTGTAGCGTTTGAAGTACTCGTGGTCAATCGCATAATCGGAAGTCGCTTCATCAGCGGACTTCTTCCAAGCTTGCTTTCCCCATTGTGCTTCACGTGACGTTTCAAAGTCATGCAGTTCAACTGCTAAGTCACTAGGCGCCTTCTTAACGGCCTGATGTGCTGGGCTGTAATAGTACGTATCCAGCAATATCACGCGTCCTTTAGCAGTTAAACCAATACATATCTCAGTAGTGGCACTGACTTGCTGGCCACTATCTTGTGAAAAATACAGCTCTTTAATGCTGTCATCATCGGGAAAACTGACCAGCGGGTGAAATAAATCCATGTTATAGATGTTGGTACCTAATCCAATGACTTTACCTAAATACAGCCACTCGTAGTAGTTGTAGTCATTGCGCTTGTACGACTCAATCAGCTTTAACTGTTGATCGGTTGTGATGCCTAGTTCATCATCTAAGTAAGTTGAGGTATCAATGAAGTAAGCTGGATCACTGGAACACTGTTCAATCCACTTATTGATCCACTCATAAGGATTTCTAGGCGGGTTATAGCTGTAAAAAACTTTAACCTCGTCAATCCAGGGCGATTTCTGCCGAATGAACGTAGGTACCGTTTGGTCAAATACCTCAGCGCTCTTGAAGTTAGCTGCTTCTTCAAACCACAGAGCAATAACGTTTTGAATGGTGTTTGATTTTAATTTCTCGGGTTTGTCACCGCCATAAAAGTAAAATGAACTGCCAGTCCGCTTGTGGTTGATCCGCATCGGCGAGACTGAGTAAGTAAACTCTTTGGTCATGTTGAGCATATCAATCGCCCAGCAGATTTGACCATAGACTGAATCACGTAGGTTAACGGTGTTTTCACGAACACAAACGATATTAGCTTTGTGAGCGAGCTGTATTTGACGCTTCATCATGGTGACCAACTTTAAACTGATCGTGGATGACTTGAAACTACCACGACCGCCTTTAGCGATAACGTAAGGACATTTAGTAACCCACATGAGTTTAAAGTGCGGATTGACGAGTTCGGAGGTCTTGATGATCAGTTTCGATTTTTCTTTAACTGCCATCATCAACATCTCCTAAATCATCTACGATAATCGTGCTCTCAGTACCATCTTGTATGTCTTTAATATCTTTGACTCTGGCTTCAGCGATATCAGCTTCAGCACGAACTTTACGTATCTGCTGTTCAACGAATTTGTCATTGCCAGGATAGCGTTTAAGCAGTTCTTTGCCTGCCGTGATACGTGTCTTAATGTCTGGCGGTCTTTCCACTGATTCAGCACCTAGTGGACCGCCAACTACAATGGTTTCTTTTACCTCACCTCGTAGCACTGATGTTAGATACTGCAGCACTTCTTTAGCATCGGCAACTTTGCTATTTTCAATCTGCTGCATGCGTTGATCAATATACGATTTAATAACAGGTTTTAACAGGTTTTCAGCACCAATCTGTTGTGCCGAACGTTTAGCATAACCCGCGTCAATAGCGGATTGCTTAGCGTTGCCCGTTTCGATGTAGTTATCAGCGAACTTCCGCTGTTTAACTGTCAGTTTCATTACATATCACCACACCTCCTGATTTAAATATTAGGGTATTATTTATTAATTAATTCTGGGTTATCCTGTAGTACTTGATCTAGCATATTGCCTAGTGGATTAACAATACTTTCGTCATTGCAATGTTCATCTTCACCGGCTTCATGCAACATAGCGTGTACTAGTTCATGCATTAAAGTTTGACGCTTCTTTTGTTCAGATAGCCCTTTACGGATAAAGATTTTGGAAACCTCATAGTCTGTAAATCCCCACACGGTATGTCCCTCATCTTCTGGGTGTTTCTTTTCAATAACAGAATAAATAATTCCGCTGACTTTAACCTGCTTGGGTAACTTCATATTTGCATCTCCATTTTTAAAGGGGTCGAAATCGACCGGTTTAGAATTATATGTATTAAAAAAGCCGAGCGACTAACTCGGCTAAACGTGAATTCTAATCTGCCCGCCCTGAGAGGAGCGTTCACCTCCGTAAATTAACGGGCAAAGACACTCGCTGGAATTGAACCAGCTAAGCTCCGCTATTAGCTGAGTGCCATAATACGTCATGCTTGTGCATTTCGATAACTAACTGATTAGCATGACGTGCGCTAGAACAATTAAAAGGTATAACTCACAAGCATTGATTGTTGAAACTTCCTCTTTTAAATTGCATCCAGCTTTTAAAATACCGGTGAAGTCTCTTAACTTGTGCCGGTAATGAGCAAAGCAGGAATCGAACCTGGATTGCCCTGTTGAATTAAGTGTTGTTGTGTTGTCGAAGAGAAAATACGTCACCTAACGGGGGTCAAACTTCATAATCCAACGGTATCACTATAACCCTATTTAACAGCGTTTTCCGGCAGATTGTCGGCAGATGTTCGGAAGATTATCGGCGAACTTTTTTGACTCGTACTGATGATATTGGGCAAACAATAGCAAACGTCCATAAGGCCTTGTTTTGGTAGTCATTGTACGTCCGCTCTGCAAGGTAGCCTAAGCCATACTTCTCAGCCAACCGTTCGCATACCTTCTTTACCCGCCATCCGTTGATAAAGCGATATTCCAGCAGGTCGGCCAGTAAGGCATTATCATCATCAATTGAACCTAAGAGATGAATCGTGTTAAGCCGTACACTGCACTCAAATTGTGCGTTTGCCTTGCCAACAATGGTATTTTCCTGGGTATTCCCGTGGCTTGGCGCACTTGGCATATCACTGATCACGGGCGATTGAAGTGACAGGCTGAACCTAGCTGCTTCAATTTTCCAATCATGATACTCCATTAAAAACTTCTTTGCGTTCTGGACGGTTGCATCTCGATCCAGCATTCCAAATATCCTGTCTGACAACTTCTCCACCCCTTGATTGTATGATTTCCATATCCTAGAATTAGTTATCCAAACTAATAACTTAGCCATCCTCCAAGGGGTGGCTTTTTGTTTGCTGTTAAACCCTTGTATCAGTCTTTTTTTGTACTCGGCCACCATGAACTGCAATGATTGGCTTTTCCACTTTGGCACCAAAGTCAGCGCCTGCATTGATACCGCGCTTTTTCATTCGGTATCGGTCACGTTTGTCATTTTTATGGTGGCGTGCGTGTCAGCCAACGTATGACCCGTCCCAGGGATCAATTTCTTGTCCCCATTTCAGCTTGCGGACTAGCCGCCAACGATTATTTGCCATTATCAGCCAACCTTTCGTATTCGTAACGTGCATAATTGAATTCTCGTTTGTATTCCTTGACTTTAATAATCACGTGAGGTTGATCTGCATAATACTTGCGAGCGTCAACGTGCTGAATCAGGTTGTCATCCTCCCAAATAATGCCTGTGAGCGCATCCAAGATAGATTTCACGTAATTATCCACGTCCGGTTTAGTCATTGGCACAGATACTTTATTTTCCCGTCTTCGCCGTTCAACTTTACTAATATTCTTTTGATTGGCCCGGTATGCTTCAATGTAGACCTCCAACGGTTTCCCAGTAATTGGTGCTTCATGGTATTGACTGCGTGCTGCCCACCCTAGCAGTTCTTTAAACTTGCGAGATTTACCGGGATCGTAGGCATGACCTTTCCGTGTAAAACGTGGTCGTCCAGCAGGCACTGGCTCGCCATCATAGCGAATTACTATCATGACTGTGTACCTCCAACTTGGGTAATTCTTCAAAGCTTCTTTCCCAGCCTTCTGCCTGAGCCATCTGCTTAATTTCGTCCCATGTATAGTATTCAAAATTGTGGTTCTCAATATTTTTCCTGACATGCCATGCATTTCGTGCTGGTAGATCTACCCAAAATCCTTCATACGTAAGCAATACGCAGATATCACCTTGTGAGTAATCACCATCATAGTGGGGCGTGTACATTAAAATGGATTTATCCTTGCCTGAATGAAATGGGTGGTTAAAATCAATATTTAAGGTCATTTGTCTTCCTCCACAGGAACAGGTATGAACACATCGAGATTGTCTGGATCATAATCTGGTAAAAATGGACGCCATTCTGGATAATCTTCAAGAAAACCTTTGTAACTTTTTGGGGTGAATTCTTTGCCAAGTTCATCTGCAATAGGTTCCAACTTTTTCCCCGTTTCGTTTGCATAACCAGCTTCTAATAAATCCAAATAGTAATATTTCATGTCTTTGTAATAGCTCGGACGGATTGCCACTCTGAATTTCGGTTCATCCTCACGCTCGTTAATTGGCGTAAAGGCATAATCAACTGCTAACTTAACAGCCTTTGCGTAATTGTCATCTGCACCCGATAGATTATCACCATTAGTTTCTATATCACTTACTGTTTCACTGCCAACATACACAAACCAGTCCCAATAATCTCCACTACCAAAAACAAATATCCCGTTTGCCTTTTTAACTTTGGCTTTGAATCCTAGTTCTCTAATCTTCTTGATAAATTCACTCGTTTTCATTCTTTCACTCCTTTAAACCATTTCAATTGGTGGCACTGGTATTTCTGCATGCTGCGGTTTCCATAGATGCAAGCAGTGTTCATGGATATTTACGTAGTTGTCTTTTGCCGGGTGTAACTGCATAACCACTTCATCTGGGTCAAAGAAAATATCCTTGATTCGACACATCACATCCCAGTTGGGCGTACGGGTTGGGTTGCTGATTGACACATGATCCCAACCACCGCCAAAACTGGCGATAATACGATACTTTCTGGCCTCGTATTGATATTCAAACATGCCACCATCATCACCGATCATTAAAGGTTTTAGCAAAGGTGCTTCCTGTATTTCAGTAAGAGTTTTCATTCTCTCACCTTAATTTCTCCGGTAACAAATTCACCATCAAGATAGGCGAGTTTGTCATTGTCAGCAACCATTTCATCTGAATCATATTGCTTCGCTTTAAACACATCCGTGGTTACCTCAAACCCCAAATAATTCTGATCACTGGTGTAGATTCCTTTAAGATACTTACCATTTCTGAATTTAAATATTGTAAATGTCATGCTTTCACCCCTGTTTTTTAATCCTACTCAAGCGTCTATTTGCGTATGATCCACAACAACCTCAAGTAGCTTGCCAAGATGCCAAGGCAAAACCCAATGAAGATCATCAGCGCATTATACATTTGACCGCTCCTCTCGAGCCTTGCGGACTTCCCAGCCCTTTAAGTGCTGCTGGTCAATCATGGCCTGTTCTAGTTGCCATCTCTTGCAGCCGATTATCTGGCACGCCCAGCCTTCGTTAACAGCCTTGTGCCAGTCGTGATTCCACTTGCTCCAACCAATGATGGTCACTTTCATCGAACATGCCTCCATTCCTGCCCATTTTTAACCAGTAACGCGTGCACACTGCTATTCTCATGGATATGATGTCCATGGTTGCTTAAAACGGGATCAGAATCGAACATCTTGGTGATCTCATCCAATGTGTATTTACGGGTGTCAATCCGGTTAAATAGATCCTTAATAGCCGTGTGATACGCCTTAGTACGGGCATACTTCATCCAGTGTTCATTGCCGGCTTTTTCCTGATGTGCAAAATACCAGTCACGATACTGGTAAAACTTCTCACATTCGCTTTCTGGCACATACATAAAGCTTACTTTGCCGTCATGGGCGTACTTGTCTTCCAGTTGGCGGACCTTAGTGACAAATGGGGACATGACTAATCGCTCCTCTCGATTTCTTTAATCAATACTGCAGACTTAGTGACCACTGCTTCGTCAAATAATTCCTCGATGGACTTCACTGTTTCCACGTATTCATCGATACTCGTGATCTGAATATCACCGTTCTGCACGATGTATTTCTTAATTCCTGCCAGCGCATAACGAAGGCTGGGATAATAGCCTACCAGCGTTTGGTCGATCACTTCATTACCGTTAGCATCGTACGTCATCATTGGCTGTCCATCTGCCAACTTCATTTTGCGGACCTGATAGCCATATTTGTTGCTGGTGATGTGATACTGTCTAATTTTGATATCGATCAATTGAATTCCTCCTTGTGCATTTCTGCTGGGGCTTAGCACAATTAACTTTTCTGACGCAGTGCTTTCAGCTTGTTAAGTGCAGCCTCGGTTTCTGCCTTAGTTTTTGCCTGTTCATCGTCTGAAAGTTCTTTTTTGGGTGCCTGATAGTCTGGCTTAGCCCAGTCTGGCAAGGTCTCTTTGACATTCTTACGACCATTACCTGAATAGCCTCCCTTGGCAGTGCTCAGACGTTGCTCATGCTCTGCATTAGCCTGCTTGGCCTGTTCCAGGGTCTTGACCTGTCGCTTTTGCCAGCCATCAACTACGACACCGATGTACTTATCGGCGGCACGGGCAGACACATTATTCTTGCCAGCTATCTCAATGGCATAATGGATCAGTTCAGGCGACATTGCCGTGATCCATTCGTCCAAGTCTTGCTGAGCAATCGCATTGGGAAATCCCCAAAGTTTTTGCCAAAGGTCGAAGACATTCGCACGCGCGTCTTCTTCTATATTCTTTTCTTTACTTTCCTTTACTTTACTTTGTGTATTAATGTCGTCATTAACCTCACTTGAGCCGGAGTTAATGTCGACATTAACTAAATACTTCGTTGGTTTAGGTGTTTTCCGTCTTTTTATGGCATCAAAATAGGTTTCTTGGATTCGAAGGCTTGTTAATACCTTAGCCGAATTGAACAGTTCCTCATCAAAGGTTCCATAAGCAATCAAGCGGTCAACAATTTGATTAGCCATCTCAGCGCTTGAACCTTGCACCCGATTGACTAACTGCATCTGCTCCAACTTATCCCACACCAGGTAGTAACCTTTTCGGTAAACCGCACTGAGCAGGTAAATCATCAGCAAGACACCTTTCGAACCAAATTCACCCATAATAGCTTCTGTCTTAGGATTGACAGCAAAGTCCACATCTAAAGGGAAATAATCTAAACCGTCCTTAACTGGACGTGCCACTCAATCACTTCCTATTCCTACCCACCCACCGCAATCACCTATTTAATCAAAAGGTAGTTTGTCAGTTGAAACATCAGCGTTCTTGCTGTCGGCAAATGGGTCTTTGGTATCGCCTTTACCGTGATTCATAGCACTATTTAACGCTTGTAAATCATTGTTGAGTTTGTCACCAACTGCCACCGCTGTTTCGGCCGGCAGGTTGGCCCATTCATCACTGGTACCTTTCCAGCCTTTAATTGCATCTTGCAAAGCATCAGTAGCAGGCTTCTGCTTATCAACGCCTTCCAGTTGAGCAATCTTAGATGAATACATTGCAATCAGATTGATTTGGGCTTGTGTAGCGATCCTTGACTGGCTTGATTCAGCTGGTTCATTAGGTTTGCTCGCCTTGTCGGTATTTTTGCCGCCTGGTTGCTGATCCGTTTTGGAATTAAGTACCATCTTGGTCGCCTGCTTCATAGCATCATCACGGGCATTTTTTGAGAGCCATTCAACGTATCCACGATCTGACTTGACCAATTCACCCAATGTCTTACCCTGTCCTTTATACTTCCCAAAGTTTACTTTCATGCTGCTGGCGTCGCTGTTGTTCATGGTCTCGGTAGCTTCCTGTTTCTGCCAATCCTGCATATCCTCAATGTCTTGTGTGAAGACGTTGGATAAACTAGCAATGGTTAAGGTTGCGTCCACCTGAGCACGCTTTTTAGCCATCTTGAGCACGGTATTGACCAGCATAAAGGCGTCCTGATTCTTGTAGCGTTTCTCTTTGGTGTTGGCTGAGCCAAGTCCTTCAGTAATCTTCTGACCATTCTTCAATAGCGTGCATTTCACGGTGTAGGTGAAGAATCCCTTTTCGTAATCTTCAACGGACTTGATCACGTCATACTCACTAGTAACGCCCATGAGCATTTGAATCTTTTCGGCACCTGGTTTAAGCAGTGTCGGTTTACCACCAGTGCCAGGAATGACGCCGTAGTCCTGACCGTCATTTAAGTTCTGTTCAACCATTGACTGAAAGTTCGAGATGGCTTTCAGCTGACTGGCCATGGTGTTGACATCTTCATTCATGATCAGTGACAATCCACTGTTTGCTGAAGATTCTGGGGTCAAGTCTTTGCGGTTTGCAATTGCTTCACTCATTTAAATCACCCTCCAATTTTGCTGGATAATACGTGGTCTTTTCCTGTTCAACGACTTTCATGCCTGGAATCAGTTCCCCGTTAGCATCGAACGCCTTATCGCCGTGTACCTTGATGGTCTTCTTAAACTTGCCCCACTCGAATTTTTCAATTGGTTGAATAAACTCACGGTGGTTCGCCTTAACGAATTTAACTAGTTCATCGTTGTCGTACTGATAGTCTTTAGGATGACGGGTAATGGTCTTTCCTGCTGGCAGATCAATTTTTTGATTAGGCTGTTTCAGACGGTATCCCTCAAGCTGGGTAGCAAAGTCATCCCAGTCATCATTGAGCTTCTTGGTTTTACGCTCATACCATTGGTCGTTCTGCTGATCTAACAGTTTCTTTTGCTCGTTGACCTTGTCCAATTTTGCGGAAATCTCAGCCATCTTGCGTAAAGCCCAGTTAGCCTTGCTGTCGTCATCAATGACAAACCGTTCTTTTTGTTCTGCTTCTTTTACGTTATCCATTGTTTGAAACCTCCTAGTTTTCTTCCCAGTAATCGTCTATCTCACCATGTGAATTAAGCTGGCCGTGACGAATGTCATCAACGGAGAAGAACTCACCATCAACTTCAATTACTTCGTCACCCTGATAAAGTGGATTACCATAATGATCAAGTGCCACAATTCCAGGATCTTCTTCTGGATTACTCATGCTCATGACCTCCCAACGATTGAAGAAGATTCCCGTTTGAGGTAGAATTGAACTGTTGAATATTTACTAGAGCTAGTAACTCTGGTTCGAACTCTAACTGGCGGGTTGGAGTTCTTTTTTTGTGCACTTTTTTAGTGCTGTAAATCATTGGTGAATTAAGTTTTAATTGCATATTATTGCTTTCTCCTTATCTGATTCCTAAATAGAGTGTTCAAGAATCGATGTTGTGGGATAATTATTTAAAAAAAGGATTGATAAAATGGATTCTATTACTTGGATTACATTGGGATGCTCTGTTGTTTCAGCTTTAGGAGTAATTGCAAGCTTGATAATTAGCTACATAAGCTCTATTGGTCATATCAGAATTACCAATTTTGATATCAGCAAAATCATCAATCATGAATCCATGCATTTTTGGATCGAAAATATTGGCCCAAAAACCGTGTTATTAACGTCTGTGGAATTTAGATATCACGGCAAGTTGGTGAAACCAGGTCCAGCTCCTGTCTATCAACAGTTTTCAAGTCCAACTAAGCTTGATGAGGGAGCCAAACTTTTATTTGGTTATTCGCTGCCACTGGGACAAGATATCGATTCCATCACGATAATCGCCACAAGCAAAATCAACGGCATACACCATAAGAAATCATTTCCACAAATTTCTAATCTGGATAAATAACAATCCCACTACTCCCAATGCAGTGATAATGTTCAAAATCATGATGGCAATGTAAATTGTCATATGGACGTTACCTCCTTACTTGGTTCCGAAAAAGTCCTCTGGGTCTTTGATAGCTTCATGAATCATCCATCCAATACCGCCGGCAATTGCTAGTGTGAAGATTGCAATTGCACCATCGACCAGGCATTTGCCATAGAAGATGTAATCATTTGCATTCATCTGAATCACCTCCTGTTAAGCACCCATTCATCAACCTCGTTTAAATCAAACTGGCGTCTGATACTACTCGGATTTTCTTTATAAGTTGGATAAACGGGCAATGGATTTTCAGGCTTACGAATTGCAGTTGATACCCAGCTTTTAGAAACGTGCAGATATTGAGCAACCTCAGTAGCATTACGCCATTCGTGTTTTACAGTTTTTCTTTTACGCCGAACAGGTTTCATTTTTACCGGATAATCGGTCAAGATTTGCATTTAAGTCACCGCCTTTCCATCATGAGACGCTGTGATTTACTCAAGTTATCTTTTGACATGTAGTGTTCAGTAACGTAGTACTCCATACGGTGCTTAAACACTGTCATCAAGGTTTCGTCACGCAACTTACATAAAGCAACTAACCGTCCCATGCGCATGATCACGTTGTCGAGTTCTTCGTCAATAAAATGATCTATGCCGGCCTCCTCATCTTTATCAATTCGGTTGTCAGCAATCAGCTTACGAATTGAATCTTTTACATATACATCGTGCGATTGCTGATTTTCAAAATCGGTAAACGCATCCAGACTCAAAGCATCCTTTTCAAACCGGTCGCCATCAAAAGTCTTTAAAATGTCGAACCATTCCGAGGCAATTGCATTGCTGGTATCGTAATCGTTAAGTGATTTAGCAATATCAATCGTCACGTTCGTTGGAACATGACCTTTATTGAAATAATTACTCACCGCTGACTTGGAGAAATGGTTAACAACCCCGATCTCCTTTTGACTTTTATTGGTTCTTTTCAATCCATCTTTCAAAATCTTTGATATATCCATTCGTATCGCCTACTATCCTAATTTCAAATTTGGAAAACCCCTGATACAGTTCAAAGCGAACATGCCTATGATTAAGACATAGATATCGCTTGTTCCTTTAGGCTTTGCTCGGCTAACCCATCTGCAACGTTAACCATAAGGTCTAAATTTTCTTCGTTGCGGTCAGCAAGTCGTCGAATAAAATCAATGCTGTGATGACTACTCTCAGCAACGTATTGAATCTTTTCCTCTCGCGTCATTTGGCTCACCTCCTTTCAGTTGGTGAAATCATTCAGCTATTTTTTGCTTATTCTGTTGAATGATACGTTTTGTATCATCATCAGGCAAAAAAATATCTGGGAATACAGTCTCAACTTTTACGTCATAAAGAAAAGCAAACTTAGTTGCGAGTTTTGTTCCTGGATTCCTTACTCCGTTTTCAATGCTTCTAACAGTAATTTCAGCAATATCAAGTAATTCAGCAACATCTTTACGTGACCAGTTATGATCATTCCGTAATTTGATTAGCTCTAATCGCTTTTTTGTTTTAACCATTTTTTCACCTCATTTCTGATACGTTTCGTATCAATGACTTAATAGTACATGATACGTAACGTATCGTCAAGAACTAATTTGATATTTTTTGTATCATTTTTAAATAAAGATACTAATTGTATCGCTTAATTGATACAATCTATATCGAAAGGTGGTGTTTTTATTGGCAGATACTGGTTTAGGTGAACGCTTAAAGAATCTTAGAAATGACCTTGGTAAAACTCAAGATGATATAGCAAAACACCTAGGAATAACACGGGCTGCATACTCCCATCTTGAAAATAATCGTAATGAACCAGATAATAAGACCCTCATTACGCTTGCAGACTACTTTGGGGTTACGGTCGATTATCTACTTGGTAAAAATCAAACTCCAAAGTGGGCAAATGAGAAGGATGCTAATGACTTGGCACAATTCTTAAAAGATAATGCAGGTTCAATGACCTACAAAGGTGAAAATTTAACAGAAGACGAAAAAGAAAAACTAGAAATTGCTATGACTCAGATTTTTTGGAAGAGACATAAGCATGATTAGAGGTGTGTACTATGAGCAGACGATTCATCAACCAAGCAACGCAGATCGTTACCCATCGGTATCACACTGCTGACCCGTTTGTTATTGCTGAGAAACTCAATGTAGAAGTCGATTGGAAATTCTTAGGTGAATCTCCACTGGGAAAGACGATTTACGACAAAAATAACCCCATTGTAATTTTGAACAATTCGCTTCGTGATAGCCCGCTGCGTTACTTCACCATGGCTCACGAACTAGGTCACATTATTCTGCAGGAAGGTTTAGTGGGATATTACTGTCTTAACAACTGGACGCACTCGGAAATGGAAAACGAGGCTAATGAGTTTGGGGTCTCACTTTTAGCCCAGCTATATATAGAAGAAAACGGCTGTTTACCAGCTAACTATTCGGACTTAGTGCATGAGTACGGATTACCATGCAGCTAATAATAAGGCTATGAAAATGAGAAATTTACAAAAAAAGCAATTTGAGGAGAATAATTATGGATAAAAATGAATTTGCATCGAAACTAAAAGCATTATCAGAACAAGTCGATAGTTTTGAAGGTCAGCTCAATACCGAAGAGGCTACAAAAAACGCATTGATTATGCCATTCTTCGCTAATTTAGGATACAACGTCTTCAACCCTACAGAATTTGTTCCAGAATTTACAGCTGACTTTGGTAGTAAAAAAGGTGAGCGCGTTGATTACGCTATTGTTATAAACGATGAGGTACAGATTTTAGTTGAAACAAAAGAACTATCAGATAACTTAGAAAAGAAAGATTCCCAATTATTCCGGTATTTCACTGCTACTAAAGCCAAATTCGGTATTCTAACCAACGGTGATACATATAAGTTCTACACTGATTTGGAGGAACCGAACGTCATGGACAGCACTCCCTTTCTTACCATAAAAATTTCGGATCTCAAGAATTCTCAAATTAGTGAACTTTTTAAGTTTACTAAAGAAAACTTTGACATCGAAAATATTACTGATAGCGCTTCAGATTTAAAGTATGTTGGACTTGCTAAGGACTATTTCACCAGTGAAATGGTAGAACCAGATGAAGAATTTGTTCGTTTAGTGCTCTCTCACATTTACGACGGAATTAAAACCCAACAAGTTGTAGAGCAATTTAAACCCGTAATTGCAAAAGGTCTTAATCAAATCATTTCTGAACAAGTAAATAGCAAGTTAAACAATGCTTTGAATCAAACTACAAGTGACTCTACTGAAAATGAACAAGACACTTTAACTAACAGCACTGCAAAAGAAGAAAACGCTATAGTTACCACTCCAGAAGAATTAGAATCATATGCGATTGTAAAACTTATCTTAAAAGATGTTCTAGATACCAACCGTATTGTTTACCGCGACAATCGTAGCTACTTTAACGTATTAATTGATGATAATAACCGCAAATGGGTTCTCCGCGTATTCTTTAAGACCAATCGTAACTATATTTTGCTCAATGACGATGATAGTACTGAAATTAATTTTGAATCACCAATTGATATTTACGATAGTGCAGACAAGATTCGTACTATTGCTGAACAATTTAAGTAACGTAACTTCAAATTCCTTAATAGGGCTTTTATCTAACAACATAGCTGAATTTGATGCTAAAAAGAAGCAACTGTTAGGTTTGTAGTCTCGAGGCGAATCAATAAAATGAAATCATGTTTGGGAAGATTGGGAGATATGGAAAATGAATGATCTGTTGGCCACCTTACTCGGCATCGGCGTGTCAGTGGCACAAGTCCTTTTTTGGATTTGGGTAGTTACTGCAATGATGAAGCATTTCAACAGCAAAACATTTAAACATCCTTGGGGAAAATACTTACTTTATTCAGTAGCTGTCTGTGTCGTTTTAGGTATTTTTTATTCAATAACTATGCCAAAGAGCGCTAGTAAAAGCACGAAAGCCGCAACTACTATTTACCCTACAAAGATAACTAAAATTTCAGAAGCTAAAGACCACTACTGGGTAATTGAAGGAACCACCAAAGCGCCAGATAAAGCTAAGGTCCTCGTTACTGCTGAAAAAAAGAGCAATTTCAATTACGGCGATAACGAAGGCCAATCAGTTTCTGAAGCTTCTTTTGCGAGAGTTCACAACGGTAAATTCAAAGTTAAAGCCGATCCCATGGATATTGAAAATGCTGACACGGGCAAAACTGGTCAAACTACACCAGTAGCTATATTTGCTACAACGAAAGTTAAAGGTGATTGGTCTGATAGTAATTTACCGAAAGATTGGAAGAAACAAAAATTAACACCGGTCAAGTTGAAAATGAGCCAATCTCAAGCCAAGTATATGAATGATGATGACGATGACTCATCTTCCAGCTCCAATGATTCTTCCGATTCTTCCAGTTCGGAATCTAGTGCCGTTGAATCAGCTCGTAAGCAGAACGATAAGAGCAATACACAGAAATACTATGAGGCGCTGCAAAAGCTTCCTGAAGAATCACATGGTGCAATTGATAAAGCTTATTACGATAAAAATAGTGAACAAGCAATCATTGTTATTGATGACGCTAACCTCATGGGAACAGATGCACAACTGAAACATAACGTTAGAGAGTGTTGGTCTATCGGTCAGGGAATTTATGAGAAGTACTCTCCTCTCCCTGACAAGATAAACGGTGATTTTGTTGTGGTCAAAGATAGTGCTGGAAATGAATTAGCACATACCGGTATGCTTGGCGGATTCAAATATAGCGGAGAATAATTTGGAATAATTGGAGGAATTTCAAATGAAATTACGTAACTATGTATTATGAGGATTCGTTTTTAAACTAGCAATCACAGCAATTAGAAGGAAGATTTTAACATGGCCGGAAAAAATAATCATCTGTCTCCGTCGGATAAGTTCAATAAAGCTAACCAAAACTTTAAATCCGTTTATTATGCTGGAAAAAACCGTGAAAATAATGGGAAACCAAACAAGTATCATTGGTTGCCAGAGTGGACATTAAGTAAAAGTAATTACTTGTTGAATGAGCGACATGCTTCAAGAAATCGCAAAGTGTACAAAAGAGGATCCATTGTCAATGTTAACTTTGGTGTTAACGTTGGCGAAGAACTAAGTGGAAATCACTTTGGTATTGTGCTTAATCGCCATGACAATAAAAGAAATGACAAGCTAACTGTAATTCCCCTGACCTCTCATGAACATACTAATACTGTTAAGCTTGACAAAACGATATTGAATTTATCCAATTCTTTTTTCGATCAATCGATTACCCATCGAATGTTAGTTATATTAGCGACCTACAAGATATTTTATACGCCATTAAAAGCTTTGGAACCGGAAACTCTATCACCCGAAGCCTTTATAGATAAATCCTTAAAAAACTTGAATCATGTTTTACCTGAGTACACTAAAATGCTTAAAGAACTTGTCAATCAAAAATTACCAGATGAAAATTCGGCGATTAAATTCATTCAATCTGATTCACCAAAGGATATGCAGGCAAAAGACTTCGCTGAGTACCTATTCAGTAAAGATTTCTTTAGAAAACAAGGCCAGCTGGTAAATGATTTAGGCTTTGCGTACCGCAAGTACGAACAATATGGGAAAGATACTTGGGCTAAGATTTCGGATATTCAGACTGTTAGTAAATCTAGGCTGATAAGAATTAATTCTGCAGATCCAATTGGCGAAATCCATGTATCGCCATCTGTCCTTGACACAATTGATAAAGAAATCATTAGATTGTTCACCCACTCTGAATAGATGTTTCACTTGACATCGAAATTATTCTAATAGATAATATAGCTATCGAGAGGACGTATGCGCCTCACCTATAAAATTAGATTCGGCTTTACGCCAACCTAAATAAGGTAGCTATCATTTGATAGCTACCTTTTTTGGTATCACTAATATTAGCCCAGGAGGGCTTTTATTTAGCACCCTAAAAGAACATACGTTTGGACCATTTAGCTAAGATTCCACAAATGAGGTGATTTTATGGCTTCAATCAGACAATATCAGCTAAAAAATGGAGCGAAGCGCTGGGAGTTCCAAGTTTACCTAGGCCGTGACACTGGCACTGGTAAACAGATCAACAAGCATCAACAAGGATTTAAGACCGAGGAAGATGCTAAGCTGGCTGCTAAGCAAATGGAGCTGCAGGCACTTAAAAGTGAATATGATTATCACGACACTAAGAAATACACGGTTGGTGAATACCTGGACTTCTGGATCAACGATTTAAAACAAGATGTTAAAGAAGGCACCTTGATTGTCCACCGCTATAATATCAAGCAATACATTAAGCCCTATATCGGTAAGTATCCGCTGACTAAATATGATCTAAGAGCACATCAGAAGTTTATCAACAGGTTATTCACAGCTAAGGGATTAGGACGTTCAAAGGAAGGATTAAGCTGGGGTACCGTCAAGCTAGTCAATGCCACGCTGGGAACGGCGCTAAAGAAAGCTGTTAAGCTGGGTTACATTGACAAGAATCCTACTGTTGGTGTTGAGTTCCCACGCAAGTACCGGCCAACCCTAAAAGATAAGAAGCTGCACTACTGGACATCTGAACAAGTAGACAAGTTCCTGGAAACCGCTGAGCATGACGGTGGTGACCCCATGTGGTACCTATTCTTTTTGATCATCTTTGATGCCGGCTTGCGAGTCGGTGAAGTTATGGCACTGAAGTGGTCCGACTTTGATTTTAAAACCGGCAGTTTGAACGTTGAAAGAGAACGACTATACAGAGCTGAGAAGCCTGGTCAAATTGCAATTGATAGTACCAAAACGATGGCTGGTACTCGACAAGTTCCGATGACTGAACGATTACAGGAAGCTGCCGTAGATTACAAGCAAGACCGCTTGGTACGCCGTTATCATGATGATGTCATTGATTTAAACGAGCGTGAGGAGTTCAACCAGGACTTTGTATTTCGCTATGTCCGTGGTTCCGGTAAAGGCCACGTTGTCCGGTCACGGGCGACCACTACTGCTTTCAACCGGATCACTAAAAAGGCCGGCTTACCACATATTCGTATTCACGATGGCAGGCATACAAATGCTGTCCGCCTCAGACAGTCTGGTGTGTCCCTCGATGATATAGGAGACTTGTTGGGGCACAAAGACCCATCTACGACTAAAATATACGCTGAGGTCACCCCACTGGTTAAAGAAAAAGCCATCCAAAAGCTGGATGACTTCCTCAAAAATAATTAAAAAATACGCTTCAAAAAGCATCAAAAACAGCAGTGACTTAACTGTTTTGTTAACGGCTCAACCGTTATTAGCTTTTCGAAGCGTATATTTTTTATAACTGTTAATGCTTAAATCGTTGATTTAAAGGCGTTTGTTAAGCTTTTCGCCCAGTTCTTCAAAGCCAGGTTTACCAAGCAATGC
>NZ_BCMI01000028.1 GCF_002217985.1 Secundilactobacillus pentosiphilus
TCATCAGATGAATTATTGTATTTCATCTGACAACCATAAAGGGATTATCGCACGACGTTATTAAGTTCTAGAATTGGCATCTTTTTTCCTCCTGAATGAATGACGTGATGAGTTGGCATCTCGCCCTTGATTTCGTATGTGTCTATCATATCTCCCCGATAGGAAAGTTGATACTTACGAAGCGACACCCAACCTTACATTTTTGTAAGCTAAAAAGCACCACTAGTTAAAACCACATCTAGTCGTGCTTGTTTGTGTAATCTATTCACTCTTCCAGGTTTGCTGCGCTAGGTGCAAGAAAACCTTTGTGCCAACGCCAACCTGGGAGTCTACGCTAAGCTTGAGACCGAGCTTTTCGGCAATCGTCTGACTCATTGCTAATCCAAGACCACTGGCTTTTTGATTCATCCGGCCGTTGTAGCCTGAAAAGCCGGGTTCAAACAAGCGGGGCAGATCGGTGGCAGCAATGCCAATACCGGTATCAGCGATCACAATTGCATCACCTTTGGCATAGACGTGGACACTACCGGTTTCGGTATATTTGGCAGCATTGGTGAGGATCTGTTCAAAAATGAAGCTGATCCACTGGGTATCGGTTACGACTGTGGGTAAGGGATCCACCTGTACTGGCAAATTTTTACCAATGAAGAGATCAGCCAGGTCACGAACAACGCGTTTGACCAGTGGCGTAAGTGGTACAGATGTCAATACGAGATCGCGATTCACGTCATTCATCTTAATGTAGGTCAGCATCATCTGGACGTAACGATCAACCCGTTTGACTTCAGTCCTTGCTTCCTTGATATCAATGGGCGGTA
Source organism: Secundilactobacillus pentosiphilus (assembly GCF_002217985.1). GTDB lineage: Bacteria > Bacillota > Bacilli > Lactobacillales > Lactobacillaceae > Secundilactobacillus > Secundilactobacillus pentosiphilus. The sequence continues at coordinate 819 of NZ_BCMI01000028.1, forward strand.
CCTGGAGCAAAAGGTCCAGAGCGGCTAACGGTGTCTTCATCTGGTGGCTCCATAATGCAAAATTATCACTGAGCGCCTGTGATTGTTGTTGAACTGAAACTTGAGTAGAAAGTCGTAGCTGATTCTGGGTGCTAATGATTGCCTGATAGCGTTTATCCATGGCGTTCACCGGTGCCGGCATGTGGGAGAGCGGATCTTCCTCAGGCGTCACCGTTAACTGGCGGTATTGAGTCAACCAACGGTAAGCATCAAAAGTGAGTATCGGCAAGAGAAAGGCAGCCCCAATCACCAAGCCATCTAGTAAAGCAATAAACGGCAGATCTTCAAGAAAGATAATCCCCGCGCTGATAATCAAGACCAGCAGCAAGATTATCCAAACTAGCATTCGAGCCTTCAAATACGCCACAAAATCATGCATCAGGCGTCACCGCCAATCGATAACCAGTGCCACGAACCGTTTGAATAGCGGTATCAAGCCCAATTGGGGCAACTTTTTGCCGGAGTCTGGTCATGGTGACCGCTAATGTATTCTGGTCGATAAAGGCATCATTTTCCCAAAGTTTACGGATGATGGCCTCGCGTTTAACGACTGAACCCGGTGTTTCAAAGAGCATCCGCACAATGCGTGTTTCGGTTGGTGTCAAGTCAATGCTCTGGGCTGGGGTAGTATTGTGTTTGATTCGGGTGACGCGATTATCTAAGGCAGCCAGTTCAAACGGACCAGCATGATAAATACCGTCAGTTTGCTGATATTCATAAGTCCGGCGAAGCAGGCCTTGAATCTTTGCTAAAAGAACCGGCAGTTCAATCGGTTTGGTCAGAAAATCATCCGCGCCCATGTTCATCGCCATGACCAAATTCATGTCATCACTCACACTCGTTAAAAAGATCACCGGTACTTTCGATTTTTGCCGCAGTAATTCCAGCCAGTGAAAACCATTGAAATAGGGTAGCCGGATATCCATCAGTACTAGATTAGGCGCACTATCAGCAATTTCAACGTCAACGTGTGCAAAATCGTCAACGGTGGTGACCGTATAGCCCCACTGCGTCAAATATTCGGCAATAGCGTGTGCAATGGTGGGTTCATCTTCAACTAGAAAAATGGTTTGTATCATGTTGGCCTCCGAAAAATGTCAGTTTTATTGCTTAGGTGACGTGGGCGCAACCTGCCACAAATCAATTGAAAGCATTGCGCTAATTGCACGGACTGTCAGTAATTGTCCCTAAACGTTCTTTATTCATCAAAATTCCGCTGTTTAATTAATTTAAGCATAAAAGCAGGGTGGTGGCAAAATCCAACTCAGATGATATTTTTCGCTGTTTGCCGAAAAAATGACGATTAATGTGCAAAAGTCAGCAAAAGCCAGATTCCCTTTTCTAAGGAGACCTGGCTTTTGTCATGACATTATTTAAAATTAGGAAGCTAAATAACGTACACTTTTGATAGCTGCTCTTAAGAAGCAGGACTAAATTGAATTGTTAATCGTTGATTAGTTGCCTGGGCGATTTCAGATAATAGCTTAGTCGAGGCATTCATTGAGCCATTTTCAATTCTAGCAATAGTTGATTGAGGTTTACCAACTAGACCGGCAAAATCACGTTGACTCATCCCCATATTTTCACGTAGTTCACGTACTTTAATCGCGACTTCTAAGTTAATATTTTCCTGCTCAACGAGTTTTGCAAACTCAGGATTATTTTGACTTCTTTCAGCAACATATTCATCAATTTTACTCATTGCTTATTCTCCTTATTAAAATACTGACTGCGCCGATTTCGAGCAATCATTTTTTCACTTTCCGGTGTTTTGTTCGTTTTTTTGGTAAACGCATTTGTGATCAAATACTGAGAACCTTGTACTTGGAAATAGATAGCTCTCTGAATATTTGAAGCGCGCTTCGAACGAATTTCATAGAGATTGTTTTCCAATTTTTTAACCCTTAATTGACGTTCTGCGACAATCAGGCCGTAATAATCAAATACTATTTTTTTCATAATTACATGATAGCTTGTCCGCTATCGCAAAGCAAATTATTTGCTTTCTTTTTCCCTTCTACACGCGGTTAACATACAAACGAACTTCGAAAAAATCTGGTTTTTCTAAAATTCAACGCCTAAACTTCAGGTTTCAAAGAGATGTCAACTCACTTTGACACCACTAAATCCCCAATGACAACCAAATTTGGCTGAAAATATCTTAATTATGCGCTACATTAAGATTGAACAGGAGGTGATGGCAACGGACATTCAAACGCAAATCAGACTTAACCGAGAAAGATTAGGACTAACGCAGGACGAACTTGCTGCAAAATTGTATGTATCGAGGCAAACGATTTCTAACTGGGAAACCGGGCACAGTTACCCAGATATAGAAAATCTGCTGCGGTTAAGTGCCTTGTTTGATGTTTCTGTGGATGATTTATTGAAAGGGGACGTGGCCGTAATGAAACGAGAATTAAGCTACGCACGAACTAGCAAGTGGGCCTGGTTAATGACTGTCATGCTAGGACTAAGCGCATTGTCGATTGGACCATCCGTTAAGTTTTGGGGCTGGTGGGGCTTAGTACTACCTGTTTTACTGGTAAATATTTCATTTTATGCCGGGATTAAAATAGAGCGCTGGAAAGGGCAGCATCAGCTGAAAACTTATAGTGAGATCGTTGCCTTTGAGAAAAATAAAGTCATCGATGAAAATGAGCGTCACCGCAACGAACTAAAAGATCAAATTACCTTGGTTGTCACCATGTTGCTATTTATGATAGGGGCTGGTGGATTGGCTCTGCTTGGCTTCTGGTTAGTTAAGTAAACATCAGATTTAAGTCGATCAAAGTAATTGTTTAAAACCATAAAGTACGCAAATCACTTCTGAAATGTTAAAACAGCAGTTCTCCTCATCGTAATTAGGAGAACTGCTGTTATTATTAACTGTTATAACTGCTTATTTACTAGGTGACGTGGGCGCAACCCGCAACAAATCAATTGAAAGCATTGCGCTAATTGCGCCAACCGTCAGCAATGAGCCAATCGGCCAAATAAAAGCCAAAATAATGCCGAATACATAGCCACCATACAGCAGCAACCGTACGCCAAGTTGATTAGAGACATCTCGCACGATGTTGGGGTTGTCCTTCATGATTGAGATGTCCATCAGCTGAAAGGTGCCTGACCACAACAACAAAACGACGAGGTAGACAACCTCAGGCAAAGTGTCGGCTACGTGCTGACCCACCCAAGCGGTGGAAAAGGGCACTAGAGTTAACGCAAAGAGCCACAGCCCATTAAGTAAGAATGTCCGAGTAGAAATGATTTTCGCTTTGTTAAAAATATTGTGATGCGAGTACCACACCACGTAAATCAGGGTAAAACTGAAAATATACGCCAGTAAAATTGGCCAGTCAGTACTAAGGGCCTGTAAACTCACGCCTTCAGGTGGGCGAAGTTCCAGTACCATAATAGTGGCGGCAATTGCGATCACCGCATCGGTAAATGCCTCTAAACGTCCTTTATTCATCACAATCCCCCCGTTTAAATTAATTTAAGCACAAAAGTAGAGTGGAGACAAACTAACCCAATATTTTAGAGGCTTGATTTTAACCGCTCACTAGCCCGAGCGATTTGCTGGTCAAATACTGCACCGACAGTGCACAAATGATACGGCTGATGCGTTTCACGTACTCAGTGCATGACAGCCTTCATCCGCCAGATCAGCTAGTAAGCTGGTAGTCTCTAAATCCGTTCGTTTCAATTCGTGGAAAAATAACTGCATCACCACAAATGGAGGTCGAACAATCATCAAGCAGAACAACAGGAATAGGCCATTATAGTGGCCCTTGTTTTGATGATTTAGGCAGGCTATAATAAGCTTCAATTGTGTAAAATTAAATTTAAGGGTTGGATGTGATAGAGTGGCATGGTCCAGAGGCATGACATGGGAGAATTATTTTGAGACACCACGGGAATTTAAGGATTTATATTTAAAAAAATTGGGTATCGAACAGCGAACACCCTCTCAGCAATATTTAGACGAGCTTGTTCGGAAACATCAGCTGGTTTTTCCCGTTGAGAATCTAGACATCACGGATTTTCATTTACCTGTTCATATTGATCCGCAAAGCTTGATGAAAAAGATTTTATTGAAGGCCAGAGGTGGATTCTGTTTTGAACTCAATGGCGCCTTTTCTTTGCTGCTAAAAGCACTGGGTTTTGATGCGTGGCTGTGCCCATGTCGACCGCTTCAGCATGCGGAACCCTGTCCAGTGCCGGCAACTCATTGCGCTATTCTGATTTATTTGAATGGCAAAGCTCGCTTTGCCGACGTTGGCTATGGTGGTCCAGTGCCTTCGGGTTCCATTGAATTTAAGGAACATGAATTACAGACAGTGAAAAAAGAAACCTTTTACTTTCGAAAAAGTGGCATATCACCAGACGATAACACGTCTAATCCAGAACACTCTGGTTGGTATACACTGATCCGACGATCGCAAAATACGGGTCAAGACATGTCACTAATGCAAATGACACCCATCCAGCAATATCTCTGTGATTTTTACGGCCAATCTTTATTAAGATCAAGTGGAGATAGTGCTTACGAAGAACGGCAGGTATCGGTACGCTATACCGACGGATTTGCTAACCTGCAGGGAAAAACACTGACCGTATTGAAGTCTGGTCAGCGCCAGGTATCAGAGATTGATGACTCAGATTTGTCCCTGGTACTAAAAAAGTATTTCGGAATTATTGTATAATTTAGGATGTAAATCTAGTAGCCGGATTCTGATGCTTACAGTGTAAAAGAACCACCAAACAATCAAATTTGTTTGGTGGTTCTTTACTCTTAGCTTCTACAGTCAAGTGAGCCTTAGAATAACCAATCAGTTCGGTCTCTCGGTCAAATCGCTTTAAAAATGAACGTTGGGGTTTGCTACTAATATTTTTTTCATTGTAGGCACCTTTACTCAGTCTTTGTCTTGCGGTTCCTTATTCAGCTATTATGATGGCGCGTTTTTACTGTTGCAAGAATCGATCTTTAGTTGAAAAGATCAAGTATAAGTATTATTATCGGCTATAAGAAAAATATAATAAAAGAACAAGTGATTGTCGATATTTTGCAGTTTATAATTTGAAAGACGGTATATCGAGTATTGATTTTGAAAATAAAAGGGATGAGATACGATGAAAAAGTATATAACTATTGGTTTAATTGCACTATTAACTATCATCGTGATTTGGTTTGGATTTTCTATGTTTAATAAGATTCAATCAGCTCAAACTCAAGATTATGTACTCGTATATAATGCTTCTGGGAAAAAGATTAAACGTATTTCAACAAAGAAAGATATCACATATTTATCAGATAGTTTAGGAAACTTAGCTGGAAAGCAAAATGGTTTTCATAAAAAAGTTCCCGATAATTCTCAGATTGCTTATCATTATGCAATGTATCAAGTTAAACCAAAATATAAGATAGATATGTATGTATACAAAAATAGCAACCATTTGTCTCTAAAAGGGTTACCGTTTGTTTCTTACGGTACCTGGCGGACTGACGACCAGTTATCAAATAAGCTACATAATCCTAGTAACTTTAAATAATCTTAAACTGGAACAGTTGAGTTTGTTTTTTAACGACTTGAAGCAAATTGGAGTGAACCCAAAAGATTGGAAAACTAAATTAAGATAATAACTGATTAGTAAGTTTTCGGTATTCTTATGAACATCTTGAAAATAGCTTTGAATCAGCGATCGATTTTGTAGTATTGTGATCTAGGATTGTTAGCAGTGAATAAATCTAGGAATACGTTTTTTCTCTAAAACAACTATATGATATACTACTGTTGTTAAATAATTTAGGAGTCGGTAATTATCAATTTTAAGTCAATAAAAGACAGCTTTGCAGATCAGTTTACAAAGAACCAATATTTTATAATTCTTGTAATAGCCATATCTATTTTATTTTCAGCTATTTTAATCTCTTTTTTCAAGAACATTGACAGTATATCAAGTGGTTTAATGACAATTGATTACTTTATCTGGGCTGATCTTCTTGTCTCGCGGCTTTGCAGAACTAAAATTAATTTCTTCTTATGCCTTATAATAGGATCTATCGTTCCTTACCTCTTCTTAATGATTATAGAAATAATCTTGAGCCTTGCTGTAGGTAATTGAATCGTTGAACATATCTATATTTATAGCGCCTCGCTGAAGTAAAAAGGCGTCATTTTAATAATGATTTAAGGACTGATTTAACGGGGCTCAGCGCTATAAAGTACATAATTTATAAAATGGACTTTATAAAAAAATGAACTTTATATTTAAAGAACATAAAGTTCATTTAGAAGAAATCATTTACCATAAATTCAAACTGAAAACAGAAAAAATAAAGTGTACAAATTCAGTTTATGTCACTACTAACATTCGAGTGAAAAGGAACCCCATTAATTTGAGGTTCTTCTTTTAGTTCAGCAACATATAACAGTGGACATCGTTAAACTACAGATATTTATCAAGAATTTTTCTAGCACGTTTTGCATTGTACTTCCGGTGATTTAACTTCACTATTTTTCCTTGATCATCAAAGAATTGACCGGTAGTATGCTGATATTTATCCTCACTAGCAATGATCTCAGCAATTGGGACAGATTCATTGGTTAGGTTCTTAGTCCACGGCAATAAGTCAGACTTCACACCCCCTGGAAAGAGGGCATTCACTTTAATACCTTTAGGCTGTAACTCATCCGCTAATAGATTAACTAACAGCGTTTTATGGGTCAAGAGCCATAAGCCACGGTCTAACATATTTTTTTGACGTTCATAAATTGGGCCAATCTTAATTGCAAGTGGCATTCCCGTAATGATATAAATACGAGCATCATCGAATGCTTTGATCGCTTATATCGGTTAATCAACCAGAATAATGCTTATCTGCAAACGGTACTAAAACATAACTCTGATGGCTTCTTAAAGGGAAGTTTGCACGAATATATGGTGACTATTGCTCACGATATTTTCACGGATTCATTTGTCAATGAGCATATTATTCCAGTTGATTTATTGATTGAGCATTGTTTTTCGACAATTATGATCGTTTTGGACTGGATTTTCGTCAAACACAATTCTGTAACTCTCAAGGTGGTACATCAGTATTTAGCCACTCTCTATGGTATGCAGGGTTTTAAAGCCAGTTAATTTAGTAATGATTGTTTAATAATCATCACCACAAAAGTTATTATATTATCGAAAACGACACATGAAATCTTGTCCTACGGTAAAGGCTACCGCCGAAAGAGACGGCACTTTGTTTAGCTTCTGAATGGAAAGAATCGCAAAAATATTCTAGGTGGAATCAAAAAAGCCAGGTTTCCTCAAAAAAGGAAATCTGGTTTTTCTAAAACTCACTAGTTTACTTAGAGTAAAACAGAAAATAAAGTACATTTTTTGCGAAAAAAGGCTCGAAATTTACTTTTTTTACTAAAAGTGAATTTTTTTGTACTTTATTTTATAAACTATATAAATATTGGTATAACAGTAGTTAAAGCTATAAAGTACATAATCTTTAAAATGGACTTTATCAATGAATGTACTTTATTCTTAATAGATATAAAGTTCATTATACCTGTTCTGTCAGTTTCAAGTTTAAAGCAAACACACATAAAATAAAGTACATTTCTTAATTGAGAAGAAGCATAACCCAGATCAATCTTTTAGGATTGAAATAGAGTATATTTACGTATAGTCATCCTGCTTTTCCATTTTTTAAGGTATAGACTATTAGTAAAGGCCTCTAGGAGTGAAAAAATTGAAAAGTTCAAAATGGTTTATAGGTTTTTGGTGGGTACTAATTTTAAGTATTATTTTAGGAGTAATTATTGGCGCTTCACTTATGTATTACCTAAGAATTCGAAATTTTATTGTGTTAGCGGGCTGGGCAGCTGCAGGGTTAGAGATTTTCCCAGTTTTGATTGTTTTTTTTCAGCTAAATTTACAACGCAATAAAGAATCACTGGTTGAACAGAATAAGGATATTAGTGCCAGGCCACGTCCGAGTTTTAGATATCTTAATAAACTCAATTTGGGTCAAACAGTTTACTATAATAAAAGTTCATTAATTTGGTTAAACAAAACCAAACATACAATGGACCCATACATGATGAATTTAAAAAAGCCCAAGAAATTCAAAGGTCGAAAGAAGATTGGCTTCATTACTTCAGATAGATTTGGACCGACATTACTGGGAATACGGAACGTCTCTAACCATGATATGTATGATTGTAAAGTAACCATGATCTATGCTTGCGGTTCAGAGGTAACGAACGTATTGGAAAAGCATCACTCAGTTGATAAAAAGAAGCTGAATCAACAGATTCGTACTGAATACATTGAAATACCCGTTATTGAAGCTCGACAAGAAATTGCAATTGTAAATTATCCAAGGCTACTTGGAGTACCATTCCTGATGGTTACACTGAAGATCACTTATGGTACTGAACGAGGAGAGGTTCTGGAGACTGTCTTTGCTTCTGAAGGCGAAGAAAACGAAATTATCGACTATACAAGTAATATGGACGGCATTGCAAAAACTCGAAAACTAACTGTAAAAGAGAAACAAGCTTATCAGGATTTCATTCATCACGATAATCGTGTCGTGTATGGAGTAAATGATTTTGTTAGAGATACTGACAAAGGACTCAATGACGTAGACCCTGAAAGCAAAAAGCAAAGCGACTATATTACGAGTTCTGAGACAACTCATGCAGTAGACAATTCTCAAAATAATGGAAACCATTCAATTGATGAGTAATAGAGTGAGTAATTAGCCTTAAAGTATTTTTGTATTCAATATCAAAAATGATTCGGTAAAGGTTTTGTTTCCACCATGACATTAGTAAACTGGTACTGGAACTTCAGTTTTACTTGGTTTAAACCAATAATTAACTTGAAATTCCACCGTGGGATCACATTACTGGATGGATTAGGAGATTTTATTAAAATTGAAAAATATAATTGGCTATATTAAGTTCATTGACAACGACTTCATAGATGATTTCTTTCAATTACAGAATTTATGGTTATCAGACATTCACACTTTTACCTCGAATAGCGAAGAACAGGAAGATAATCTAATTGATGATAAGTTTGAGGGGAAGCTAGACAAACTTTCACTTGATATGCCTGCTTTTATCACATGTTTTACAGAAATAACTAGCGACTCCCTTGACGAAACAGGTGTACTAAAAAAATCTATATCAAATGCATTAATAAATTGCGAGGAAAAGCTAGGTAAGAATCGTGATTTTGTATTTATACCACTCGTAAACATGCAAAGTGTTTTAGCTGACATACGAGACGCTGAACTTGGTAAGACAACTGGTTGTTTATCGAACAGCCCAATCTTTTCCAGAAAAGTTCAGTATATCAATGATTATAAAAATACGATGGATAAACTTGAAGCTAAATGTCTTGAGCAGAATAGTCGCGTATCTAAAGAGCGTGTGGGTAAGGGAATGCTTGCAATCAAAAGCTCAAAGTATCAAATTCAAAATGAATTTAGAATAGGCTTGGTTATAGCCGAACGTGATTCAGATTTTTATGCACGATGGAAATCACAGAAGGGATTATCATTGCATTTTGTACATCCAATTAACTTTGCAATCAAAAAGTTCAAAAGACAGGAACTAAAAAAATTAAATATTAAACAGATGGCAAATCAAATTTAGTAAATGCCCACCGGATCAATAAAAAGATTGTCTGCTAATATGAGGTGCTCGTGTGTGCAATCAAAAATTTTCTACTAAAATAAAAGCCAGATTTCCTTGTCTAAGGAAACCTGGCTTTTCACAATTAAAATTCAATAAAAATAGTCAAACTAATGTTCAGTAATTAATCTCAGCTTGGATATGTTTAACTCAGTTTAATGAGGAATGATGCGTAAAGTATCCCAAGATTGTTAGAAAACAAATTGCACTTATTTTTGTGCCGTCATTCCAGAAATTAAAATGCCATACATGTGACAATATAAGACTACCTAGCAACGTAAAAACTGCAATCGTTGCACATATCATCAAAATCTTATTAGATAGTTTATCATCCATAAGCTACTTCTCCTTTAGTATCTCATCGAATTTTTTGTTTGATCCTCCATGAGGTGCAAAGGATAGACCGTAGACAAATAAAGCTATGAAAGAATGCTCTATAAGTCCTACAGCACTAAAGTCTAGCAGATTAACTCGTGACTTAGCAGTAAACCAGTTAGTTACTAAACTTGCGAACACTATCGCTATCAAAATGAATGTTAGGATGGCGACTAATATTTTTTCATTATAGGCACTTCTAACTCAGCTTTTATCTTGCGGTTCCTTATTCAGCTTTTTAAGTCGACGTTTTGTAGCGCTCGAAACGATACACATAAGTACAAAAGTTATAATGCCGATTGAAACTCCTGTAAATAAACCAGCAAGTAATGCATGACCCCAATCAACTTCATACATCGCATGATTTTGTACAGTCATCACTATTAAACCGAATAAGCCAGCAAGTAGGGCCGTTAAAACGTTGGTTTTCATACTCAAACTGAAATGCCGGTCAAATATGCCATTCCATGCACAAGCTATTATTGTTACAGCACAAACCAATAAGAAGGATCCACTAGTTAATCCAATTGCCCAAACTTTTGATACAAGAGGCATCACCAAAATGTTGAGAAACGTCAACCAGAAGAATAGCCAGAATCCGTAATGTTCAATCTTGAGTAACACTTGTTCTTGTCGTTCATCCAATTTAGTTTTCTTTTTCATGAGATTGATCCTCCCAGAATATTTCGTCCAGAGTAACGTCCAAAGCATAACAGATTGAAAGACACAATTTGAGAGAGGGATTAAACTCACCAGCCTCGATTAAACCAATGGTTTGTCTAGTTGCGGAAGCTTTTTGTGCCAGTTCGGTTTGTGACATATTCAGTTTTTTCCGTTGAGCCTTCATTCTTGTATTGGTCATAACTTCAGCCTCCATGCAAATTATATATTGCATTTTAAGAAATGTAAAGTATATATTGCATTATACTGATTATTCGATACTTTGCTATAAATACAGAAGGGATGCTTAAGCATCAACTACCCATCTTCCAAAGTCCTAATCGTTATTTGAAAATTTGCTATTAAAGAGTTTCTATGTTAGAAAACGCATAATGTGGGAGCTAATAAGTTCTTTGTTGCACTTTATAATGGGCTTCACAGTGCTAAGATTACGATGCAACTCACGAACGATGTCTGCTTGAGTATTACCTTGTTTCCATAAAATTTCGATCTTGTCTCGTTCTAATTCACTTTGATGCTTGTATACCATTGTCATAATCCTTTCTGTTGATACGTTATCAAGCGTTATAAAGATGTTTTATTAATTTAATTTTTATTAAACTAACATTGATTAAATTATTAACTATGTTAAAATTACTTTAACATAATTAAAGGAGGTGCAAATGTGGACTGGTTTCTATCTCTTTCTCCAGAAGATCAGGAGTTCATCAAACAATTTCTACTTGCATCTGGATCTTTGAAACAGCTCGCAAAGATATACGACGTCAGTTATCCCACGGTTCGCACTCGTGTAGACCGGCTAATCGAGAAGATTAAAATTTTGTCACAAATTGGAACGAACAGCTTTGAATCTAAAGTAATGCAAATGGTAGTTGACGAAAAGTTACCGTTATCTTCAGCAAAAGAAATTCTCAAAAGCTATCAGGAGGAGAAAAATGAGTGAGCTAAAGGGTTTATTGCTTGGAATGGCAATTGCTGCAATACTATATGTTTTGATGAGGTATTTACCTAAATGGTTTGGCGCTATTCCAATGATTTTGTTTTTAGGATTTATGATTTGGGTAATGGTTACTTCGGTTCATGGTAGCCTGATTGCAAAGTTGGTAGTATTAGTCGTCGGTGAAAGTGTGCTTGGAACAATCTGGGATGAGACAAACAAACAACGCCAGAAACGTTTTAAAACGGAAATCGAAAAAATGCAGGCGAAAGACTATTCATCCAGCAAAAAAAACAAAAAAAGATGATATATCATAAGCACGTCTGGTATTTTAGCCGTGAGTATATTTTTCTGCCTAAAACTGATTAACCGCTGGAAATCACTAGTTTCAGCGGTATTTTTATAGTTCATTTATATTCAGCTGAAGAACCTTATTCCATGTAAAAATGATTTCCTCTGAAGAGAGGGATTAATATTCAATTTTTTCCGTTGAGCCTTCGTACGATAGTGTTCAACAGGTGTAAGAACCTGAAACAGCATACAGTATTTCAGTTCTCTTTAAAAAACATATGGGGAGATGCTTAGCCTAGTGAGTTTTAAATAAATTATTTCCCGACTGAGTAACAAATAAAAATAGCTTATCTGTTAAAAAAATAAACCGAACTTCACACATAAATTTCTGCAAATCACACACTTTTTTCTGTTTTTTTGCATAAGTTTCAATCAGAATCAGTAAAATCAGTCATGACATTCACTTTTTACACATTTTATGCGATAAAGTAAATATAAAAATTTGAAACAGAAAAAAGTGTGTGATTTAGGATTTCAAGGCGTAGATTTACATTAATAAAAATAAACAATCAACTTTATTAAAATATTGAGATTACTCACAAATGAATTATTTTGTTGAAAATTTTGACAATATTAATTAAACTTAATTTAAAATAATTTCTTATTTATACCAAATAAAAAAGATAACTCACAAAGATATAAGCAGCAATTTTGATGCATCAATTCATGTTTACTGAATTGATCATTCTATTATCAACTCCTCCTAACGTCACCGATACAGGCTTCAACACCAATATCCGATGACGTTAGGAGGTTTCTTTATCCAAACTATTTTTTACTCAAATAAATTTTTCAAAATGATTTAAGCTACATAGTTAATTAACAGGTTAAGCAGGAGGTGACACTCATTGAATCAATCACCAAAGTTCATTGTTTATAATCACGCCTTAGTGATCAAAGATAATCAATTGATCAATCGAAAATTTATTGTGATTAAGGGCTCGGAAGGTCAGATAGAATTTACTGATTTTCACAAATATATAAAATCCAGTAATAACACTGTTCGTAGCATCAGTGATGACGGTAACCGGCGCTTTGACTTTGTGGTTAAAATGCTCAATTATGTTTTTTTCAACCGTCACCTATCTAAACTGGATGATTTAACCGTCCCGCTTATTCAGGATTTCTTTAATCTTTATGGTCAAGGTGAATTACCGGGTGATTCCCGTGGTCGGGCAAAGTCTACGGTTGAAGCTTGTATTAGTGCTGTAATGGACTTTTTGGAGTTATTTATTAAAGACCGGAAGCGATACTGCTCATTAAAAATTGATGACTTCTACAAATTCGTACCGTTCCGCGATAAGCGGGGGATGACTCGTCAGAAAAAAGTGCCGGTTTTTGATGTCCTGTACAGCGAAAATCGCCGCCAGATTTTTCGGGATATGCCTAATTCAGCGTTTGAAATGCTGTTTGAACATATCGCCACATATCACAAAGAAATCCTCATGTTGGTTTCGCTATCAGCTTTTGCCGGTTTGCGGCCTGCAGAAGCTTGCAACGTCAGACGGACTGATAGTCCGCTCGGTCCTGGGTTGATTTTTTCAACTTACGAGGGTGAGGTTGAAAAGGTGCAAATCGATTTGCGCCATGAATTATGTTTACGGAGTGATCTGAAATCCACTGGCAGGATCAAAAAAGAGCGCCTGCAAACTGTGCCATTGATGTTTACAGATGCCTTTGTCGAAAGCTACAACAATTACATGGCTTATTTGACCGGTAAGCAATATGAAAGCGATTTTGGTGCCTTGAGCATCAATAAACAGGGCAGGGCATTAACCTATGACTCTTACTATCAAAAATTCAGGACCATCATCAAAAAAGAAATGATTCCAAAATATTTGGCTAGTGGAGATGATGAAACTGTCATGTATGGACATTTATTGCTGGAGAACAATATTTCACCCCATGTCTTCCGCCACTGGTTTACTGTACAGCTCGTGCTGGCAGGAGTCGATAATGTGGCAGAAATAATGGCAGCGCGCGGTGACAGTTCTCCGGACAGTTCGTTAGTTTATCTGCAAAACAAGGGCGAACTAGAAAAGCAGTATCGCAAGGTCAGCTCCCACATGTTTGATTATTTCAGCTGGGCTGCCCAAGAAAAGAATAGAAACGAAGGTGAACGTGATTGATTTAATTGATTTTTTCAGTGCCATATTAAAGCAGGCTGATTTGGATCCCAATGATCTCACTCAACGTCAGCGTTTGATAGCATTTCTTCAGGACAATGACTGGTTTGGCTCCAAACCCCAGTTGACTGGAGAACAGATAGTTTTAACCCAAGCACAAATTGACATGCTTAAACAGCCAATCTTAACTTTTTTAACGTCTTCGGATAACAACGAGAATGATCGTATGCAGGCCCTTTTTTCCGCCAAGTTCCCCGAAACTGCGGCACAGTTTAGTCATTTTTCTGAGCTGACCTCACTTTCTGCTGAAGCCCAATTCTACCTGCAGGATTTCCTGCTTTACAACCTACATAAAGACCTTTTTTTGATGTCCGATGGAGAAGTATCAGCGCTGTTAAAAAATGCTACAGAAGAACTTATCAAGGCTCATGGGGATTCACTGACGTTTTTCTTATCATGGTTAAAGTCCCGGAAACGAACAGCTTATCATAACGAATACGTGATGAAGAACCGCTACACACTAGGTGAGAAAAACGAAGCCTATGATTTTGATGAATACCTGCAATTACTGTTCTATTTGTTTAATAGCGATTATATTCAAGACAATGATATGTATCAGCTGGCAGCGGAATCGAAAAACTATGCTGACACTTGGCTGTTTTTAGCCTTGCATTTTATCTGTTCGCTGCGAATGACTGATTTGGTGCGGATTACCCATCCCACACTACCGGAACCGGCGGAGCAGGTGCTCGATGAAGTAAATGCTGGAACATTTTCAGATAAGGATGCCAGGTATGTACTGCTGTCAATTACCGAGCGTCTTTGTATGCTGCCGTTGACGCCCCAAAAAACGTCCGCTCATCAAAATATAGCACAAATCAAGTTCACAGTACCTGAGAGCTGTGAAGTCCATATTGGTACCTTATTTGCACTCTGTGAAGCACACTATCAGCTGAGTGGGAAACCAGGAGAGCCCCTGATTCGTAAAATCGCTGACTATGACCGTATCTCACGCTACATGGGCGATGAAATTGGTTCTTTATTCTTGGAATCCAACTTTCATTCCCGGTCAGCCAATAAGTCATATCTGCAATCAGTATATATGTTAGCAGACGACATTTTAGCAACCGAAGCGGCGGGACCAAAGGTCAAAGGATACATCCTGGCAGCGCTGGCACGAAGCCATAAGGGATCGTATGGCAAGTTTGCAGAAACCACCGCAGTCTATCTCAAAGACGCTAAAATGAGTGGCCTATCAGCTGAATTTGTGGCAAAAGAGCTATTTGAACGTGGTGTCTTATCTTTTGTTCCTTCAATGCTGTTAAAGATGGTAACGCATGGAGAATACAATAATTTATCAGTTTCAAAGCAAACCGAATTGATTCAACAACTAGACCTAACGCCGGCAGAAGTGGAAGGGACGGTTGGATTGGTCTCAAAAGCCCAACGACAAGCGCAAACAGTAGTGCAACAACTGATCAGTGAAGAATTAAGCGAAGAAGACATTTTGACAATCCTACACCGTATTGGATCCGGTCAGGCATTCTCAAAACAGGCTGAGAGCCTTTGTTTAATGTCAGCCTGCAATAAGCTTTGTCCTTACGATCAGCGGGCACAATGCGTTGGTTGCCCCTTTGAAATCAAAACAAAATCAACAATGCTACTGCTTATCAGCGAGTACAAGCGCTTGCTAAAACTCTATAAACAATCCGAAACGCCTCTAGAAAAAGCTAAAAACAAGAAGTTACTCTCAGAAACAATCGTACCGTGCTTAGACGAAGTCCTTTCGTGTTTGAAGAATGGCTACGATGCCCAAGTTTACGAAGCTTACGAGGCTTTAATCAAGGAGGAAATCCAATGAACGAGATGAGCACCGCAGACAATTCGCTTTTCGAAACGTTTTTAAGCGTCGAGGAACTTAGTGACGCCAACCTAACTGAAGCTAAACAAATCTTTCAAAACTTTTGTGATCAGGGGATTTTTCTAGATTGTCGTTTCGAAGACACCAAGTGGAACTCAACTGATGAATATTCGCGGGTGGGGCTGAATTTTAATTTCAATCAGCTTGCTTATAATCGCTCATACCGCAGTTTATTTGGCTTATCGTACCAAGGCTTCGTGAATTACGTAAAGGTTTACGTCACCTATACTTTGGGAAAGAATGTCTTGAAAACTTTGCAGTCCGCAGTTAATGATTTAAAACGGCTCATTAGAACGGACCTTGCTGACTTAATTGACGGAGCTGCGGATATAAAGTTTTCAGTTCCTAGCCTTTGCATTGATTTCCTGGCGTTATTACCAACTACCGAAGACAACGACGACTTTGAACAATTATTGGAAGTGCTAGATACCTATATTTCTATTAACCATCAAAACAACGTCAAGCAACAACGCCAACTGGCTCAATTTGATAGTTATTTCATGTTTAACGATATCCTTAATGATTACTGGGCAGGAGAGATTGCTGAAAACACACGCATGTTCTTCTATCCCTTATATCTTTGGTGGCAGGTAACTGGAGTTATTCCATTAAGACCGAAAGAATTCATCCTGACACGCCGGGACTGTCTTAACAAGACCGATGGCAAGTACTACCTGACATTGCAACGTAACAACTTGAAGGGCAGCAAGAAAAACGTTGCCTACAAGCTTTCCAAGGATTACTACCCGGTAACTTATCAGATCCCTGATAAATTAGCTAAGGAATTTATCCGATATTTAGCTTTCACGGAAAAATTTGAACATACCGATATCAATACGCTGTTTGTGTCAGATACCCATTATAAACACTGGAACCAGCGAAAACATAGTAACAGCCGCTTCTTAACGTACATCAATATGAACACCATCATGCGCTACTTTTTCCACGACGTGATTGAAGGAAAATATGGCTTAAAAACGGTTTATAACTCTGCTAACAGTCATCTCGGCAAAAATGAGATCAGTTATCTGCACTTGGGGGACACCCGACATTTAGCGCTAATCAATATTATGGCTGAAGGCGGTACTCCCGTAACAGCTATGCTGCTAGCAGGTCACGATAACATTGAAATGTCAGCACACTACTACTCTAATATTACTAATTTGATTGAATGCCAAACGTATCGTCAATATCGTTTGATCACCAAAGGTGAAGTTCGCTATGAAGTTAGCACTAAAAAAGCACCCATCGCAACTAAGAGTGTTTTCGAAAAGCTAGCTAACGGTGGGCGCTGTTATTCCGAAAAATATAAGCAAGGTGATATGACCGACTGCTTGGGAGCCGTTGGCAAGTCTGGGGAAATCGGTTATTGTCCGACTTGTCCGTTCTATCGTCGTCCAGGACATAACTACTATTCCTCTGATGCCTATTACAAACACCGAATTGAAGACGATTGCAAGCTGCTGGAAACAGCCGTCCATCAAGTCCGTACAGGCAAAGGTGATACGGAAGACATTGGGGAAGCACTATTGAAATTACAAAGCAGTTCATTCACTTACCAAAAATATTATCAGGAAAAAGTTGCTAATCAAGAAAAAGAGGGTCGAAACGTATGGGACGAAAAAAACTAATCGACGATACTGAACTGCTTGCCAAGGTTGGAGAATTTGTTGTGCGTCGATGTGATGGGGACGCAGAACGCTTTCGGATACCAGAGTTTGGTGACTATTTACGGCAAAATGGCTATCCACAAATCCCTGATCACTTAATCCGACGGCGAAAGATCGTATCAGATAAGATTGCCAGTTTGAAGCAATCCACAAGTGCAGAAGATCAAGCTGTTGTCACCACCTTTAAGAATTTGGATGTCGAATCCTTTCTCGAAAAGAACCATAGTCAAG
Source organism: Secundilactobacillus pentosiphilus (assembly GCF_002217985.1). GTDB lineage: Bacteria > Bacillota > Bacilli > Lactobacillales > Lactobacillaceae > Secundilactobacillus > Secundilactobacillus pentosiphilus. Next base: position 18,866 of record NZ_BCMI01000028.1, read on the forward strand.
CAGCCTTGAAGCGGTCCTTAGTCGAACGTGATACTTACTATAAAACTGTGTGCGACTCTGCTTTGCGATTAGTTCGTGAGGGAAGAACTTTGATCGATACTAATGAGCAACAAGTTGTCCAATTAACGAATTTTAAGCACAAAAATGAAGAATTAAATGCTCAAATAACTAAGCAACAAGGTGAGATCAAATCACTAAACGAAGAAAATTCAAAATTACGCGCAATTATCGCTGATGACGTATATCCAGAAATTGCCAATGAACTTTTGAAGAGCGCTGGTCTGTTGAAGAATACACCGGATATCATCAAGCCAGAAACTATGACCCAAATTATTACCGCAGATACACCCATCAAATCAGAAAGCAAAGTCATTCAAGGACTTTTCGATAAGCTGGAGGACTAGTCATTATGCCTAAAAAAGTGATTACTAGTTTACGTCAGAAATGTCCAGAAGCCGCTGAAATGTGGGCCGACGATTTAAATGAAGATGGCTTAACGCCTGATACTGTTGGGGCTGGTTCAGATAAATTAGCCTACTTTCGTTGTATAAAGAACCCGGCACACGTTTTTCAAAAGCGAATCAGTAAAATGACCTCGTCACGAGATGGGCACTCGGTCGGCTGTATTTATTGTGGATCCAATGCCAAAGTTGCCTTCCCAGGGGAAACTGACTTACTCACAGTAATTCCAGAGGCCCAAGCTATGTGGGATTACAAAAAAAACACCAGCATTGACCCCAGCTCGTTACTACCGAAATCGCAGAAGAAAGCCTATTTTAAGTGTCCACAGGGTCACCACGTTTTACGAAAGATCAGTGACTTTACCAAGTCACCGCATTGCCCAGCATGTCGAAATCGTTCATTTAGAATCGGGACCGTGACACCAAATATTGCGGAATTTCTGAGAAAAGAAAAGACGCCCGGATTTGAGCCGCAAGAAGAACCTACTCATTCCGGGAAACGAGCCTTTTTCAAGTGTCCGAAATGTGATTACGAATGGTCAAGGACTTTGGTTAAATGGTGTGCTGCAGCCTTTTGTCCTTGCTGTGGTTATGATGGCAGTCCTGATGGTCAGGTAAAACACGCTGCAGTGGTTACTAAAAACAATATTCAGACCCTAAAAATGGTGTTCCCCGAAGTTGAAAAATACTGGGATTATTCGAAGAATGGTGAAGAAACACCTAATTCAGTCACTGCTAAATCAGGAAAAAAAGCTTGGCTGCTTTGTGACAAGGGGCATTCATTTAAACGCATTATAAGCTCACTAAGCCGCAGTAAATTAGTATCCTGTCCGATATGTACAAACCGGCGATCGCAAACAATCTTAGGAATCAACGATCTGTTCACCGTTTGTCCAGAAGCAAAATTTATGTGGGATTACGACCGAAACCAGGATCTTGATCCGAAGCATCTAGCTGGGACTGCACATGTCCGGGCCTACTTTAAGTGTAAAATGGGACATCAATTTTCTAAAATGGTCGGAAACTTCAAGCATGACCCAACGTGTCCAGAGTGCCGCTATACCGAAAACTACAGTATTTTCAAGACCAGACCCGATATGCTGAAGTTTTGGGATCATTCTAAAATGACTCACGATCCAAAAACTATCAGTCCGACATCAGCGGAGACCGGATTTTGGCAATGTCCAGACTGTTCATATCAATGGCAGCAAACTTTCAGCAGCTTGAATTCGAAATCTGAAACTATGACCTGTCCATTTTGTGCTGGAGATCCGAAAAGTTCTAATTCATTTGAGAAATATAATCCTGAAGCTGCAAAACTGTGGCTACCTGACAACGAGATATTGCCATCCCTAGTGACGCCAATGTCGACAAAAACTATCAGAATGCAATGCCCTAATAATTCTGAACACGTCTTTAACATTCAAATTCAAAGGATCCCTTTAAAGCCACCCTTTGGCTGCCCCATATGTTCAACGGGCAGTCAAGTTAAGGCAATCAAGGGTGTTACCGATCTCTTTACGCAAAACCCGCAAGCTAAAGTAATGTGGGATTGGCAACGCAATCAGGAAATCGACCCGTATCAACTGCGTGCGCACGCCAGAATTAAAGCTTTCTTCGTGTGTCCTGAAGGTCATCATTTCGCAAAAAAGATTGCTGACTTTGCCAGATCGTCTCGGTGCCCAATTTGTGCCTTTGAGAATCGAATGTATATCGATGGCTATCCGCATTTACTAAAACAGTGGGATTTTGAAAAAAATCAGGAAATAGATATCCATACAACTTTAGCAATGTCACAACAGCTAGCTTGGTGGCGATGCCCACAGTGCGGTTACGAATGGCAAAGCCAAATTAAGAGTCGTCGTGACTCCAAGGGCCTTTGCCCGTGTTGTGAGGTTCAAGTCGTTCAGGTTCCGGGCAAAAACGATTTGTTTACACTGATACCAGAATTGAGAGTATTTTTTGATTTTGAAAAGAATGACGGTCTAAAACTAAAAAACATCTTTTTCACCAGTCAGGAACCAGTCTGGTGGCGGTGTCCGGACTGTGAATACTCGTGGCAAACTAAGCCAACAGCTCGGCAAGAAAAAATTGCAGGCAAGTACCAGCCTAAAGGCTGTCCAATTTGCGGGTACGTGCCAGGACAAATCTCTGCTGGAACACAAACTGCACCACGAGTCATCTGGGGAGAATTATATCCCGAACTAGTACCAAAGTTTCTTAACCAATTGAACGATTGCTCATTAACCGATGTTAACAACCTCGCATCATCTACACAAAAGTATTGGTGGCAATGCACATTGTGTCATCATCGTTTTGAGACTACGATTAGCTCAATGGTTAGAGCCAGAGATAGTGCATCAATGGGCTGTTCGTACTGTTCGGGTAAAAAAGTATTACGCTCCCAAAGCTTTGCCGTGTTGCACCCTGAAGTCATGGATGAATATGACCCAGAAAACACGGTTGACCCCTATAACGTAACCGAGAAAAGCAGTCTAATGGTGAATTGGATTTGTCGCAATAATCCAGAGCATCGCTGGCAAGCTCCATTTCGAAAGCGGGCTGCTGGAATAGGGGCTTGCAGTCTATGCCGTGGTTATCATTACGGTAGAATGCTTGCCGAAGAAAGCCCAGAGCTGGAACCATATTTTGATACCGAAAAAAATAAACGGGCCTTTAATGCATACACCAATGAATCGAACGAATTGGTTTGGTGGCATTGTGAGCACGGACATTCGTTTCAAAATCAACCTTCTCGTTATTCAAACCGGGACTTCTACTGTCCATTTTGTGAAGGATACCGAATTGTAGCAGGAATTAATACTATTGCCGATGTGAAACCGAAGTTAGTTGTTGAATGGAGCACTTCCAACGAGCGACCAATGTCTGAATACTTTGCGTTCTCAACCCATAGTGTGCTTTGGCACTGTGATGACTGTGGTGGCGATTACCCCGCAAGACTATGTGACCGTGAAGAAGACGACCATTACTGTCCGTATTGTGATAATCGAAAAGCGTTAGTTGGTTTCAATACCATTGCGGATTATAAACCGGAATTGGAATCTGAATGGAGTTCCCGGAACGAAAAAAGCTTTTCTAATTATGTCTATTCTTCAACTATGCGCGCATATTGGACCTGTCCAACCTGTCGGCATAGTTACACCTACCCAATTTGTGAACGACAACTGGGAGATGACAGTTGTCCATACTGTAACAACCGTTTACCAATGGAAGGCATGAATACCCTGCCGGACTTACATCCTGAATTAATACCCGAATGGAGTGTTAAAAACGAATTACCACCAGCACATTATCTAGCAACGTCCTCATTACGAGCACAATGGCATTGTGCAACATGTGGTAATGACTATTTCTATCCAATCTGTGAGCGTCAATTAAACGATGATAGTTGTCCCTACTGTAATAACCGACTAGCAAAACCGGGATTCAATACAATTGTCGATAAAAAGCCAGAGTTAATGATCGAGTGGAGTGCAAATAATGAACGTCCAGCATCAGAATTCATGTACTCATCACCTTACTGGGCAATATGGCAATGTTCGACATGCCATGGAGAATATACAGCACCAATTAGGCAGAGAGAATTACACGATGATGCTTGTCCATACTGTCGTGATCGTAAACCGTTGCTAGGTCTTAATACATTGCTTGATAAGAACCCTGAGCTGGCAAAGGAATGGAGTCCCAAAAATGAGGATAATATAGCTGACTTCACGTATATTTCTTCGTGGAGAGTGTGGTGGACGTGTCCAACTTGTCATGGTGATTATCAGGCAGCCATTAGAGATAGAAAAGTTGGGGATAATGCTTGTCCATACTGCAAAAATCGAAGAGTCCTGCTTGGTTGGAATACCTTACTTGATAGGAAGCCAGAGCTGGCAAAGGAATGGAGCCCTAAAAATAAAGAAAGCATCGAAAACTTCACATATGTCTCTTACCACATAGTATGGTGGCGGTGTCCCGACTGCCATGGAGACTACTCCGCAGCCATTAAATATCGGGAAGTCGGAGATGATGCTTGCCCATACTGCCGAAATGTTAGAATCCTACCTGGATTTAATTCATTTGCTGATAAATATCCCGATTTAATGACACAGTGGGATAGTGTGGCTAATACGTTTTTGGTAAATCCCAAAGAGATTTTAGACTCATGTGCCGTAAATGTTTGGTGGATTTGCGAAGATAATTCTTCACATCATTACCAAATGTCCCCCAAAAAATTGTTGTATTATCGAAAGCGACACATGAAATCTTGTCCATACTGCAAAGGTTACCGCCGAAAGAGACGGCATTTTGTTTAGTTTCTGATTAGAAAAGATTGTAAATTAATTTAGATAGAATCAAAAAAGTCAGGTTTAACCTCAAAAGGAAAATCTGGCTTTTCTAAAACTCATTAGTTTACCTAGGTTAAAAAATAAAAATAAAGTACATTTTTAGGCTAAAATTTCGAAAATAAAAAATTCACTTATCACGGAAATAAAGTACATTTTTGACAGAAAAAGCTTCAAAAATTTTTTTTACTTATGGAATTTATAAAATTTATCTAGGTTATTACCATGCAGCTGATTCAATGCCTCACGCTGCTGCGTATCAATAATGTGAGTATAGAGTCCAGTAGCCGAAGTTGAGCTTTGACCCAATTGCGTCGCTACCAAATGCTCATTTTTAGTCTCTAGATACAATTTAGAAGCTAAAGTATGCCGCAGCTTATGCGGCGTGATCCGCACGTGGTTGAAGGCGGTGGAATACTTCGCCACCAACAGTTCAACCGTTGCGGGTGTGATTCGGCGAGGCTCAGCAGAACTCTTAGTAAGAAACAGCGCCGGTGTTGCCGCAGTGGCGTGATAACGTGACTGGCGGATGCGCACGTAGCTGAAAATGTAGGGCAGTACCCAACGAGCGATTGGTACCGAATCCCACTTACCACCCTTACGTCTAACCGTCACATTGGCGGTTTTGAGACTAAGATGGCCTACATCCATATTCGTCAACTCAGAGACCCGAATACCGGTTCCCAGCATCAGCGCGTTAATGGCCACGTCCCGTTCCCGGTCACGCTGATAGTAGCGCAGCCGTTTGGCATCTAGCTGCTGACCATACTCGTCCTGAATGAAGTTCAAGTAGGCTTTATCCTGATCACCTAACATCAGTTGATCTTTAATATGGCTGGCCCGGGTAGCATAGGTTTCGTTATCTTGCACCAAAGAAATCTTTTTCATCACGTTGCGGTAGAAATAGGGTTCACCATCACTATTTTCCGATTCAGCGGTTAGAAAGCGAAACAGTGCTGAGAGGGCGTTTAATGACCGGTTGACCGTCCGATGAGATAACGCGCCCTGCGGATGCTGTGAGGTCTGCTTACCGCGGTTCAGCAAGTAGGACTTGTATAGCTCAACATCCTGTTTCTTCAAGTGCTCAAGCTCTTTTAAGCCAACTTGTTTTACTGACTTAGCAGGAGAGACACCGGCTTCGATCAACCAGTCAAAAAACCGTTTAAATTCGTTTAAATATTGGTACAAAGTGGCTGGTGATAGGGGTACTGCAGATTTAGCAAGGTAGTAATCACCAACGTATTTTGGCAGTTGGTCGACTAATTTCTCATTATGAGCAACATAGGTGGCTTGGTCCACGTTACGACCCTCCTTCAAGGTTAAAGAACATACGTTCTAATTATAACATGAATCTTGTCCAAAATCACCGGGAAAAGGTGTAAACAAAGGACCAGTAGGGATGCTTGTGCTGATCGATCTCCAACGGGTAAGGGGCCAGTCGGTACGACATTGTCTTCGTGATCAAGACTGATTGTGAACGCTGCAGATCATTTCTCAGCCGAATCCGATACATACCTTCCGGCAAGGTCCGTTCCAGCGTGAGCGCATTAAACGTGCGTTTTAATTCGTAGTGCTGATGAGTCTGTTCGTTGATCAACGTACCGCTGAATTCAGTTGCGGGAGCCAATGAGACCGAGAAGTGCCGAGCCTGATGATTTAGTTTAACCTGTTGACTCAACGTGTCGTAAGGACAAATATGCGTTTTCTTAGCGTCAAACTGTAAGGATAACTGACTTTGCTGTTCCGCAACGTAATGACCTTTAGGGCTATAAAGCGGGGAAGATGCCACAAAAGCAGCTATCGCCACCGCCAGAGCGCCCAAAGTTAACCAGCCTTCCGTTTTCGTCCGCGGTCTGACTCGTCGTTCGGATTCGAGTGCTAAACTCGGAATCGCACAGAGAATCCCCAGCAGCGGAATCATGACTTGACCATAACGGCTCTCGGTTTCCCATAAAAGGGTGTGAAAGGCAATGTACCCAAGCGCCGTCAAAATAGTCAGCATAATTCGGGGATCATCCGTCGATTTAAAACGCCGTTGCCACAGTCGTAAACAACGGAAAAAGGTTTCAGCGTACAGTAGGGTAAACCCGATCCGCATGACAATCATGCCCATTGCAGATAGCGGCAATTCAAATTTTTGATAAAGCTTCGGCGCCGCAATGTAGCCGCCGGAGTACGCGTCTGGCATAAAGGAAACGTTCAGCAAGATGCTGGCCTTTTCAATCCAGCGCCAGACGATACCTAAGGGGCCTAATTGTGCCAATCGCTCTGGCAAAGCTTTTTTCAAGTAGGCTTGTTTGGCCTGCTTACCCTGAATTGAACTAAGTGTTTGAACATCGCTAAAACTATATTTGCCCTTAGTTTGGGGATTATAGCTCATCCAGATCCAGTGCGCGGTTGGAAAAGCGTACTGGTTATTATTCTTAAAGTGACTCGCTGATTTTAACCCAGCAGCGGTTGGGACCGCTAACACAAAGCCAAGTACAATGAGAATCAACGGTGTTTTGATAACTTTTAACTGCTGGCGATTTCGAATCAGCAGCCAGATACCGACCAGCGCAACGGCCACCAGTAAAACGATCAGGTTAGGCTTAACCACTTCCCCGATGATCACCGAGAGCACCAAACCAATACCCGCCACGATCTTCTTGGTACGATGAAACGATGACCAGCCGATCAAAACGTTAAATACGATTGCTAAACAAAGCAGTGTTAGCAGGTCGGAATAGAAAACCTGTAAGTAGTAAGTATAGGCAAACGGACTGATCAGGAAGAAGACTGCCGCTAATAAAGCAGCTCCGTGCTGATGGCTTAACCGCCGAACCGAACGTAAAATGGCAAAAATAAAAAGATCCAGTAAGATCAAGGATAATAAATGAATGCCCCAGTAAGTATCCATCTGAAGCAAGTTCGTTAGTTTAAGCCAGTAGCTTAGTAAAACAGTGAGTGAGACGTTGTTAGGGAACCGCCAAAAGTATAGTGAGTCGCCCCAGCTCAAATTACCATGGCTGAGCTGCTCAGCTTGGACAAGGACTCGAAATGGGTCGTGGTAAACGGAAGCCGGAAGAAAATGGATGACCAGTAGCTGAATGACCATCATTGCAATAAAAATCACCGTTAGCATCCTAGAAATAGCAGTCTCTGATAGCCCTTTTACCCATTTAAGGTAAATCGGTTTTAAATACCAGATTACCAAACAGCCGATCAGAACTGAACAAGTTGCTTTGATGTCAAGGGGCTGAATCAAATTTGAAACGATGCCAATGATCATCGCCAAAGCTAATATTAAAGCTAAAGTTGAAGTAATACTTATTTTTCTGAATCTAATTCGCATGGTGTACTCCTAATAATAATTATTCTTGTTGATTTGGGATAATTTGGCCAACTGCCAGTTGCAAAATGCTCCACCAGCCCAGGGCTAAACACACGCCAGCTAGGACATCGCTGGGATAGTGAACGAATAAATAAATGCGATCGAATCCCATCAGGACGAGCCAACCTATGCTGATCACTCCCAGCAGGTACCGCCAAAATTTCGATGGGCATAGGGGAACGATAATCAATAGCAGTATGAGGACCATTGTCGCGGTAGAGGTCGTGTGACCACTAGGAAAGCTATAACCGCCTTGTACTGCCAACTTATGAATCGGTCGTGCGCGCTGCAGAAGCATTTTAAAACTAGTGGTGAGAATATTGATACCAACCTGGGCGGTCAGTACCCAGCCAGCAGCAGAATGGTAATGGTGCAGCCAAAGGCCACCCGCAATCATTAAGCAAATGATGCCGTTAGTCGTTGGCGTTCCCAGAAGGGCCAACCATTTAAAAAAGGCAGTTCGACCTGGTTGCCGAACATTAATACTTATTTGCTGCAACGCTTGGTCAAAATGGGTCAGCCAGCTCACATGGAAATGAACACTGACCGCTAAAATCAAAAAACTCGACCAGGTAAGTAGTGCGATCAACCGCCAAAAACGGTTAGCTTGCTGTCGTATCTGCATCCTATCATTCTCCATTTATCTATTATTATCTTAAAAATGCCGCCTTAGTTATCATCCATTATCGATTGACATTTTTCAACAATTAATTTGGTAAAATCATTTTCTGAAAATGTACAATCAGGTAAAAGCAGCTGTTAGTTTCTGTACCAATCTTTGAATAACTTAATATTAGCCTAAAACCCGGATAAAGGGTCACTTTGACGCCAAAACTTAAGTTCCTTTTCCAAAAATTAAAAAACTTTTAGGCCGATAACGGGTATTTCTCACAAAGAATCAGGTATACTACGAATATTAATCTAATTAGTCAAAGCATCGTTCCTGCTTTAAATTATTAACTGGCTAATACAAGCATAAGAGACAACATGACTAACGTAAAAACCGAAAGGCGGAGAGAATTTTGATTATAGATGGTAAGGGATTATCCAATCGGCTTGACCGCAATATGAAAATAGAAGTCCAGGCCCTTAAAAAGAGGGGAATTGAACCCAAATTAGTTGTCATTATCGTTGGTAACGACCCCGCTAGTCAGATATACGTCCGCAATAAGCACCGTAAAGCAGTCAAACTTGGTATCACTTCAATCATCGAACGGCGGCCGGAAGACTTTACCCAGGCTGAATTATTGGCACTGATTTATCAGTATAATCAAGATGAGACCGTTCACGGCATCTTAGTACAATTACCGTTGCCAAAACAGATCGATGAAACAGCGATCATTCGGGCCATCGCCATTGAAAAAGACGTGGATGGTTTCAGTCCAGCAAACGTTGGCCGACTCTTTAGCAACAGTCACGAACATTACCCCGTTTCCTGCACCCCTAAGGGCATTATGACAATGCTTTCGCACTACCAGATTGATCCCGCCGGACAACATGCGGTGATCGTTGGTGATTCCAATATCGTGGGGCGGCCAATGGGAGCGTTGCTGCTGAATGCCGGTGCCACCGTCACGTATACGCACATCCTGACCGCAAATCTTCCTTCATTTACCCGGACTGCCGACATCCTGATCGTTGCCACCGGTGTCGCTCATTTAATTAAGGCAGCAGATATTAAACCTGGTGCTACGGTAATTGATGTTGGCATGAACCGGGATGAGAACGGTAAACTGGTGGGCGACGTGGATTACGAACACGCTAAGGATGTCGCTGGTGCTATTACACCGGTTCCAGGCGGTGTTGGCCCCATGACCATCACGTCACTCATGCAGCAGACACTTGAATTAACCAAGGCTGCTAATCGCCGGACGCTTAATCCGGTCAAAGTCTAGAAAAGACAGCTTAATGACGCTTCTTTTTCATCGCCAAAGCTAAATTCCCCCTGTCTTCTGACCAAAATTTGCGGTAATGTAAATGTATATAAAATTGGGGGACAATGTATGAACTGGACGTTAGTTTATTTAATTATTTTTGCCATTTTCGCCATCAACACCATTGCGGCAATTTTCACGGTGTTCCGTGAACGACGTGATATTGCCGCTACTTGGGCGTGGCTGCTGGTGTTAAATTTGCTACCGGTCATCGGCTTTTTATTCTACGCATTTTTTGGCCGGAAGCTGACCCATCGGCAATTAAACAAGATCCAACGTCAGCCTAACGCTGAACTGACAGATGCGCTATCCCAGCAACAAGCTTCATTGCCGCCGTATTCTCCTGGTGACACCCATCAAGAATCTTCGGTTAAAAATATGATTCAACTCTTCCAAAACGTTGACCATTCTTTTGTCACGTTAAATAATCAAACCGAGCTTTTTACGGAAGGGCCAAAACTATTTAAAAACATTCAACAAGAAATTTTAAACGCACAGCATGTGGTTTACGTTGAGTTTTACACTTTTTATAACGATAAACTGGGGCAGGAGATACTGAGTACGTTAGTCGCTAAAGCCCAAGAAGGGGTCACAGTACGTGTACTGTATGACTCTTGGGGCTCTATGGGCACTAAACGTGAGTTCTTTAATCCGTTGCGCGATGTCGGTGGTTTCGCTGAACCTTTCTTGGGGATTCACTCAAACTGGCGTGATTTCCGGCTGAACTTCCGTAACCACCGTAAGATCGTGGCCATTGACGGTTGGACGGGATACATTGGCGGTTTTAATATCGGGGACCAATACGTTGGCCGATCCAAAAAATTCGGCCATTGGCGTGATACGCATATGAAAGTAGTCGGTGATGCAGCACTGGCACTGCAAGGGCATTTTATTAGCGATTGGAACGCCACCGTTCCCGAAAACGAACTGGAACGCACCATGCAGCATTTTCCAAAACTCACCGATGAAATTGGTAAAACCATGATGCAAATCGTCACCAGTGGGCCAGATTCTGACATTGAGCAAATTAAATTAGGTTATCTTCGGATGATCAACAGTGCCAGAAAACGGCTTTATATCCAAACGCCTTACTTAATTCCAGACGATAGTGTACTTAACGCCTTGCGAAGTGCAATCTTGTCGGGAGTTGATGTTCGAATCATGATTCCTCATATGCCTGACCATCCTTTTGTCTACCGTGCTTCTCAGTATTATGCTCGGCTATTAGCTGAAGATGGTGCCAAAATTTATTTTTATCAAAATGGCTTCATTCACGCTAAAGTGGTCATGATTGATGACGCGATTTCGTCCGTAGGGTCAGCTAATTTAGATTTCCGTAGTTTTAACTTGAACTTCGAAGCAAACGCCTTTGTCTATGATTTTAAAGTTGCCAGGGAACTTCGCGAAATTTTTGAAGCTGATATGAAAGAAAGCACCTTAGTAACTGCTCAAGACTTTAAAAACATGTCACTGTGGCTGCGCTTTAAGCAGGCGGGTTCACGCTTACTGGCTCCCATCTTATAATTAACAATACCAAAAAAATTTCTCAGTGGTTACCGGATAATTCGAAAATTATCCGGTAACCACTGAGAAATTTTGGGTCATCGTCAAATCGTATTGATGGTGTCTCATAAGCGCAGTCACATTTTTGTGACTGTGCTTTTTACTATTTCTGGATTAGTGAAATGCGGTTAAAG
>NZ_BCMI01000029.1 GCF_002217985.1 Secundilactobacillus pentosiphilus
TACACAAAACTTTATATTATTTCATTTGTCAACTTGACAGGGCCAAGTGCATTTATGACACCTCATGGTAACGCATTAAATTCACTTTCACGATAAAAACCATTATCGCACGCCATACTGCATTTTGACAAGTATTAGGTGACATTTTTGCAAATAAGCGAATTTTTGCTTGCAAAACCAAACGTAGGTTCGTATAATAATAAATGCAAACAAACGTTCGAGGTGATTAAAATGTCCAATCAAGTATCTGCACTTAGAAAACTATCTTCCCAGTTAAACGACCGTTACCGTCAGTTTTTAGTCATGGACGATGCTGAACCAATGGGAATGCCGCAGGAACAACGAGATTACTTTTTAACCCAAGCACTGACCCGCCATTATCACGTGACCCTTCACCTACGTCAAGCAGGCGAAGAACAAGCCTTGATGTCCGGTTATCTCGCGAAGGGGCCAAAAGCTACTTTGTTAGTCACAAATGCCAGTCAAAATATGACTCAGGTCGCACATTTGAATCAGATTATGTTTGTTGAACGCAATGATTACCGTTAGTTAAACCCTCACTTAAAAATTTACCGTAAAGGCGCGTTAGCTCTTCTAAGTTTGAAGAGCTAACGCGCCCTTTCATTGTGACCTCTGTGTATCAGGCACGTCCCCGTTTTTCTTCGGTCGCCATGTCTAATAATTCTTTAGCGTGATCCAAAGTGAGTTCCGTTACCGTTGTCCCCGCCAGCATCCGGGCCAGTTCTTTGACCCGGTCAGACTGATTCAGGCGTTTGATATGGGTCACCGTCCGCTTACCCTTAATCTGTTTATCAATAAAGTAATGGTGATCGCTCATGGCAGCGACTTGCGGCAAGTGAGTAATGCAGAGAACTTGCGACTCGTTAGCAATACCGCTGATCTTTTCCGCGATGGCTTGAGCCACTCGACCGGAGACACCGGTATCCACTTCATCGAAGATAATGGACGTTACCCCCTGCGACTTGGAAAAGATGGTCTTCAACGCCAGCATCAGCCGCGACAATTCACCACCAGAAGCAATTTTGGCTAGCGGCCGGATCTCCTCACCTGGATTAGGTTGAATGTAAAATTCGATGTCATCCATGCCGGTTGCAAAATACTGATCATTGGTGGGCTTGAACCGTACTTGAAAGACCGTTTTTGACATATACAAGTCTTTCAATTCAGATTGAATCGCCTTTTCAAGTTTAGCTGAGATTTTTTTCCGTTCCACGGTTAATTGCTGACCGTACTTGAGCAATTGCTGTTCTTTTTTATCCAGCTGCTCATCTAAGTCACTTTCGTCAATCTCAGCAGCTTCCATGTCAGCCAGTTCTTTTTTGATCTTTTCTAAGTAGCTGAGAATCTGTTTTTCTGAATCGCCATACTTACGTTTTAGCTGGTGAATGACGTCTAAGCGGGCTTCAATTTCGTCCAGTTTATTGTCATCCCACTCCAGTTGATCTACCTGCTTAGAAATTTCACCAGAGGCATCCTGCAAGGCATAGTAAGCCGACTGTAAGGAGTCTGATAGCTGCTTGAAAGCGGGGTCAAGGTCCGCAATCGATGATAAAGAATCCATGGCTTTGCCGCTGAGATCCAAAGCACCGGTCGCTTCTTCATCGCCGTTCAACGCCAAGTAACCTTCTTGAAGCGCGGTATTGATCTTTTGAAAGTTCATTAAACGGTCACGCTGCTGACTCAATGTCGCTTCTTCATCCGGCTGCAGTTGGGCGTCTTCGATTTCTTTTACCTGAAACCGCAACATGTCTAACCGCTGGGCCCATTCTTTTTGGTGCGTATTACGGGACACCATGGAATGGTGCAAATGCTGATAGGCTTGATACGTGGTTTCATATTTTGACTTGATTGCCAGCAGCTCATCACTGCCAAATTCATCTAATAACCGCAGGTGTTTATCCGGCTGCATCAGTTCCTGATGTTCGTTTTGACCGTGGATATCAACAATGGTCTCGCCCAATTGTTTCAACGTACTGGTGTTCACCAGCATCCCATTGATTCGGCACACGTTACGGCCGCTGCGGTAAATTTCCCGTTGCAAAATGACCGTGCCGTCGTCATGGTCAATCCCCAACTGGTCAAGCTGGTGGTAGGTCTGCCCGTCCTTAGGAAAGACAAAAGAACCTTGAATAATGGCCTTATCAGCACCCGTTCGAACAAAATGCTGCGAACCACGGCCACCAGCTAATAGACCCACGGCATCAATAATAATCGACTTACCGGCACCAGTTTCACCAGTCAGAACCGTCATGCCATTTTCAAATTCAACGTCCAAGCTAGCAATAATCGCAAAATTTTTAATTGAAAGTTCCTGAAGCACCGCATTACCCCCTGAAAGTTATCTAGACTAATTATACCCGATAACTTAAAAACGAGCTAGACCAGACACTTGATTGCCAGTCTAACTCGTTACTTATTCTAATAACCCAGTAATTGTCGACTCTAACTGCTTAGCACCTTCGTCATCCGTACAAATAGCTAATACCGTTTGGTCATCGCCAATCGTCCCGAAAACAAAGTCGTAATTCATCTGGTCGATCAGTGCTGACATTGCGGGGCCGTTGCCGGGCAAAACTTTAATAATCACATCTTTACCCTGGGCAGCAACCTTGACGTAAGCATCCTGAAGCGTCCGTTTTAACTTCTTTTTCGTATCCAGTGTCTTTTGAATCGGCATATTATAGCGATAACCGCCAGAAGCAGCAGGCACCTTAACGAGCTGCATTTCTTTGATATCCCGTGAAATCGTAGCTTGCGTCACGTGAATATTTTGTTCCTCAAGCAAGCGGACAAAGTCTTCCTGCCGTTCAATGTCTTGTGAACTCAATAATTGACGAATTAAACGCTGCCGGTCTTGCTTTTTCACGTCACACCATCTCCATTCGGGAAAAATCATTTAGCTATATCATACTGCTAAGATGACTATTTTAAAAGAGAAATGCGGATTTTATGCAGTTAATATTCGGTGAGCCGATGCCACGGTTTCAGAAACATCGATTTCCGGAGCAACTTTCGGCGTGCCGGTCACAGATTTTAAATGAATAAGGAATTCAATGTTACCTTCGCCGCCGGTAATGGGCGAGAAGTCAAGGTGCAGTGGACTAAAGCCGTTCTCCACTGCTAGTTGCATCACCTTTTGAATGACACTTTCGTGAATTTTAGGGTCTTTGACAATGCCGTGTTTGCCCACGTGTTCACGTCCGGCTTCAAACTGCGGTTTGATCAGTGCAACCACCTCACCATTTTCCACTAAGATCTGCTTGAGCGGCGGCAAAATCAAACTCAGCGAAATAAACGAGACATCGATTGAGGAGAAGCTGGGCTGTCCCTTCGTGAAGTCTTCTGGTTTGCTATAACGAAAATTAGTGTGTTCCATCACCACGACCCTGGAATCCTGTCGCAGCTTCCAGACCAACTGGTTGCTGCCGACGTCCAGTGCATAGGACATCTTAGCACCGTTTTGCAGCATGACGTCCGTAAAACCGCCAGTAGAAGAACCAATATCCAAAACGATTCGGTCGGTAACATCAATTTCGAATACTTTAAGTGCCTTGGCTAACTTAAAACCGCCCCGACTCACGTACGGAATTGGCTTGCCCTTGATATGTAGATCAGTGTCTACCGGAATCTTGACACCTGGCTTGTCCAGCCGTTCTTCATTATTGCCAAGGACTTCACCCGCCATTACAGCACGCTTAGCCTGTTCACGGGATTCAAACAATCCTTGGGTTACTAATAATACATCGACGCGTTGTTTGTCCATAATGAGTGTTACTCCTTAATCTTAAAATAACTGCAAAAAGCGTTTAGCAAGCTGTAATCACGGCCATTTGTACAGCTTAAATCCGTTAATTGTGATTCAGCCGACTCAACAACTTGCTTTAAGCGTTGTTTAGTACCGGCAACACCAAATAATCCAGGATACGTATTCTTCTCTTCCCCAGCATCCTTATGGGTCTTTTTGCCCAGTTCTTCAGCCGTTGCTGTCACGTCTAGCAAGTCATCATAGATTTGATAGGCTAAGCCAAACTGATCGGCAAACTTCAATAAACACTCTTGCTCTTCGTCCTTGACTTCGGCCATAATGCAGCCAGCTTCTACGGCATAGTGCAGCAGCGCACCGGTTTTATGCCGGTGCAGAGCAGCTAGCTGATCAATATTGAGTTGGTGGTGCTCACTTGAAATGTCTTGAGCTTGTCCTGCAACCATCCCCGCTGGACCGGCAGCGTGACTTAAAGCGCGCACCAATGCTAACTGCTGAGTGGCGGGTATATCCGCCTTACTAAGCCATTCAAAGGCCAAGGTCAGTAACCCGTCACCGGCTAACGTGGCCATGCCGGCACCAAACTTCATGTGATTGGTAGGGACACCGCGACGCAGTTCATCATTATCCATGGCTGGCAGGTCATCATGAATCAGTGAATAAGTATGCAACAGTTCCAGCGCACTGGCAGCCATAAGCTGCCCTTTGGTGGGCTGATCCTGATACGTGCGTAAGACCGCTAAACTCAGTAGCGGCCGCAGGCGTTTGCCACCGGCATTAACCGAATAAGTCATGGCCGATTGCAAGATTGACTGGTCGATCCAGCCAGCGTTGAGCTGCTGCAAAGTTTGGTTGACCAGTGGAACGTATTGATTCTCGAATTTCTTTAAAGTCGTTGAAGCATCACTCATTCTTATCATCCTCTGAAACTTCAAACGGTTCAGTCTGGTCATCGTCATTCATCATTTGAGCTAGCGTTTTTTCAGCCTCCGTTAGCTTAACCTGTAAATCATGACTTAGTGCCACACCCTGTTTAAACTGTGACAACGCTTCTTCCAACGGCACGTTGCCCTTTTCAAGCGAAGTGACGATTTCTTCTAGATGATTGAGGTTTTCTTCAAACGTTGGGGTCTCTTTTGCCGGCTTTTGATTTGCTGATTTTTCACTCATGATTGTCCATCCTTTTTATCTGGTTGAATTGATTCAATAGTTGCGTTTGCCTGTCCGTTAGTCAAGTGCATGACGACTTTATCACCAGAATGGAGCTGATTAACGTCAGCAACCACCTTTTGCTTACTGGTGACGTAACTATAACCACGCCCCATGATCTTTAGCGGACTGAGGTAGTCTAACGATTGCGCTAACTCAGCTAAATGTTGCTTTTGCTGGTTAAAGTCCTGCTGCATGCCACGGTTCAGCCGTGCTGTCAGATCCCGCCGATTTTGTTTCAGCTGGGTAATCTGAGTCGCTGGAGAAGCAACTTTTAAACGCTTATCAACCGCCTCTATTTGGGCTTGAACCAAGCTTAAACGGTGTGACATCGTTTGCTGCAGCTGCGTCGTTAATTGATCGACCTTTTGACTGTAACCCTCATATAACCGCTCCGGCTGCTGAAAAACGTAGGCTTCCCGCAGCTTTTTCAACTGTTCCTGATACATTGCGAGATGGTGGTGAAAGGCATGGTAAATCCTGACCCGGTCCTGGTTGATCTCTAACAAAACATCACTTAAAACGGGAACGGCCAGTTCAGCCGCTGCTGTGGGGGTCGCTGCCCGCACGTCAGCCACTAGATCAGCAATCGTCGTATCCGTTTCGTGTCCCACAGAAGAAATCACCGGCAGTTGACTTTCAAAAATGGCGCGAGCCACTGATTCTTCATTGAACGGCCACAGATCTTCAATAGAACCGCCACCCCGACCGATGATCAAGGTATCGAAATTACCGATCCGATTAACGCGTTCAATCTGCCGAACAATGTCGCCGGCAGCCTCGTTCCCCTGTACTAAGGCTGGAAAAAGAACGATCTGGGCAATCGGATAACGGCGACGGGCGGTGGTAATAATGTCTCTGATCACCGCACCACTAGGACTCGTCACCACCGCGATCCGTTTAGGAAAACGTGGTAAAGCCTTTTTAGGGGCTGAAAAGATGCCCTCCTGTTCCAGCTTTCGTTTTAACTGCTCATAGGCTTGATACAGCTGGCCGACCCCGTCAGGTTCCATATGATCCACATAAATCTGGTAACTGCCGCTAGGTTCATACAGCGAAATTCGACCAGTAACGAGTACTTTCATACCCTCTTCCGGCGTAAACTTAACCTTCGAAAACGCTGATTTAAACATAATAGCGCTGATTTTAGCGTGGTCATCTTTAAGGCTAAAGTACTGGTGGGCATTCGGCCGCAGCCTGAAGTTTGAAATTTCACCCGTCAAGTAAACCTTGCCTAAATAGGGATCAACGTCAAATTTTCGTTTAATATAACTCGTCAATGCACTGACGGTTAAGTACTCGCTAGGTTCCAAATTATTCACTCCACTTTGTTAATTCGACGGTTTGCTGCATCAAAGTAGCAATTGTCATGGGACCAACACCACCGGGAACCGGGGTGATTTTACCCGCCACCGGTTCAGCGCTGTCAAAATCAACATCACCCGTTAGTTTGCCGTTCTCGTCACGGTTCATCCCAACATCGATTACGGTTGCACCAGGTTTAATGTCCTCACCCTTAATTAAATGAGCGATGCCAGTTGCTACAATTAAAATATCTGCGTTGCGGGTATATTCCTTCATATCTTTAGTTTGGCTATGAACTACCGTTACCGTTGCGCTGGCGTTTAACAATAGTGCTGCCATTGGCCGGCCGACAATATTTGAGCGGCCAACAATGACCGCGTTAGCCCCCGCCAAGTTGACCTGATAGGCCTTCAGCATACTCATAATGCCTTTGGGCGTACAAGAAACGGGAAAATTAAGGTTTGAATTCGAATATAATTGACCGACGTTTTCAGGATTGAAACCATCCACGTCTTTGGTCGGCAAAATTGCTCGGGTAACGGCTGCCTCATCGATCTGCCGTGGTAACGGTGACTGAACCATCACACCATTAACGGTATCGTCATGGTTATACTGGTCAATGAGTTTTAACAGTTCGGCTTGAGAAACGTCTTCAGGCAACCGCGTGGTTTCGGAGATAATCCCCAGTTGAACCGCTTTACGCTGTTTATTACGGACATAAATTTGACTTGCTTTATCCTCGCCAACGAGGATGACGATTAACTTAGGATTGACTCCCCGTGTTTTTAACTCAGTGACTGCCTGTTTCGTTTGGGCATTAACTGTTTTTGCTAGCTGCTTACCATCAATTAATTCTGCCATTAACTTCACGCTCACTATCTTTGTTGGTTTTGATGGCTTCCCATCATCATTCACAAATCTACTGCATATCATTTTATCACATTTCAATTTGTTAAGCGCCATTGGACGGCACAATTCCCATTAAAAAAGGCGGTTGCGCGATGCAGACACTAACACTAAAATTTTAACCACAAAAAAACCGGTAATGACGTTTAAGATCATTACTGGTTGATTGTGATATCAATTATTTTTCTGGTTCAATTTCGTGAGACAGCACACCGTTGATAAACCGGCGTGAGCGGTCATCACTAAACTGTTTTGCTAACTCCAAGGCTTCGTTAACGGCAACCCGCTTTGGAATATCAGGCTGATAATCCAATTCATAAAAAGCGATGCGCAAAATCACCAAATCGGTCTTCGCAATTCGTTGTAACGTCCAGCCAGTAGTCAAATACTTCTTGATCTGCCCGTCTAGTTCGTCTTGCTTGTCCAAAACACCGACAACTAACTGTTCCAAGTAAGCAGGAACGTCCGCTGTCACACCATCATCATCGCCTAACAATTGCTGGTAAATGACGTGTCGATCAGCTTCTGGATTAGCGTTCATTGCAAATAACGTTTGAAAAGCGCTAGTGCGGATTTGGTGTCGATTTAATTCTTCTGTCACTTATCCTCACCATTTTCACTTTCATTATTATCATTATCGTTATCGTCGAACAAATTATCGGGATCAACGGCCTGCGTTGTCTTTTCCGGAATCACACCTTGAATGTGGACGTTAACTTCATTTACGTGCAAGTCAGTCATGAACAAAAGCTGTTGCTTAACCTGCTCTTGAATGGCTAAAGCAACGTTTGGAACTGATACGCCGTAGTTCAAATAAGCGTACACATCAACGTTCAGTGTGTCTCCAGTAACGGACAGCTTAACGCCTTTGCCACGTTCCTTTTTCCCAAACAACTCGTTGACGCTGTTTGCCAGAGAACCGCGCATTCTTGCTACGCCGTCAACATCGCTGGCAGCAAGACCAGCAACGATTTCTAGCACTTGCGGTGCAACTTCAATTTTACCCAGAGTAGGCTCGGTTGCCTTTAAAACAATGTTTGTATCTTCAGCCAATTTCAAGCCTCCGTTTCGAAAATCAGTTGGCACGTGAAATGTAAGTGCCATCCTGCGTGTTGATTGAAAGCTTATCGCCTTCGTTAACAAAGAAAGGTACTTGAACAACTAGTCCGGTATCCATGGTAGCTGGTTTTGAACCGCCTGAAGCCGTGTTACCCTTGATCCCAGGTTCAGTAGCTGTAACCGTTAAAACAACGGTGTTAGGAACTTCAATACCTAAAGTTTCTGAACCGTATTGGATAAGGTTAACTTCCATGTTTTCTTGCAGGTACTTCAGTTGATCCTTGATGGCCTCATCCGGCACTTCAATTTGTTCATAATTGTCAGTGTCCATGAAGACCCGTGAGTCACCGTCTTCGTAAAGGTACTGCATCTTGCGTGTGTTGATCGGTGCTTGTTCCATCTTAGCACCGGCACGGAAAGTTTTTTCTTGAACGGCACCCGTCCGTAAATTCTTTAACTTTGAACGAACGAAAGCGCCACCCTTACCAGGCTTAACGTGCTGGAATTCAACAATCCGCCAAATTGCACCGTCAACCTCAATTGTTAAACCGTTTTTAAAATTTGCTGTAGAAATTGCCATATCTTGTTTCCTCCTAAATAATTCTTACTAATAATACCAATTAAGTGCGTGTAATTGCAAGCTACACCCGCAAATAATTAGTGAATTATAAGACAATCAGGTCAGTTGATCCGCCAGTTAAAAGCCGATGACCGGTATCAGTGACTAAAACATCATCCTCGATACGGATCCCGCCAAGTTCCGGCAGATAAATGCCTGGCTCAACGGTAATCACGTTGTTTTGCTTCATGTGATCTTCCGAACGAGTAGACAAAGCAGGCCCCTCATGAATATCCAAGCCAATGCCATGACCCGTGCCGTGGTTGAAATCATCACCGTAGCCGGCAGCCGAAATAAACTGTCGGCCGATTTCATCTAAGCGCTGACCAGTTACGCCCGGTTTTACGGCATCAATAATGAGCTGCTGTGCCTGCTGAACGATCCCGTAAACGTGCTTAAGTTTCTCACCTGGATCGCCTAAAGCGACTGTCCGAGTTACATCAGACGTATATCCATCAAACTCGTAGCCAAAGTCAATGGTGATCATTTCGCCGGTCGAAACCTGCTTAGAAGTAGCAGCGCCGTGTGGTAACGCGGCCCGTTTGCCACTGGCAACGATCGTGTCAAAACTCGACTTTTCAGCACCCAAATTACGCATAATCGCATCAAGCTGATTGGCTAAGTACCGTTCCGTGACACCGGGTTTAATGAGCGGCAAAAGTGCGTTAAATCCCTTTATCGTCAGTTTACCGGCGCGCTCAAGGGCGCTGATCTCCTCAGCCGATTTAATTTCTCTC
The DNA here is from genome assembly GCF_002217985.1 of Secundilactobacillus pentosiphilus. GTDB lineage: Bacteria > Bacillota > Bacilli > Lactobacillales > Lactobacillaceae > Secundilactobacillus > Secundilactobacillus pentosiphilus. The sequence goes on from NZ_BCMI01000029.1 coordinate 9,620, forward strand.
ATCTGTTCGATTAAATTAGCCATCGGGACAATATCAGCGCTCATGAGTTCATCAATTCGATCATAGTCATGAAACGGTATGCTGTCTTCAAATCCCAGGACTGTGATTTGCTGCTTACTAACTTGCTGAGCAGCCGCTTCAAGGTAATAGCGCGTGATGATTACATCAAAATCATGTACCGAAGCAGCCAATGCCGTTTCATACCTTGAGTCTGTAATAACATAAGTTTTACTGCCTGTCACTAAAACGACGCCGTCACCATCAAAACCGGTAAGGTACTGTTTATTTACCGTACTGGTTACTAAAAAGGCATCAATACGCAGCGCTTCAAATTGCGATTGAAGCGTTTTAAGCCGATTCTTCATACTGAATCACCCCTAAAACAATAGCGAAGCCAAATAAAAAAGGCCCCTAGGGGCCTTTTTTATTATCTTGCTGCAGCTTCTGTTACAGGATAAACGGAAACTTGGCGCTTATCACGGCCCTTACGTTCGAAGCGAACGACACCGTCGATCTTTGAATACAAAGTATCGTCGTTGCCCCGCAAAACGTTAGCACCTGGATAAATGTGCGTACCACGTTGGCGGTAAAGGATTGAGCCACCGGTTACAGTAGAACCGTCAGCAGCCTTCGTACCGAGACGACGTCCGGCAGAGTTACGACCGTTGGCAGTAGAACCGCCCCCTTTATGGTGAGAGAAGAATTGTAAGTTCATTTCTAGCATGAGTTTCACCTCCATAAAAGATTAGTTGATTCGAATATACTTCGAATATTGTTTTTCGACATCTAAAAGTCCATTTTGAAAACTTTGCAATAACGCTTGACTGATTCGATCTTGAATATAGTCATCGACCGGTGGCATCCGGAGACTTAAAAAGCCACCCTCTGCTTGTTTAGCGACCACCACTGGCTTGATAGAAGCCACGGCTGCTAAACCATTCACTGTACTAATGGATAGTGCTGACACGGCCGAACAAACGATATCGCTACCGTAGGGTCCGCTATCAGCATGCCCCGTTAGTTTAAAGCCAATGATCCGATCGTCATTATCGTAGTCAAATGCTGCTTGAATCATAAGCGATCACCCACAGATATTAAGCGTTGATAGCATCAATAACAACCTTGGTATATGGTTGACGATGACCAACTTTCGTGTGTTGACCCTTCTTAGGCTTGTACTTGAAGGTAACAACCTTCTTTTCTTGGCCCTGTTTTTCAACTGTTCCAGTTACTGAAGCACCGGAAACTAATGGCGTACCAACCTTAGTTGAATCGCCGCCAACAAAGACAACTTGGTCAAAAGTGACCTTGTCGCCAGCATTAGCATTGAGCTTTTCAACGTAGACTGCTTCGCCTTGTTGAACGCGGTATTGCTTACCGCCAGTTACGATAATTGCGTACATGTATGTGCACCTCCTTTTTTATTAAACACTTAGACTCGCCGGAAACAAGCGCTGCATAACAGACTTAAGACTTGACCCGTGCGGTTGCAGCTGTGGAAGCCCACAAATACAACAAACTGTATTTTACAAAACTTACAGTCATCCGTCAACCCTTAGAATCAACAAACTGCTAAAATCTTCTAAAGAAAGTGGCCCTTTTTTTGAGCAGGTCAGCTACGTTCTGCTGACTTAACTCGCGAACCGCACTCGTCATTGCCGTTTTTAATGACCCGTCCACCAGCATGCTTTCCGGAATCACCCGGTGAATCGCGTGCTGTTTTAACAGCCAGTCCGGTGTTAACCGCATCAACTCAGCAGCTTTATCCGCCAGATGGGCATCCTTCCACATGATTGAAGCAAATCCTTCTGGAGATAGCACAGAATACATACTATTTTCAAACATCCAGATCTGGTCTGAACAAGCCAGTGCTAGCGCACCGCCAGAACCAGCTTCACCTATAATCAGAGTCAAAATCGGCACCTTTAACTTTAACATCCCGCTAATGTTTTTAGCAATCATCTGTCCTTGCCCCGTAGCTTCAGCATCGGCACCAGGATAGGCGCCTGGGGTGTTAACCAAAGTTATAATAGGAAAGTTTAGTTTTTCGGCTAACTTCATTACCCGCAGCGATTTGCGGTAGCCCGTCGGTTCTGGACTGCCGAAGTGTGTCGCCATCCGGTCTTCTAAATTATTGCCCTTTTGAGTCGCAATAACGGCAACTGGGTAGCCTGACAGTTTGGCGAGGCCAGCAACAATTGCTGGGTCATCACCAGCGACTTGATCACCATGCATTTCAAAAAAGTCCGTCAATAATTGATCAATCATTTCACGGACGTTGGCCTTACGATCACTTCTAGCGCCCGCAATGACCGATCGTGTACTACTAGTCACTATGCCTCACCCCATTTCTTGGCTTCCAGAATGCTCAGCAGTTGCGTTAGGCGTTCTGCCATCCGCTCACGGGGGACGATCTCGTCAATGAATCCGCGTTTATAGCTGTTTTCAACACTTTGAAAATCACTTGGTAATTCCTTGTTGATGGTTTGTTCAATCACGCGTTTACCAGTGAACCCATAGAGGGCTTTCGGCTCAGCTAACGTGATGTCAGCTTGGCTGGCAAAACTAGCGGTCACCCCACCAGTCGTTGGATCCATAATTACGGAAATATACCCCAAGCCCGCGGCTGAGTGCACGTTAACGGCCTGGCTGATCTTCGCCATCTGCATGAGCGAATAAATACCCTCCTGCATTCTAGCACCGCCTGAAGCGGTCAGAAGCACCACTGGCAGTTGCTGTTTTGTCGCCTTTTCAAACATTCTGGTGATCCGTTCGCCGTTGGCCGTCCCCAAGCTGCCCATAATAAATAAGGGATCCATGATCCCCAATGCAACCGGATAGTCGCCAATCGTTGCCTTGCCCGTCAGCACACCGTCCTTGAGGTGAGTTGCCGACTGGGCTTTTTTAATTTTACGCTCGTACTCCGGAAACTCGGTTGGATCTTTCGTTTCCAGGTCGGCATCCCATTCTTCAAAATGTTTGGTCAGCATCTTTAACCGACGGTGAGCCGTCACCCGAAAGCCATAGCCGCACTCCGGGCACACCCGGTATTGGCCTGCCCGCTTAAAGTAAAAGCTGGCATGGCAATGAGGACACTCCTGCCAGATACCGTTTGGTACCTTTGCTTGGTAGTGCGCAAGCATTGACACAGAACGTGACGAAAAGCGCTTAACGTGTTCCCCAAACGACATTTAGGACACCTCCCGGACAACGTGTTTGTTAAATTTTGACATAAACTGCTTCGTGACGTAGTCGGTTGTTGCAGTCCCCTGCTGCACGACCGGGTCTGCTAATAAGGCCTCTAAAAAGCTTTGATTAGCAGCGATACCATCTAATTCAAATTCGTCCAGTGCCTCAATGAGCTTTTTCAGTGCTTCATGATACGTATTGGCATGCGCGATGATTTTGACGATCATCGAATCATAGAAAGGCGATATCATATCACCGGCTTGAATCCCGCTGTCAACGCGGATGCCTGGTCCCCCGGGTAACTTAAGCTGTTTGACGACCCCCGCCTGCGGCATGAAGTCCATTGCGGGATCTTCCGCGTTGACCCGTGCTTCAACCGCAAAACCGTGGGGCTTTAAGTCGGCTTGCTCAAATGACAAGGCTTCTCCTGAAGCAACTCTGACTTGTTCTTTTACCAGATCAATCCCACTGACGGCTTCAGTAATGGGGTGTTCCACCTGAATCCTAGTGTTCATTTCCATAAAGTAAAAATGATGGTTACTATCCATTAAAAACTCAATCGTACCCGTATTCAGGTACTTAATGGTTTTAGTAGCCCGAATCGCAATGGCTTGTAATTCCTGCCGCTCCCGTTCATTCATAACTGGGCAGGGACTTAATTCCAGTACCTTTTGCTGCCGGCGCTGCAGTGAACAGTCCCGTTCCGGAAACGCCGTTACGTGGCCAAATCGATCGGCAAACACCTGCACTTCAATGTGCTTAGCAGGCGCAATGATTTTTTCCAGGTACATCCGCTGGTCGCCAAAAGAAAGTTGCGCTTCCTTCGTCGCGGACTGATAAGCCTCACGCATTTCACCCTCGTTTTTGACGCGGCGAATGCCCTTGCCTCCGCCACCGGAAGCAGCTTTTAGCATCACCGGGTAGCCCACTTCACTGGCCACTTTAACCGCATCAGCTTCATCCTTTAAGAAACCGGTACTGCCGGGAATCACCGGCACGTTGCCAGCCTGCATTTGAGCTCGGGCGTTGGCCTTATTACCCATTAATGAAATCGTTGCTGGTTTTGGACCAATAAAGGTAATATGACAGGTCTCACAAAGCTCAGCAAATTCCTCATTTTCCGACAAAAAACCGTATCCTGGGTGAATTGCCTCAGCGCCTGTTAGTACCGCTGCACTCACAATGTTTTGCATATTCAAATAAGAATCAGCGGGTTGCGGTCCCCCAATGCAGACCGCTTCATCTGCCAGATTAACGTACTGAGCATCCGCATCCGCAGTGGAATAAACCGCTACCGACGACACGTTTAGTTCTCGCAGTGCCCGAATGATCCGCACCGCAATCTCACCGCGATTAGCGATTAAGACCTTTTTAAACATATCATTCACCTACCCAATCATAAAGGTGAGATCTCCTGAGCAAACTTTTTTGCCCTCAACGTAAGCTTCACCGTGGCCTAGTCCAGCATGACCGCGAATTTTCTCCAAAGTCACTTCTAGTTTTAAGGTGTCCCCCGGTTTAACCATTTGACGAAATTTCACCTTGTTCATACCGCCAAAATACGCGGTTTTACCCTTAAATTCCGGTACGGTCAACAACGCGATTGCGCCAGCTTGTGCCATAGCCTCAACGATTAAAACGCCGGGCATGACTGGATTACCAGGAAAATGACCCTGAAAAAAAGCCTCGTTAACAGAAACGTTTTTCTTTGCGATAACCTTTTCACCTGGGACGTAATCCAGTACGCGATCAACCAGCAGCATCGGGTATCTGTGCGGTAAAATGTGTTGAATTTCAACCACGTCTAATTCGTGTTTTTCTGCTTCTTCTGACAAATTTTGTCACCTCATTTAGTTACTTCAAAAAGCGGTTGATCGTACTCAACCACTTCTTCATTTTCAACTAGGATCTTCGAAATCGTGCCGTCGACTTTACTCTTGATCTCAGTCATCATCTTCATTGCTTCAATCACACAGACCACTTCACCGGCACTCACGTGATCACCAACCTTTTTATAAGCGGGTTTATCGGGCGATGGCTGCAAGTAGATCACACCCACCAGCGGCGCCTTGATGGCCGTGGCTTCTTGCTTGGCCGGTTCAGTTTCCGGTTTTTCAGACTTGATTGCTGGCTGAGCAGTCTTCGGCTTTTCAGGGCTGCTTTCAGTTGGTGCGGGCTTCTCACTCACCGTTTCAGCGGTTTGATGACTGTTTTCATTTTTATTCAAGTACAGGTGAATATCCTGGTAATCAAGGTTGATTTCCCGGATATCACTGTCGTTAATTTGCCGAATAATAGCTTGGATTTCTTCAAGTGTCATTAGTCCGCCCACTTCCTAAATGCCAAGACAGCGTTATGGCCCCCAAAGCCAAATGAATTGCTGATGGCATAGTTCGTTTGGTAATGACGGTTATCAGCATTGACCAAGTTGACCTGACATTTTGGATCTTGTTCAGTGACACCGACATTTTCCGGCAAGCTGCCCGTCTGAAGTGCACCGACAGTCGCAACCGCTTCGATCGCCCCAGCCGCTCCAAGTAAATGGCCGGTCATCGACTTAGTACTGGAAACCAGCACGTCGCTATCTTGACCAAATACGGTGTTGATGGCTTTTGATTCTGCACCATCGTTACCCATCGTGGCAGTACCATGGGCGTTAATGTAGCCGATATCAGCCGGCTTAACGCCCGCCTCATCGATGGCCAGCTGCATGGCCCGGGCCGCTTGCGTCCCTTCAGGATCCGGTGACGTCATATGGTAGGCGTCTGCGGTAGCACCATAACCGACAATTTCAGCCAAAATTTCAGCGCCGCGTTCTTGTGCGTGTTCCAGTGATTCCAAAACGAGGGTCCCAGCGCCTTCGCCCATGACGAACCCTAACCGATTGGCATCAAATGGCAGTGACGCTTTTTTAGGATCGGTGGCTTTAGACAAAGTCGATAGTGCCGCAAACCCTGCGATACCAATTTCGTTGACTGAAGCTTCTGAACCACCGGTCAGCATCACTTGAGCGCGGCCTTCTTTGATTTGCCGAAAAGCCTCTCCGATAGCGTTTGTTCCTGATGCACAAGCCGTGACGATGGTGGTACAAATGTTTTTGGCATGGTAGCGAATAGCCATGTTACCAGAAGCCATATTAGAAATCGAGGTTGGCACAAACATTGGTGAAACCCGCTGTGGCCCCTTTTCATGCATTTTAATCACCTGTTCTTGAATCGTCGTCAATCCGCCGATTCCGGAACCATAAATGACCCCCATGGTTTCAGGGGCCGTATTGGACTCGTCAATACCAGCCTGTTCGACGGCTTCTGAAGCAGCGTACATCGCGTATTGACTAAAAGCGTCCATCCGGCGTAAATCCCTTTTCCCAAGCCGTTTTAACGGATCAAAATCATGTAATTCACCAGCTAAAGTAATCCCAGTCTCACTGGCATCAAAATGCGTAATTGGTTGAAACCCAACTTTGGAAGCCTGTAAACCCGCTTCGAATTCAGGCACACTATTACCGATCGGTGTTAAGGCACCCATTCCTGTAATAACCACTCTCGTCATACTCTCGCTCCTTATTGCATCGTCAGACCGCCATCAATGGTGATGGTCTGACCCGTGATATAGTCGTTTTCAGCTAAGAAAATTGCTGCTTGGGCGACTTCGTTAGTAGCCCCCAAACGCTTTAACGGAATCTGTTTTAAAATTTCGGCCTTTACTTTGTCTGAAAGCTGCGCCGTCATTGCGGTATCAATCATCCCAGGAGCAATGGCATTGCAACGCAGGCCGCGCATAGCGGCTTCTTTGGCAACCGATTTGGTTAAGCCGATGATGCCCGCTTTACTAGCAGCGTAGTTAGCTTGACCGATGTTACCAGTCAAACCAATGACACTGGCCATGTTGATAAAGACACCGCTGCGCGCCTTATACATCGGCCGCAGACAAGCCTTGATCACGTTAAAGGTGCCGGTTAAATTCGTATTGATCACTTGACTGAAATCAGCTTCACTCATTCGGTTAAGTAATTTGTCATTCACAATACCGGCATTGTTGACCACCACGTCCAGGCGGCCTGCTTGTTCGTAAATAGCGTCGATCATGGCCTGCACGGCATCGGGATCCGTAATATCAGCCGATTGATCCCAGCAGGTCACGTTTTCGGATTGAATGGCATCGATGACTGCCTGCGGTGCTGCGTGCCGACCGTTAACAACGATGTTAGCTCCCTGCTTGGCAAATGCCTGCGCAATGGCCAGCCCAATTCCCTGGGTACTGCCGGTGACCAAAACCGTTTTATCAGTTAAATTCAAACTTATTCACCCCTTAAAGCTGTCATCGTCTGATGAAGCGTTTCAACACTATCAATGTGATAGTAATCAATCCCCTTAACCGTTTTTCGTGCAAAGCCCATCAACGTTTTACCCGGGCCCAACTCGATAACGGCATCAACTTGGCCAGTCAATTGTTGAATCGCGTCCGTAAACCGGTTCGTCGACACCAGCTGTTGCGTTAACGTCTGCGTTAATGCTTCCGCCTTGAACGGTGTTCCCGTCGTGGTACTGATCACTGGAAACGACCCTTGTGTCCAAGACACCTTGGCTAAAGCATCGTGCAGCTGCGACTGCGCTGGCTTCATCAGCGGCGTATGGAAAGCACCGCTGACTTTAAGCGGCACCATTCGCTTAACGTCCTTTGACGTCAGGTAATCCACGGCGGCATCGACTGCTTTTACTTCACCGCCGATCACCACTTGTTTCGGTGTATTGATATTTGCAATGGCAACTAGCCCGGTCGTTTGAGCGGCATCACACGCTTCTTGAATCAAAGCAATCGGCGTGTTCATCACCGCCACCATCTTGCTGGGTGCAGCATCACTGGCCTGCTGCATTAAACGGCCGCGCAATTTAACGAGCTTCAAGGCTTGTTCCATGGTCATAAAACCGCTGGCAGCTAAAGCACTGTACTCGCCTAGGCTAAGCCCAATGCCAGCCGCAACGTCTGGTAACGCTTGTTGAACCACTTTGTAAAGCGCACAGCTCATAGCCACAATGGCCGGCTGCGTATACTGCGTTTCGGCTAACTGGTCGGTCGCCGAAACATCAAAGTATAGTTTTGCTAAGTCTAAATCAAGCACTTGACTGGCTTGATCGATGACGGCCTTGTAAGCGGCATTTTGCTGGTATAGGTCTTCCCCCATACCGGTTTTCTGTGCGCCTTGACCGCTAAACAATAATCCAACTTTCAGTTTAGACACCACCCATCAATTGTGTCGCCTGATGATAAACATCAGCTAAAATTTCGGCTGCGGGCTGTGCCTGTTTGACCAAACCAGCCACTTGGCCGGCCATGTAAGCACCGTTCTCACGGTCACCGGTCAAAACAGCGGTTTTCAGGCTGCCGTTGCCAATCTCTTCAACCCCGCTGAAATCAGGGTCACTCTTAGCTGCTTCCTGTTTTTCAAGCCGGATAAACCGTTTGGCCATCGGATTTTTCAGGACACGGGCTGGATGACCGGCATACTCGCCGGTAATCACCGTATCAATATCCTTTGCTTTCAGCACCGCTTTCTTATAGTCCGGGTGCACTTTTGATTCAGCGGCAACTAAGAACCGCGTTCCCATTTGAACACCCACTGCACCTAACATAAATGCAGCTGCTAGACCGCGTCCATCGGCGATTCCGCCAGCAGCAATGACCGGAATGTTAATGGCATCAACTACTTGGGGAACTAACGCCATGGTTGTCAGTTTACCAATATGGCCACCGGACTCCATGCCTTCAGCCACCACGGCATCAGCACCGACCCGAGCCATCCGTTTTGCCTGCGCAGCTGAGGCAACCACCGGCACCACTTTGATGTCGGCGGCTTTGAATTCAGGCAGGTATTGAGAAGGATCTCCAGCACCAGTTGTCACAACCGTAATGTTTTCATGGGCTTCTAAAATGACCTTCACAACATCTTCTACGTGCGGTGATAACAACATCACGTTAACCCCAAACGGCCGATTCGTCAGTGCCTTCGCACGTTTTATCTCCTGTGCAACGACTTCACCTGACGCATGACCGGCACCAATGATGCCCAGTCCGCCAGCGTTTGATACTGCGGCCGCCAAACGGCCATCTGCGACCCATGCCATACCGCCCTGAAAAATCGGATACTTTAATCCTAATGACTGCATAAATGGATCTAATTGCATAAGCTTATTTTTTCTCCTTATCAGCTAATTGCTTTTCAACGAAGGTCACTAAATCTGAGACGGTTTCAATTCCCTCTTCCGTTTCAATCTTAATGTCGAATTCGTCTTCGATTTCATTAATAACTTCGAAAATATCTAAACTATCAGCATCTAAATCCTGCTTGATGTTAGTGTTCATGGTCACTTTTTCGGCATCTTCACCAGTTTGATCCACGATAATTGCTTGTACTTTTGAGAAAATTTCGTCATTAGTCATTATATTGAGCTCCTTAAGCTGTTATTTATTTTAGTATTTAATAATCTGTGTGCCGACGGTCAATCCGCCGCCGAAACCACTTAGCGCGATCGTTTGGCCACGTTGAATGGTTCCACGTTGAATGGCTTCATCCAACAAAATCGGAATGCTGGCGGCTGAAGTGTTGCCAAAGTTAGCCACATTCGATAAGAATTTATGGCTTGGTTGATCCAGCCGCTTAGCAATTTGATCAATAATGCGCTGATTAGCTTGATGCAAAATAAAATAGTCAATGTCCTGAACTAATAGGCCGGCTTTTTGAACTGCCCGCATGATGGATTCAGGAACTTGATGCGTTGCAAACTTGTAAACTGCCCGGCCGTCCATTTCAAAATAACGTTGATGCGGATCGGTTGAATCCGTTGCAAAGACGGAATTAACGGGCTGATAACCGGCTGTCAGCCGTTCGCCAAGTTCACCAAACGTTTGCAAGTCAGTCGCTAAGAAAGCCGAACTTCCTGTTAAATTTTGTTCTAACAAAACACCAGCCGCACCATCGCCAAACAAAACAGCGGTGGAACGTTCATGCCAATCGAGCAGCTTAGATAATACTTCGCCGCCAATCAGCATACCGCGTTTGTCAGCGACCTGCAGTAAACCTTCTACCACTTTTAAGCCGTAAATAAAACCTGAACAAGCAGCGTTTAGGTCAAATGCAAACGCGTTTTTCGCACCGATCCTGCCCTGCACGATAGCGGCCGTGGCAGGCGTCATATAATCCGGTGACATCGTTGCCACAATAATAAAGTCTAAGTCACAAGCTTGCCAGCCAGCCTCAGCCAGTAATTTTTGTGCCACTAACGTACATAAATCACTCGTCGTCTGACCAGTTGCAACGTGACGCTGCTTGATGCCGGTTCGGCTGGAGATCCATTCATCAGAAGTCTCCATGTAGGCATTCAGCTCGTCATTAGGCACCGTTCGTTCCGGTACAGCATTAGCAGTCTGGACAATTTGAATACCTGTCATTTAGTAACCCCTCACTTATTTGGAGTAGGTGAAGCGAACTCGAGAAACGCTTCTAGATTTAACAGCGCTTTTTCAATGATATGCAGCTGTTCATCATCCATGTCCTTCGCAAAACTTTCGACCATTTTGCGGTGAAAAGATTCGTGTGCACGATAAATCAACCGGCCGCGGCGGGTAAGACCCAACCGAACGAACCGCCGATCGTCGTCACTTCTGATTCGCTGAACGTAATCTTTTCTGACTAGGTGATTCACCATAGTGGTTAAAGTTCCCGGCGTAATACGCAACTCCCGAGCAACCTCGGAAGTCGTCTTATGCTCATACATTGAAATGGCATCTACCGCGTGTACTTCCTTGATGGAGATATCCTTGAACTGACTCTTTCTCAGGGCCAGTTCCTCTACGCGGACAATGTCACCATAAACCGTTGTTAATAATTGATTGATACGTTTAGCCGTAGCAAAATCCATGTATTCACCACCCATTTTGATTCTCAAATAGTTTTAACCTCAAAATAATAGCAGTGAGAACATCGGCAGTCAACGCACGGTTTCTTCCGGTTCAACGATAAACATCAGTTCAGCCGTCAAAACTGTTTCTTCGTTAACCACGGCCTCACAAGCAACAACGCCCATATTATCGCGCTGCTTTTTCATTTTGACTTTCAGCTCTAGCTGATCAGAAGCATGAACATCTTTTAGAAATTCAGCTTTTGAGATACCGCCGAGATAAGCCGTTTTATGGGCGAAAGCCGGTGATTTCAAAATCAAAATCGAAGCTGCCTGTGCAAGTGATTCAACAATCAATGCTGGTGGCATCACATATTCACCGGGACGAAAACCGTTCACAAAGCTTTCATCAGCGGTGACGTTCTTGATAGCAGTGATTGATTCGCCAGCAACAAGTTCTTTCACGCCATCCATGTAAAAAATCGGAAACCGGTTAGGAATCAGCTTTTGAATCTCTTGAGAAGTTAATTGCATACGTTGCAAAGCACCCCCTTCAAAACTATTTCAAACATCAAAGTATTTGATGGCAGTATCATATTCTAAAATCAGAGTCACTGTCAAGTAATTTTCGGGAATCAGTAACGTAGAAACCACTTTTCTACTGATATAAGCCCAGTTATTTAAGAATTTTTAAAGGACTTAATAGTTTGACTATCAAACTACCGTGTTGTATGATATCCGCAAATCAGTATGCTATAATAATCACATTCTGGAGGCGTAAAGATGAATGACGAGGAGATCAGCACCGCGTTAAACAATCAAACGGGTACCCGAATTAATCTGTTGCACTTTGCCACCCTTGGGTCAACCAACCAGTACGCTAAACAACTCAGCCAAAAAAAATTGCTGATCAACCCCTGCTTAATTTGGGCTGATCAGCAAACCGCTGGTGTGGGTAAATTGACACGTTCTTTTTATTCTCCAACTGGCGGTATTTATCTTTCATTACTCATGCCGGCTCTACCCATCGAGCCCCGTAAAGTGGGCCTATTCACCACTAGTCTCGCTATGGCAATCGTTAGCGCAATTAAGCAGACATTTGACCTGTTAGTTGATGTTAAATGGGTCAATGACATCTATTTTCATGGGCGCAAGATTGCCGGTATCCTAGTTGAACGGGGAGCCAAGCAATCCGTGATCATTGGTGTTGGCATCAACCTGTTTGAACGTCATTTCCCGCAGGAGATTCAGCAGATTGCCGGTAATTTACTGACATCAGCACCTACTAATACCGAGCGTGAACTTTTTTTAATCACCCTGGTGACCAATCTTTACCGCTCTAATTTTACCTATACCAATTCCGGATTTATTAGCGATTATAAGCGTCGCCTCACCTTAATGAACCATCAGATTCGGGTTCAGATCGGCCATTCGGTGGTTACCGGCAAGGTCACTGACATCAACCACCTGGGTCAGCTGATCATCTATGATGCTGCAACCCGGAAGCAACGGACTATTCGAGCGGGTGAAGTGACCAAAATTCTCTCCTGACCGTTTGGCGTGACAACGGCTTCATGGTACACTTAGGTTTATTAAAGGGGGCTGATGCACATGTCAGAAATAATCGTGACAACAACTGAAAACATTCCTGGTCAGGCATACGAAATTATTGGTGAAGTGTTTGGCTTAACGACCCAGTCTAAAAACGTGGTTAGAAATATCGGCGCCGGTCTTAAAAATATCGTTGGTGGTGAAATCAAAGACTATACCAAAATGCTGATTGAAGCTCGCGACGTGGCTATTGAACGACTGCGAGAAAACGCGGTCGATCTTGGTGCAGATGCCGTCGTGATGATGCGGTTTGATTCAGGGTCAATTGGAACTGATATGCAGTCGGTTGCTGCTTATGGGACTGCCGTCAAGTTTACGCAGTCATTAAATGAATCGAAATAGCTGCACAGCATGCAATTAAAAAAAGGCGCTGAATTTTTTCAGCGCCTTTTTAATAGAAGATTAATCACAATCGTTTATCAACAATAACCAATGATTTACAAGCTTCTACACAACAGTCTGCTTGTCTTGTTTATTCCTACGCCAGTATACTTTCTCAGCTGCTTTACGTGCTTCAACAGCTTCTGCCTTAGTATCAAAGCTTTTAAGCAATACATAATGGCCCTTGTACATTAAACGGGCTAACCAGCGATCCGTGGCTTTGTCATAGGAAACCCCAACGACACCAGAGGTATTGCGCTGGGATTCCTTAATAGAAGAAACCATAATACCGTCACTGTTACGCAAGTTTCGGGGATTACCCATATTTTTGGTGAACCCCTCATTTTTGGTATACCGCTCACGGGCTAATTCCCGGCGCAGACAGCCGCAGCTTCTCACGTAGCCGCCACGGAGTCTAGAACCGTCCACAGTGACAATATTGCCGCAACTGCAACGGCATTCCCACAACAAATCAGCGTTTTTGGGATCTTGTCCGTTCTGTCGAATCACCGTCAAGCGTCCAAATCGCTTGCCTTTCATCTCAATCATTCTACTCATAGCGTTCCCCATCCTTTAGCAAAGTGACGCCCCTCCATTGGTCACTTCAACAAAATTTTTATGCCTACAACAACACGTATTACTAAATGACGCATCCAAACAACACAACGTGAAATAGCTTCTCATTGAAATAAAATCACACCACTCCAAAGTGTCATTAATTCCAATTAATAGCTTGCATTTATTTTATCAGTGAAAGCGTATTATTTCAATTGTATTCGATTAAATTGTGAGGAAAATAAGGAAAAATTTAATATCCATTCATAAATAGCAGCGACTTTACCTGGATTAGACTTGAATAAATGAATTTTTGAACTAAAGGACCCCTAAACTTCCCGGATAGTATCGAATAAATATTAATTTTTTGAGCCGATAAAACGTTTTTCTAATTGACTTAAACCCCTCATTCACATATAATTATACGTGTTGTGTATTGCTATGCGGCAATAGCTCAGCTGGATAGAGCAACGGTCTTCTAAACCGTAGGTCGAGGGTTCGAATCTCTCTTGCCGCATTATTGAATTAATAGGTATTCATTTTCCAAGTAACGTCTTAACGTGATTAAAGGGGATCGATGGTCACGTTATTTCAGCTTACTTGGAATTTTTTTTGCTCATTCTTGATGATCTAAAACACAGTTTCTATCCCCATGAGAGGTTTGAACAAAATCCCTTTGCAGCAAATTATTGCACGATACAGATGCTCTTTCAAGCGTTGCTTGCGGCTTCCAAGAGACTACCTGTACAGCCAAACTTTTTAAATAAAATTGCTTGCAAATTGAACGTCATAAAACGATAATGTAACTGTAACGTGATTGAAATCTTTGTTTTTGGGGGGATTGCGATGATTTTTATCTCATTTATTATTGGCTTGTTTCTATTCGCGGGTGCATGGGAGCTGTATCTCAGCGCAAGCCGTCAGCGTGCTCAATCAAAGCACCTTCTAGCAACACCGAAGCACGCATACGTGCAATTATTTTTCAAACTACTTCACATTAGCTAAATGTTAGCTAAATGTTTTGTGAACGAAAAGGATCCGTTTATCTGTAGCGATAAACGGATCCTTTTATTTATGCCTCTTTTTTTAAATATGACTTTTCAATTTGAGCTTCAGCAAAACCTAAATCAACAAGTCCCAGCTTTAAAATTAAGTGCCAAGCATGCTGAAACGCCAATTGCTGACGATCAAAGTACGATTGATCCAGAAAGTGGCTAATGGCTAGGTACTGCTGACTCAAACTCTTAGCCGGTCGTTTTTGTTCTAACCGCTCAAGATCATCAGGCTTCATCACAATTAAATGTGACCAGGTTTGCCGCGCTGCAACTTGAAAAGTATGGTCAATCACGTCAATGTAAGCCTTTAGCAGTTCTTCAGAAGAAACGGCTGCTTTCGCCTGCCCTAGTTTAAACCAGCCCATCAAGTCGGCCAAATGAGCTAACGAAACGCTTAGGGCAACGTAATCAACCCGCAACCCTTCCTCTGAGCTCACTTCAACTTGATGTTCATAGTTATACTGATTTCGCCGCTGTATGGCCGTCTGTAATAAATTTGCTAAATCTAATGACACTTTGTCACCCCTAAAATACTAAATTATCGGAACGAATTTGGAGATCATCGATATTTTCTAGATACCATTGACGTAAGAATGGATATTCCAGTAAAACTTTAAACCAGGAAACTTTCTGATCTTCATCAGAAATATAAAGTCCCCAAGCTGCCGCTCCGGTTGCGTTATGACTGGCAATTTTAAGTTTTAAGCCAGGTGCCAATTCCAAAACCGCACCGTCCTTATCGTGCTTAAGCATGTAGTTTTCTTCAGCTGCAGCCACGAATAGTTTATCAACGATCTCACCAGATAGATTACTGGTCTGAAAAGCGTAAAATTCACTATTACTTGTATCTAACAAGTTGAAGTCAACATCGAAGCCGAAGTCGGTTTTGAGTGCCCGTCCAAATGTAATTAACAAATCGGTTGCGGTCAGCAACTGATCCTTTTCTACCTTGTTAGTATACGTTTCAATAAACAGTTTAGTGATCGCACTGCTATTGATTCGCATCATACGTCGTTTAAGGTTGAGGTAGAACAACGTCTCACCCGTTACCTGATCCTGGTAGTAGACCCCACCGGTAGAATCGTTAGCGGCCACAAATGCAAAGACGCCGAGGTCGCCTAACGCCGTGATCTGCTGAGTTAAATGCTGATCATCTTCGTGCGATTCCAGCGTAATGGCCTCACCCTGATCGTGAAGTTCCAACAGTCTGCTCATGAAAATGAGGTAGTAATCAGCGTTATTGTACTGGTGCGGAAAAGTAACGTAATCACTATCCAGTACAAAGACTGACAGCGTTTGGGCCGCATCCACCAATTCTTTGGGATCCTTAGTGTTAATCAGCTGATCCATGAGTTCAGTGAACTGTTGACCAGTCTGTAGACCTTCCTTAACAGCGTTATTATAGGATAATAACCGTCCGCTAGTACTTAGCGTCGATGGATCGTTTTCATTAATCATCATCCTTCACCTGCCCTTTGCCAATCAAATTCGTCAGGTAGTCCGTGTACAAACTTTGATTATGGGATTCAAAATGAGAGAAATCTTCAAATTTCTGCTGAATACTTTGCTTCTCATAAGTCAAAATGGTATCTTCTTTAGACAGACGCAGGATCTTGTCATCGTTTTCCTTGATCTGCTTGTTAGCATTGATGGCCTTTTCGTCGTCATCCGCTAGCTTGGTCAGCTGATCGACGATGGTTTGACGTTCTTCCTTAACTTTGCCTGAATCCCAAGGCAGCGTACTCTTTTGACTAACTTCTTTCAGCTGTTGCCGTAACGTTTCTTTTTGGTGATCACGTTCATCCTGACCATCGATCAACTTCTGCAATTCAGCACTATTAGCAGAGATTTCAGCAATATTATCCGTATTGTAGCGTTGATTAAGTGCGTCCAGTTCAAAAGCACGCTTTAACTTAGCGTATTCGGTTTCATCAAACTTGAAGGCCACGTTTAAAACGTCCAGCTTACCGAACTTTCGCCGGTCCCACCAGTTGCCAAAGTAAATATCAAAGTCACCATTTTTTACTTCATCATAATAGAAGAACGGATAGGTTTTTCCAAGGTAATCAATCAGGTTTTCACTTAAATAATGGCTTAACTGTTCGTGATCATCAGCCACTAAATCTGCTAAACGATGGGTCTTAGTAGTCGAACGTGATTTTTTGACCTCACGATCATAACGCGTCTTATCGATCAGTTCATAGATCTGACGGTCATCATGATCATGTAGTGCTGTCTGCAGCGTCTGTAAATAATCTATTTTTTGGGTGATAGATGAGTCAAGCTGAGCCTGACCCGGCGTTACTTCTTGATTTAATTCTTCATTATTATTCGGCATATATATCCCTCGATTGTTATTTCTCACTATCGTGCATAGTTTAATCTTAAATGATAATTTATGATTAATAAAGCGGTTTTAACGAAAAAGTTGATATTTAAATGAAATCTTTGTCTTTCGCGCAACGTTGGCAGGACAACAACTAGAACGGGTTCCTTTTCCTCACAAAAATAGAGGCTGTGACATAAGTCTCTTAATTCAAAAGCAGGTAGTTAAAATCCTCGGATTTTTAACTACCTGCTTTTTTGATATAATGACAGAAAAAAAGAGTATCG
>NZ_BCMI01000030.1 GCF_002217985.1 Secundilactobacillus pentosiphilus
ATACACAAAACTTTATATTATTTCATTTGTCAACTTGACAGGGCCAAGTGCACTGGAGGCCTTTTTTCTAGGTTACATATTTTGAGGATGAATGTTTTTATCTTCGTAGCTTTTACTTGGGTGCTGTAACATGATGAATACTGCTTAGTTTTTGGTGCCGTACCCGGCAACAGATGCGTCGCTTCGTTGGTATTATCTTAAATGCTAAGTACCGAGTTGAGAAGGAGATCATAAAGATATTGGCGTCATAATCCCACTGGACGACGAAGAACTTAAATTTTTAATGACTAAAGCCTTGAGACGTTACTTTAACGCCCTAAGAAGCAATGAGAAGCACATCAAGAACGTGGAAAACTACCTGTACGGCACCATGCAAAATCTATTTGGTGTTTGGTGGAATAAACAAGCGGCTAGAGAATACGCGGCCAAACACCCCGAAGAAGAAAAGTCGGCCGACAACGATAACAGTGGGTTGTACTAATAGTCCTAAAAGGCTACAAAATGCTTTCTAAGCGGTTTTAAGACTTACTAACCCTTTATACTTAAGCTAGATTTAAATGGCTTAAACAGAATAATAGGGGCTTTTAAATGAGCGCCAGAGCTAACCAGGCTAACCAGCTCAAAAGTTCAGTCTTTAGATCAACGCCAAGCTCAAGTGATTTGAGGCCAGGGCTTTATCTATTGATAAGGTACTCAAAAGGTAGTATAATGGTAGTAGTAAAAGAAAGGAGATGAGACAATCATGGCAGTTAAGGAAAAGAAACGGGTCCAAGTCAAGATTGATAAAGATTTGGCCGATGATACCGAAGCAGTTTTAAGCGAATTGGGCTTAAATCCAACCACAGCCATTAACATGTTTTACAAGCGGATTGTTGCTAATGGTGCTTTACCTTTTAATGTGTCTTTAAGCGAAGAAGAAAGAGCTAATTTACGCTTTTTAAAGGCGACCGAAGGGACACCAGTCACCGAGTTCAAAGACGCTAAAGAGGTCGCTGATTGGCTCAACGATCCAGATGAGGACTAATGACTTAGTCAGCCTATACGTTAGTTTTGTAGAAACTAACGGTGGCAAGTCTCGGCCAGTTTTAATTCGTCGGGTATTAGAACAGACGGTCGAGGCTTTTAAAATTACTAGTCAGTATGAAAAGAAGTCGGCTTATATCAAGCAACAATATTATCCGATTCAAGATTGGCAATCCGCTGGGTTGAAGAAACCTTCCTGGGTCGATCTTGGTAATATTTATCGCTTTCCCAAAGCCGGGCTAAAGTTTAAAGAAATCGGTCATTTAAGTAAGCTAGATCAAAATAAAATTTTAGATTTTACGCTTGACCTAAAATCAAAAAGAAGAGGTAAGGGTCAAAAGATAATTCAACAGCGATCAAGTAAAAGGAAGCACAAAGAAAGTAAAGCAGAGCTTACACAAAGAATTCAAAAACAGTTAAAATACTTTGCTAAACACAATCCAGAAATTAAGCCAAAAAACAATTCTGAAAATAAAAACGATCGGCCTAGTTATTAGGTTGATCGTTTTTTAATTTATCCGGTTTATGGGCGTTGACATAGTCAGCGAATGTTTTTAAAAGTTCTTCGGTTTGTTCGACCGAGAGGTTATTAGCTTGAAAGTACTTTTCTAATAAAGCCCCTTTTTGAATTAATCGGCGAGAACGGGTTTTTCGTGCTTGTCGATTTTCATAATACTTAGATTGGCGTAACTTAAAATCTTCCCGCTCAATTTTTTGTTTTAAACGCGCTTGTTGTTCAATTAGTTTTTCATATTGATTAGGCATGGAATTCCCCATCTCCTATGATTAATGATCTACGGACTTTTCCTTTAAAAACTCGGATACTTTTTTGGATAAGGACTTGATATTGTCATTAGATAAATTAGCATAATCTAAATTGGCTTGACTGATGATTTGTTTACCTAGCCGTTGTTCAATCTTATTTTTTTCGTCCTTAATTTTTTGATTAAGGGCTTTTAATTTAGCTTCTTGTTTTTCTAAGTTACTTTGAGACATAACGATCCCTCCAATCATATTAGAAATAATCACCGAAACTATATCATATAGGAAACGTTAAGTCAAAGTATAAAATTTGAAATAGAGAAGCGGAAGGCATACACTAAATTAAAGTTAAGAGAATCAGAAGACCGAGTGAAACAAGGTCAATGCGCACTTACACATAGAATAAATTCTATGTTGTGCTAACCACAAAAAAACCTGTATTAGAAGTCGCCGATGTCGACAACAGAAGAAAACCCATAGAATCAAAGTAAAGAGGTGACTTACATGGCAATTTTTCATATTAGTTTTAGTAATATTAGTGCTGGAAAAGGACGAAGTGCGATTGCCAGTGCCGCTTATCGAAGTGGTGAAAAATTATTTGATGATAAAGAAGGTCGCCGATATTTCTATGCCCAATCGGTAATGCCAGAAAGCTTTATTTTAACCCCCAAAAATGCACCATAATGGGCCAGTGATCGAGAAAAATTATGGAATGAAGTTGAAAAGAAAGATCGTAAATCAAACTCACGGTATGCAAAAGAATTTAACGTGGCTTTACCGGTAGAATTAAGTGAATCCGAACAGAAAGAATTACTGACAAAATATGTGCAAGAAAATTTTGTCGATCAAGGTATGGTAGCTGACGTAGCAATTCATCGCGATCACCCAGACAATCCGCATGCACATGTGATGTTAACCAATCGCCCATTTAACCCCGATGGTAGTTGGGGATTAAAAGCAAAGACGCAGTACATTAAAGATGAAAATGGCAAGCAACTTTTAACCAAAAGCGGGTTTCCAAAACAAAGAAAAATTTGGTTGGTTGATTGGGATAAAAAGGAAAAAATTAATGAGTGGCGAAAAAATTGGGCGTTGAGTGTTAATCAAGTTTTAGCACAAAAAAACATTCCGGATCGGATCAGTGAAAAATCATTTGTGGAACAGGGAATAGCTGATACACCAATGCAACACGAGGGAATCAATAGTAAACGGCATGAAAGAAAGGCATTTAATCAACAAGTTAAGAACTATCGTAAGTCCAAAGCTGGCTATAAAAATATGCAGGAGAAAGTAGTTAATCGAGGCCACTTGGATAGCCTAAGTAAACACTTCTCGTTTAACGAGAAAAAAGTGGTCAAAGAGTTAAGCCACGAACTGAAAACTTATATTAGTTTGGAAAGTTTAGGTGATAAGTGGCGCATGCTATTTAATTGGAAAAACAGTACCTTAATTAAGCACGCTGTTGGTGAAGACGTCACTAAGCAATTATTGACGATTAACCAACAAGAAGGTTCACTAAAAAAAGCAGATGAACTCTTAAATAAAGTAGTTGATCGCACGACTAAAAAACTTTATCCAGAGCTTGATTTTGAACAGACAACCGCGGCTGAACGACGGGAATTGATTAAAGAAACTAATAGTGAACAAACGATTTTCAAAGGCAGTGAATTAAACGAACATTTAATGAATATTCGTGATGATTTATCGATCCGACAATTATTGGGCTTTACCAAACGGCCATACGTTGGCTGGAAGTTATTAATGCAACAAGAAAAGGAAGTCAAAATCGAGCTTAAATATACGCTGATGATTCATGATGATAGCTTAGAAAGTCTAGAACACGTTGATCAAGGTCTACTAGAAAAGTATTCACCAACCGAGCAGCAAAAGATTACTCGAGCAGTCAAAGACCTACGGGCAATCATGGCCGTTAAGCAAGTCATTAAAACGCAATACCATGAAGTATTGAAAAGGGCCTTTCCTAACGGCAATTTTAATGAATTACCAATGATTAAACAGGAACAAGCCTATACAGCCGTAATGTACTATGATCCTGTTTTAAAGCCATGTCAGACTGAAATAATTGAACAGTGGCAAGCAAATCCACCACAGGTGTTCAGTCCCCAAGAACATCAACAAGGACTAGCTTATTTATCGGGACAGCTTAGCTTAGATCAGTTAGAAAATCATCACTTACAACGGGTTTTAAAGCATGATGGCACTAAACAACTCTTTTTTGGCGAATGCAAAGCCGATCCGATGATTAAAAACAGTCAGATTGAGAAAATCCAAAAGCAGTTAAAAGCGCAACAAGCCAAGGACGACCAGTATAGAAAAGCAAATATGGGGCATTATCAACCATTAAATTATAAGCCAGTTAGTCCAAACTACTACTTAAAGACGGCCTTTAGTGACGCAATCATGACTGTTCTATATGCTCGTGATGAAGATTACCAACGACAAAGACAGGCGCAAGGTTTAAAGAAGACTGAGTGGGAAATGACTAAAAAGCAACGGCAACACCAAACTCGAAACCGGCATGAAGATGGGGGCATGCACTTGTAATCTAAATGTAAAATTAAAGAATCAGTAAGAAAACTATATTTATATGGTAGATAATTCATCATCTACTTTCATTATTAATTGAATTAAAAATATTGCGATAATTTATAAATTCTTCCTTAAATACATATTTTTGAAAACTAAATTTCAATTATAAGCATTTTTATCAAAACTATCACAAAAAAGTAGCAATAACGGAACTTTAACAAATCTTTTACCACATTTAATGTTTAGCAGATAAGTAAGCAAGGAATGCATGATATTTTACAATCTACCAATTGACTATTTATTAAATAAATGTAAAGATTAGGGCTGTATTTATAATTTTAAACTTTGGTTAATTTAGGAGCGTATGAAGAAAGTGCCTGTTAAAAAGAATTTGCATAATCATAGAAAACATAATCAATATAAATTCAAAAAAATATTTTGGTTATTTCTATTATTGTTATTGATTTTAGGGGTAGGTATTGCTGGAATTGCCTACCATAATGTTTACAAGGCAACCAATATTATTTACAAAAAATCGAATGCCCACAAAAAACGTAACGCTGGCAAATTAATTGATAATAAACGGCCCATTTCTATTTTACTTTTGGGGACTGATACGGGTGCCCTTGGACGTAAATATAAGGGCAGAACGGATACGATGATTATTATGTCAATTAACCCTGAAAAACAGAAAACAGTTATGATGAGTCTTCCACGCGATATGAAAGTCAATTTATCTGGGTATTCAGAGTATTCTCCTGCTAAAATTAATGCTGCTTACACTTACGGTGGTACTAAAGAATCTATTGACACAGTCCAAAAATATTTAAAAGTACCGATCGATTACTACGTTTTAGTTAACATGGGTGGTTTAAAAAGGGCAATTGATCAAGTTGGAGGAGTAACGGTCATTTCACCACTTACATTTTCATACGAGGGAGATCATTTTATTAAGGGTAAGAAATACCACCTGTATGGTGATGATGCCTTGAAATTTTCTCGGATGCGTTACAGTGATCCCCAAGGGGATTATGGGCGACAATTACGTCAACGATTGATTTTGACAGGCCTATTAAAAAAATCGTTTTCGTATAAGACTTTCCTATCTAGTAGCTTTTTAAAATCAATTTCCAATCAGGCTCAAACTGATTTGAATCGTTCCCAAATGTTTGGTTTATCGCTAAACTATCGTAAGGTTGGTAATCATGTTGTTTCTGATCATGTTCAAGGAGTAGGTAAGGAAATTGGTGGTCAAGATTTTGAAGTGGTTTCAAAATCTGAATTGATAAAATCATCAAATATTATTCGAAATAATTTAGGATTGACGCGTTATTAATTCTATATATAAATTTTTTGGAGGACAGCATGGAAAATTATTTAGACCTTCGCCAAATATTAGGGATTATTCGTAAACATATTATCTTTATCATAATTAGTTTTATCCTTTGTTTAATTATTGCTGTTGGTTTAGAGAAGTTTGTTATTACACCCCAGTTTACTTCGACTGCTCAAATTTTGGTTAATCAAAAAAAAGATACTTCAGTTCCAGGGGCAGCTTTGCAGAATCAGCAAGCTGATGTTCAAATGATCAGTACTTATAAGGATATCATTACAAACCAATTGGTTTTGAAAACAGCTAGTGAGCGATTAGCTAATCCTGTCAAAGTAATTCGTTCAGCACGAAAGGCTCGATACCATGTTTCAGCAAATGGTCATCGTCACTTAATTAAAGCATCACGGCCAGCTGTTGTTAAATCAACAGGGACTCCTTATGATGTGAGCGTTAAACAATTACAGGGAGCTATTTCTGTTACTAATCAACAAAACTCACAAGTTTTTGCTTTAAATGTGGAGAGTGATGATCCACAAAAATCAGCTGCAATCGCTAATACTGTGGCACAAGTTTTTAAACAAAAGATTCGTCGAATTATGAGCATCAATAACGTCACAATTGTTTCTGAAGCGACACCGGTAAAACAAAAGTCGTTTCCTAAGAATTCAATAGTGTTACTAGTTGGGGCGGTAGTTGGTTTACTGGTTGGACTTGGCTATGCGTTCATTAGAGAAATGACAGATACAACGATTAAAGATGATGAATTTCTAACTAATGATTTAAAATTAACTAATTTAGGCCACATAGCAGAAATTCGTAAAATACGCGGTTCACGTTTTGCTGATGAACGACATGGCGAGCATCTCAAATCAAAGCATCGCAGAGTTTAAATTTTAATTATGTAGGAGAAAATTATGAATATTTTTCGTCGTAAACAGGAAAAAATTTCCACTGATACTTTAAGAAACGGTGTGAAGTTAATTACTGATGTTGATCCTAAAGATATTGTTTCCGAACAATTTCGTACAGTTAGGACAAATATTAATTTTTCAGCAGTTAATCAAAAATTAAAAACAATTATTTTTACTTCTTCGGCAGTTAGCGAGGGAAAATCAACTGTTTCCGCTAACTTGGCGGTCATTTGGGCTCAGCAAGGGCAGAAGGTTCTATTTATTGATTCAGACTTGCGACATCCAACTTTACATACGACATTTGGTTTATTAAATACCAATGGCCTATCCACGGCTTTATCCACTGATATAGATTTCAATTCAGTAGTGCAAAAAACGGAGATTGATAATTTATCTGTGATCACTAGTGGTCCCATTCCACCTAATCCATCAGACCTGTTGGCTTCTAATCGGATGAAAGAATTAATTTCTTATTTTAAGAAAATCTATGATGTGATTATTTTAGATGTTCCGCCACTACTATCAGTTACTGATACGCAAATTATTGCAGCTCAGGCTGATGGGGTAGTGCTGGTAGTGCGCCAAGGATTAGCACAAAAATTGGCTATAAAGCGCTCAATTGAGCTCTTAAAAATGGTTAAAGCCAATTTATTAGGTTATGTATTAAATGACGTTGCACCTAAGAATGGCTATGGATACGGGTACGGGTACGGTTATGGATACGGTTATGATAATAAGGGCAAATAATTACCAAGGGATATGATATAGAATGATTGATTTACATTGTCACTTGCTCCCAGGGGTGGATGATGGGTCTAAAAGTATGGATATTTCCTTAAAGTTAGCTACTGATGCAGTAAAAGATGGTATTGATTATGCTCTATTAACGCCCCATCATATGAATGGCGTTTATCTTAACCATAAACAATCCGTTATTCAACAAACACAGGAGTTTCAAGTGGAACTTGATAGGCATAAAATTCCACTCAAAGTTTTCCCCGGGCAGGAAGTTAGAATAAATGGCGATTTATTAACTGCCCTTGATCAAGATGATATTTTATTTGCTAATGAGGGTGGGCAATACTTAATGTTAGAATTTCCGGATGACGATATCCCAAATTATACTAGTAATATGATTTATGAACTTATGCAACGGGGAATTATACCGGTTATTGTTCATCCAGAACGTAATACTATGATTATGAAAAAACCAGACATTTTGTATGATTTATTAAGTAGGGGCTGCCTTTCTCAAATAACAGCTAGCAGTTATGTTGGAATCTTTGGTCACAAAGTACAGAAATTTAGTAAACAATTAATTCAAGCCGGTCAGGTATATATTTTTGCTTCAGATGCTCATAATTTACCTAATCGTAAATATGAAATGCGAAAAGCATTTCATAAGCTACGAAGAGAATTCGGGGAAGATCTTACAAATGAACTTGAAGAGAATGCTAAGTCAATAATTAATGGTGACTTTGTTTTGCCACATGAGTTACAACCAATTAAAAGCAAAAAAAAAAGGTGGGGTTTATTTTGGTAAGGGTATTAGTTACAGGTGGTGCTGGATTTATTGGATCAAATTTGGTTATATCTTTAGTTAAAGAGGGATGCGATGTGACAGTAGTAGATGATTTATCGATGGGAATGATGAAAAACCTGAAAGATGTACAGGGAAAAATTATTTTCTATAAACATGATGTTTGTGATCATGTTTTCATGCATCGTGTTTTAGACGCCAATTTTGACTACATCTATTACTTAGCAGCAGTGGCTAGTGTAGTAGATTCAGTAGAACGACCTTACATAACTCATCAAGTCAATCAGGAATCAGTTGTAAATAGTCTTGAATATCTGCGAATTAATCACTATTTCCCAAAGAAATTTCTCTTCATTTCTTCGGCTGCTGTTTATGGAAATTATCCAGAGCTACCAAAGAAAGAAAATGGCCGGGTTCAACCATTAACACCATATGCTGTTGATAAATATGCTTCAGAAAGGTTCACCATTGATTATGGAACCTTATACGGATTATCAACCGTAGTAGTGCGATTCTTTAATGTTTTTGGACCACGGCAAAATCCAAGTTCTCCATATTCAGGAGTACTGTCAATAGTTACAAAATGTCTGCTGAAAAACAAGAAATTTATAATGTATGGTGATGGGAGTCAAACACGTGATTTTGTTTATGTTGATGATATTGTTAGAGCACTAATATTTATCAGCAAAAAGAAAGAAACATGTGGTGTTTATAACATTGGCTATGGGGAGCAAAATAAACTTCTTGATGTTATTAGACAATATGAAAAAATTGCAGGGAAAAGACTGGACATTGAATTCAAGGATCCACGAAGTGGGGATATTCAGGAATCTATGGCAGATGTTACAAGGTTGAAGAAAACTGGATTTGTGGCAAAATGGGGGTTGGAAAATGGGCTTAAGAAGTATTGGAGATATTCAGAATCGGAATTTTAATGACATTATAAAACAAAAAAAGGACTATGAGTATTTGCAACATATCGGAGAACCAATTCCTAAAAGCAAATTAATTGGGAAAAGAAGCTTTGATATTATTTTTGGCTTGGTGGGATTTGTTATTAGCATTCCATTTATTTTAGTTTTTGGATTAATCATTAAAGCAACATCTCCGGGACCAGTTTTATTTAAGCAGGAGCGTGTTGGGTATTTGGGAAATAATTTTTATTTAATTAAGTTACGTTCTATGCGAAACGATGCAGAGTCAAAGACGGGAGCAGTGTGGGCTCAAAAAAATGATCCACGTGTAACACCAGTGGGACGATTAATGCGAAAAACACGCATTGATGAGTTGCCACAATTTTGGAACGTTTTAGCTGGTGACATGAGTCTGATTGGGCCACGCCCAGAGCGCCCAGAATTAACGGAAAAATTCTATCAAAAGTGGCCGGAATTCCCGCAACGTTTACGAATAACTCCAGGCATTACGGGATACGCTCAAGTTAGCGGCGGCTATGATATATCTCCAGGAAAAAAGTGTCACCTAGATAATTACTATATTAAAAATTATTCGTTTTTGTTTGATATAAAGATTGCATTAGAAACTGTAAAAATAATTATAACAGGTGATGGAGCAAGATGAGTGCAAATAATTTACACAAAGTTGCAATTATAGTGCCGGTTTTTAATGCCGAAAAAACTTTGAAGAGATGTTTAGATTCAATAGTACATCAGACCCTGGATGATTACGAAGTGATCGTCATTAATGATGGTTCTTTCGATCATTCTTTAAAAATAGCAACAAAATACGCTGTCAAATATCATTTTCTGAAAGTAATAGATCAACCAAATAAAGGTTTGTTTGTCACCAGACAAGAGGGCATAAGGCTGGCCAATTCTGAATACATTGGTTGGGTAGATGCTGATGATTTTGTAGACAAGACGATGTTTTCAACATTGTATAATCAAGCTGTAATCAATGATTCAGAGCTAGTTTATTGTGGGTATAACCTAAAACCTTACATCATTTCCTTTGACAACTACAGCACTGCATTACTGGAGGTGGCATGATGGCCACTTCGTATTCAGTTCTTATGTCAGTGTATTACAAGGAATCCCCGGAATTCCTTCGCACAAGTATGGAAAGTATTCGGGTCCAGACTGCTCCAACAAACGATTTTGTGGTTGTGTGTGATGGTCCATTAACTTCCGAACTTGATGCGGTGCTACGGGAAGAACAAGAAAAGTTTGAATCTGCGTTGCATATTCACAGGTTGGAGAAAAACGGCGGCCTAGGTAATGCTCTAAACGAAGGCTTGAAGATTTGTCGAAATGAGCTGGTCGCCAGAATGGATAGCGACGATATTAGCAGACCAGATCGTTGTGAGAAGCAACTGCGTGTATTTGAACAGAATCCAGCGATCGACTTCACCAGTGGAACGATCAGCGAATTTGAAACAGATCCGAAGGTGCCTTTTGGTGAGCGTCATTTACCGACCACAAATGAGGAAATCATTAAATTCTCCAAGAAGAGGAACCCGATGAACCATATGGCGGTGATGTTCAAGAAGAATGCAGTGGAATCGGCCGGAGGATATAGAGAAACATTTCATTTGTTTGAGGACTACTACCTGTGGGTTCGAATGCTGAGAAAAGAATATAAAGCACAAAACATCCCTGATGTGCTTGTTGATGTCCGGACACCAGCTGATATGTATCTTCGGCGTGGTAGCAGAGATTACGCAAAGACAATGATGAAGTTCCATAAATGGCTAAGAAGTATAGGGTGGACATCAGAAATAGATTTTCTGACAGGAGCAGTTCCGCATGCAGCGGTATGTGTCATGCCAAACGGAATAAGGAAAATGATTTACAAAGGGCTTAGAAAAGAATGATCAAGATCGCATTTGTAACCAACTACATAACGAATAATGGTCCAAGCAATGTGATCTTGGATATCATACGGAATCTGGATAAAGAGCAGTACAGCGTTTCTTTGATCACACTTTTCAAAGGTAATGACGAACGCATCGTTGCTGATCTTAGAAACAATGGTGTCCAGATATTCACTTGTAAAACTCTTAGTCGGGTAAAGTGCCTACTAGGACAGGACAGGGAATTCCAAGAGCTTGTAAAAAGAGAAGGGTTTGACATCATTCATTCCCATGGAATCATTCCAGACATTCTTTCTTCAAGGGTTAAAACATCTGTGAGGAAGGTTACCACCCTTCACAACAATATGTTTGAGGACTATGTGCAGACGTATGGAAAAGTGAAGGCGAAGATCTTTATAAAGATGCACATTGATGCTCTTAAGAAAATGGACTGCCGCGTAGGATGCTCTAAGTCGGTCTATCAGGTGATGCGGAAGTATCTGAAAAATGTAATATTTATCCGCAACGGTATCAAACCAAAGATTGCAAAGCACACTGTTACGAGGAAAGAACTAGATATTCCAGAAGATGCGGTTGTGTTCGTTTTTTCGGGTGGGTTGTCTTTCAGGAAAAATGTACAATTTTTGACACAAAATTTTGTACAATATCACAATAAGGATGAATACTTATTACTGCTTGGAGATGGACCAGAAAGAGAAGCCTGTGAGCAAATGGTGGATGACCACGTAAAGCTGTTGGGTTTTCAGGACGATCCAGCGGCTTATTACAACATAAGCAATATTTATGCATCAGCTTCAAGATCAGAAGGATTTTCCATTTCTGTGCTGGAAGCACTGTCGTGTGGCTTAGGTCTGTTCCTATCAGATATTCCATCACATCGAGAAGTGGTCGGAATGGGGGAAGATTTATATCTTGGCGAGAACTTCTCTATTCAAAATGATGGCCGGAGTTTTAACACAGCAATGGGAGAACTGCGAAAAAATTTTAACAGAGTCGATAAAGAAGCAATAAAAGATTTTCAACTGAAAAAATTGTCTGATAAGGCCATGACAGCAAAATATGACAAAGAATATAACAAATTTTTGAAAGCCGGGGATTAAGCATATGGAAAAAGTTAGTATAATAATTCCGGCTTATAATGCTGAAAAATACCTAGAGCAGTGCCTCGATAGTGTCTGTGAACAGACATATAAAAACATTGAAATATTGATTGTAAATGATGGATCAACCGACTCTACCGGAAAAATCATAGAGAAATATGCATCGAAAGATTCACGTATACAGTTTTTCCATAATGAAAATCATGGCGTTTCATACTCGCGGAATTACGCAATAGAGCATAGTACTGGGACTTACATTGCACCAGTGGATTCTGATGATATCATCGCTCCGGGCTATATAGAAATATTAGTCCAAATGATAGAAAAATATCATGCGGAGATGGCGGCCACAGGAGTTGTAAAAGAAAAAGATTACAACCCGACAGACTTCTCCAAGGGAGTAACAGAAGTATTCAAGGGTGATCAGGCAACAGCGCAGCTATGGGGGAAATATGAAGGCTTTTTTTGGGGAAAAATCTACCTCGCTAACCTCATTAAGCAGCACTCGCTGCGAATGAATGAGAAGGCAGCGATTTGCGAAGATCTTCTCTTTAATGTCGAGTATATGAAGTATTGTGATACAGCGGTTTTTTACTCGGGAAAACAATATTTTTATCGTCAAGTGAGCAACAGCGCAACTTATAACCTGAAGAATCTGAAATGGTTTAGTGTGCTGAAAACATACAGGGTAATTATGGAAGAATTGAAAGATACTCCATCATATAACACAGCTGCGAATGCATATCTGATGACATTAACGGAGGCCAGATACCGGGCACATCTGTTAAAAAAAGAGCATCCGGAACTGGAACGAAAAGTTAACAGAGAGTTAAAGCGCATGTCGCCGCAAATGAAGAACTTCTCTGGCAAGGAGAAAATCAAATTCTTCTTGTCCATGTATTTTGCGGCGCCTGTTATGGCTTATCACAGAAGAAAGGTATAATGATGTACAAGCTATCTATTATCATTCCTGTTTATAATGCTGAGCAATATATTGATGATTGTCTGAACTCAATTATTTCAGAACTTAATGCTGAAACAGAAGTCCTCCTTTTGGATGATGGTTCGAAAGATTCGTCTCTTGAAAAGTGCAGGAGATATGAGCGGGCGAATATACGGGTTCTCCACCACGATAATCATGGTGCGTCGTATACAAGAAACAGAGGTATAGCTGAGTCAACAGGGCAATATGTAATGTTTGTTGACGCGGATGATGTACTACTGCAAGGGTGGCAAGAAGCAGTCTTTTCCAATATCGGCAGGAGTTTTGATATTGTTTATTTTTCTGGCAAGCTTGATAAAAAAGACAAAAATATAAAAGCTATTGTAGACGGCATCTTTGGGATCAGAAAAGAGAATGCCCTGACGACCATGGCGTCGCCAGGGTCAAAAATTTTTAATAGAAACTTTTTGAACATCAATCGTATTGCATTTGATAGTAATCTGATCAATGGGGAAGATGCCTTATTTAACCTTGAGGCTGTCATTAAGTGTAGAAGTTTCGAATTTGTAACGCGATCCTTATATAAGTACAGGATTCACAATAGTTCTTCGACAAAGACATTTAATCCGAGGTTTTACAAGTCAAATCTTTTGTTTTTGCAGAGGGAAGAGAAGCTGATGTCAGAATCTGGACAGTTCGCAAAGAACGAAATAGACTATGCTATCAACTTTTCGTTCTCCTACAGTGTCTATCTGTATCTGTTCCTCATAAGCAGAATCAGAAATAGGAAAGAGAAAACGCAGGAAATGAAAAAAATGCATTCAAAGTCCATGAATCAGTATTTTCTGCGCTTTCCAACGACAGTTCATCCTGAGAAGGTTGTGCAGATCAGTTACAAGTTAATAGAGCAACGGAAAGATAGTCAGGCTTTGATTTTTACAGATTGCTTGAATTCAGTCAGAAATATTCGAAACAGATTCCGGTCAGGAAAGAATGAATATTATTTTATAGAAATGTAAAGAAAACGGGAAGAAAGAGCGTGGATAGAATAAACGGGAAGGTAATTGGTTATGACAGATAAGCGTGTAGGAATTATTACATTTCATCATTCATATAATTGCGGTTCAATGTTGCAGGCGTTTGCTTTGCAAAGGGTAATTGAGCGATTAGGTTATGAAGCGGAAATCATCGATTTCTCAAATGGTGGTCAGAAGCAACTATACAGTGTGACACAGCCCAATAATTCTGTAAAAAATATTCTCAAGAATATCATTCTCTTTCCATACAAGGATAGAATAAGAAAAAATTTTGAGAGTTTCGAAGAATTCAAGAACGCCGAATTTCATCTTTCTCCAGAATCTTATTCACGAATGGAAGAGTTGACGGACACCAGATACTTTGTGGTAGTCACGGGGAGCGATCAGGTTTGGAATATTACAATTGAAGATGGTGATGACGCATACTATTTACCATGGGTGAGGAATGCACGTAAAATTGCTTATGCTCCATCTTTCGGTGCAAAGAATGTCATGAAATATGCTGATGATCCGGAAAAGTACAAGACATATCTTTCTGATTTTGATGCGCTCTCTATTCGTGAGGAAAATGGAAAAAAGTGGCTTCAGGATTTGGTCGAAAAAGATGTTCCTGTATTACTTGATCCGACATTACTTTTAGATGCCGACGCATATGAACAGATTGCTGATCAAAATTTGAACTTACCGGATAAGTATATTTTTTTCTATTCGCCGTCTTACCAGAAAGATATTGTCCATTTGGTGCAGTGCGTATCGAATAAGTATCATCTTCCGGTGATTGCATTTAATACAAAAACATTTTATGTGAAGGGAATGCAAAGAACCGGCTTTAAACTTCCGGAAATCGAGAACCCTCGATCGTACCTGACACTTATTAAGAATGCAACTTTGATCATGACAACATCGTTCCATGGAACTGTTTTCCCTACTATTTTTAGAAAGCCGGTGTGGGTGATCAAGAATGGTGGAATGTTTGGTGATGATGATAGAGTAAAAACTTTAATTAAGGAGTTAGGGATAGAAGAACGGTTAATTCCGATTGAATATAGAGAGTATTTTAACTATATGAAAATGGTGGATTACTCCTATTACGAGGAGGAACTTCCCATTCTACGAAATAAGGCAATTCAATATTTAAAGGACAGTCTGGACACGACGAATGAAGAATGAGAATAAGAACTTTATAATGAATGTTGTATATCAGCTTTTGATATACATCTTTCCTTTGATTACAACGCCCTATATTTCGAGAGTGCTGGGCGTTAACAATATAGGAATTTATTCCTACACATATTCGATTGTCAACTTCTTTATGCTAGCTGCAATGCTTGGTATGAACAACTACGGAAATCGGGAAATCGCCAGAATCCGGGATGACCAGACTCAGATGAACCGAAAATTTTCCAGTATGTATGGTTTGCAATTGGTGACGAGCACAGTTACGCTTGCGGTTTATATATTCTATGTGATCTTTATTTGCAGGAGATACCGGGAGATCGCGGCAATTCAGTTTATTTTCCTTATTTCGACATGCTTTGATGTGAATTGGTTTTATTTTGGCTTGGAGAAATTTAAGCTGACGATATCAAGAAATGTCCTGATTAAGGTGATTTCGTTAGTGTTTATATTCCTTTGCGTTAGGAACAGAAACGATCTGTGGGTCTACACGGCCATCATGGGGAGTGCAACACTGATCAGCCAGCTTTATCTTATCTTTATTTTACATCGGTACGTTCACATTGTACGGGTCAAATGGAGTGAGATCTTTAGCCACTTTAAACAGGTTCTCGTTCTTCTTATTCCGGTCTTGGCGTATGGAATCTATGCCATTATGGATAAGATAATGATCGGAGGACTGTCGTCAACAGTTGAGCTTGGAAATTTTGAAAATGCACAGAAAATCATTAGTATTCCGATTTCTGTTATTACAGCGCTGGGAACAGTCATGCTTCCCCGTATGTCGTATGTTTTAAATAACAAGAAATCCGAATATAAGCCGATTCTCAGGGCATCTATGAAGCTGGCTATGGTGGTGGCAACCACAATGACTTTTGGTATCTGGGCGGTTGCTGATGAAATATCGTTGATAATGTTTGGGCCGGAGTTTACAAAGAGTGCCGGAATAATGAGATTTCTGGCCATCTACCTGCCATTTACCGCTTGGGCAAATGTTGTGCGGACTCAGTTTTTGATTCCTACAAGGAGAGATCGGGTCTATGTAGAATCGACAATATTTGGCGCAGTGATTAACCTGATCTTCAATAGCATTTTTATTCCAGGGTATGGCGCATATGGTGCTTGCATAGGAACAGTGCTTGCTGAGGTCAGCGTAATGCTGTGGCAGACGATTAAGTCAAGAAAAGAACTGGAAATTGGTGTATATGTTCGGCTTTTCTTAAATAGCTTATGGAAATCGGCAGTAATGTTTGCTGCATGCATGATTATTTCGCGTCTCTTCCATGAAACGGTTATCAGCTTCGCGGTCAAAATGGTAGTGGCAATTGCTGTCTTTGCTGTTTTGAACAGGAAGTTCATTTGGAACGATTTTCTTGGAAAAGGACAGAGCACAGAAAAACAGAAGGCCTAAATATTGAACAGGAGATGTTTGTTTTATTATGTTATTGGTTGACCGCAACAAGCTGACTACATTCTTTTTTTTGCTTGCATATACGACGTTTTATGCATTTGCTATGTTTGGGCATATTGCAGGAATCGGCGGCTATCTGAAGAATATTACTTACTTTGGAATCGCAATTTTGCTGATTCTATTTTTTACACGGCTTCATGATTACTATGCAAAAGAAGGAATCATTTTCTTTATTCTTATTTTGTGGTCACTCTTTATTGGATACCGGGTCGGGGACTATGGCTATTTTAAGCTGATCCTTATGATTACGGTGTCAAAGAATATTGATTTTAATAAATGCATAAAATACGATGTCTTTCTGCGGTTGTTGACCATTGTTTTGATGTATTTCTTGTGGCGAGCGGGAATTGCCCCTGATACAACATTGGCATTTGGGACGATCATGCGCCACAGCATGGGATTCCAGAATCCTAATCATTTTGGACTGCTTGTATTCATTCTTATTTTGGAATGTTTATATCTTGCACGCATGAAGTTTCATTTCTGGCTTTATGCTGCGCTTATTGCAATTCTTGTTTTTGAAGATCGAATTGCTGGAAGCCGCACATCAGAAGTCTATTCAATCGCGCTGCTTATTTTTACTGCATTTTATGCCAAGTGGCCGAATGCATTCAAGAAAAAGGGATGGCAGATTTTTATGCAGCTGAACTATGTTATATGTGCTGTGCTGACCGCAGTATCGGCGCATATGATGGAATCGGGTTCCCAGACAATGAAGGCACTGGATTCGGCTTTTTCAGGCAGAATTACTAATGTTGTTTATTACAATCAACTTCTTGGCCCCACTATTCTGGGACACAGTATTTCTTTTGGAAACCGGACATGTGACAACTTATATGCCTATTTGGCAATATGCTCAGGTATCCTTGTTTTTATCGCAGTTACAGTTGCTTATATGCTACTGATAAGGGATCTGTACCAATATGATAATATCCCTATGGCTATTGCTGTTTTCTTTCTCTTTGCATACGGAATCAGCGAACGACTTTGGATGAACATTGATTACAATATGATGATGTTGGCATTCCGACAGTTGATCTATCATGACGTTGTTCCAAATATTCAGATGGAAAAGCAAGAAACAGTGTGTAGAATAAGAAATAGCTGGCCGATCAGGAACCGAATGTAATCTTCGGCGGATGACAAGTATTATGATATGAACAAGACGATCGAAGTGGCACTGGAGAAGAGTCGGGAATTGGTGTGACATTAGATTGGGAAAAGATTGACGATAATGCATAAGCGGGAGAAAATTTTTGACAGACAGACTTATCATTACAGGAAACAGGATGTATTAAAGGAATTGCTATAATCTTGATGTTCATACATCATTTATTTGGTTTTAATGGATTTCTTGTCCCACAGTATAATCAGTGGATTTCAGTCATACAGATGCAATTTTTTCAATATTTCGGCTCTTTGTCAAATCCTGTTGATGAATAGCTTTTACAGAGTTGAAAGTCATGCGACTTTCAACTCTGTTTTTTTCATTGGTTTTGTTCTCATTTGCCGTAACTTAATACGTAAGCACCAAATAACTGACCGACTATCAAACTAACTAAATCCAAGTTATGATTACCTCATCAAATAATTGGTGAGGTGATTTTTATTGGCAAAACCCGATATTGTACAAATCAAAATGGATCAATCTGAACCACAGCTACGCGCAACAACCAAGGCGCTACAAATTAAGGTTGGCACAAATAAATCAGTGATCGTCTACAATCGCATTAATAACTATATTTTAGAAGCAGTTTTAAAGGCGGTGTTCACCGATGATCATTGATCAACGGCAAATTCGCCAAGTCTATTTAGTGTGCGGTAAAACGGATCTTCGCCGCGGCATCGACGGTTTAGCCGGCGTTGTCCAGGATCAATTTGAATTGGATCCTTATAATCAGGCGCTCTATTTATTCTGTGGTACTAGGAAAGACCGCTTTAAGGCGCTCTACTGGGACGGTGATGGCTTTTTATTACTTTACAAACGAATTGAAAATGGGCGGTTACAGTGGCCGACTAATCAGAATGCATTACGCAAACTGAATGCCAAACAATTGCGGCGATTACTCAGCGGTTGGTCGTTAGACGCCACTATTCATAAAACATGTCCACCTGGACATGAAAAATAACTATTCAAGCTAAAGGAGACGTGGTAAACTCAATTCATAAAATACGGACTGAGTAGGTGGGCTAATGACCCCAGAAGAAGAAATTGCGGCGTTACGCAAACAGGTGGCCGAATTGACAGAGATGGTCGCATACTTGACGAAAAAACTTTATGGTCAAAAATCAGAACAAACGGACCCTAATCAGCTGTCTTTACTGGAAGGTAATGACGGTGTTTTTAGCGCGCCAGAGCAAACTGGCCAACAAAGCAGCGCCACAGATCAAGTACCGGCAAAGAAAAAGCGTAAAAAAACCCGGCAAGAAAGCTTAAGCCGCCATTTGGCGGTTAAAGAAACAATGATTGATTTAACTGGCCAACAGTGTGACCAAGGTCATAAGCTAACCAGCGTTGGCAAAAAGTTTGTCCGTGAAGAACTGCATTTTATTCCGGCTAAACTCTATCGTGAGCGTATTTATACGCGCACCTATAAGTGCCTTGAATGTGAACTAGAAGATGGGATTGCGCATTTAATTCAAGCGCACACACCAGCAGCTTTAATTCCGCATAGTCTCGCTTCAGCTTCGGTGGTTGCCGAGATCATCTGTCAAAAGTTTATCTTAGGTACGCCGTTATATCGGCAATTACCCAACTGGAAGCGACTAGGTATCGCACTTTCAGAAGCCACGGCGACCAACTGGATCATTAAATCAAGTCAAATGGTTGCGCCAATCTACGACCTATTGTGGCAAGCAATCAGCGCGCAGCGCTATTTGCAAGGTGACGAGACCCCAATTCAAGTACTACGTGAATCAGGTAAAGCCGCAACCGCAAAATCCTATATGTGGGTGGCCCGAACGGTCAAACAATGTCCCCAGCAAATTATTTTATATGCTTATAGCAAGACACGTTCAGGCACCTTCGCCCAAAAATTATACCAGAACTTCACTGGTATCCTACAGTGCGATGGTTATGCCGGCTATAACTTGTTAGCAAACAGTGTGACTCGGGTCGGTTGTTGGGCCCATGTGCGGCGTAAGTTTTACGATGCCGCCCAAGTTAACGGTAAAACAGTAGCAAGTGTCCCCCTGACATTGATCGATGAGATGTTTGCCCATGAACGACAATGGCAGCATTTTTCCCCGCGCGTGCGGCGGCGTAGACGACGTAGTCAGATTCGCAAGCTACTTAAGCGCTTCTGGAAATGGATCGCTTCGGCACAGGTACTACCTAAATCACGTTTAGGCAAGGCAATCACTTACGCCGTTGATCAAAGGCCGACCTTAGATCGGTTAATCAATATTGGCATGATGGACTGGAGCAATAATGCTTCTGAACGCAATATGAAGCGTCTTGTGATCGGCCGAAAAAATTGGCTTTTCAGTACGAGTCCAGCCGGAGCCAGATCAACCGCCATTTGGCTAACTTTAATTGAAAGTGCCAAGGCCAACGGCATTGATCCACGAGCTTACATTACTTATCTGTTAAAAGAACTGCCGCAACAACCAGATTTCGCCGATCCGGCGCAGTTAGCGGTTTATTTACCATGGCATTATCCAGGTGCTCGGCATCAAAATAAAAAAACAACGGACAAGCATCAAGCTAAAAATGCCGCCTAACAAAAGACAACCAGATTTCTCAAAATCGAGAAGTTTGGTTGTCTTTTTAAAACGGGTGATTATTTACCGCTTACAACAGACCGACTATAAATAGCGTATCGGCTGCGGTATGATAGCCTCATCATAAGAAATGGTGAGGTGTTTTTATGCTCAATAAACCGGAAATCGTTCAAGTTAAGCTGGACGACGGTCAACGACAGCCAAGTCCAATATCAAAGGCCTTTCAAATCAAACGTAATGAACATGAAACAATCATTGTTTACAATCATATCAATGGATATATTTTAGACGCCCTAGTCAAGGCGGTGTTCACTGATGCTCATTGATTTACGCCAACTCAAGGGTATTTATTTGATTTGTGGAAAAACTGACTTGCGGCGTGGAATCGATGGTTTAGCCGCTACGATCACTGATCAGTATGAACTTGACCCCTACAGCAGGGCGTTATTTCTTTTTTGCGGTACCCGTAAAGATCGTTTTAAGGCCCTATATTGGGCCGGTGATGGCTTTCTTGGTGAATGTAATCAAAGATATTGGTTACTTCTGCGCAAGGAAGCCCAGGGCTTTTTTTAGGATTTCGTTCTCCTCAGACAGCGAAGCCAGTCGCTTTTCCATCGCTTTGATTTCGTCTGGCGATTTACCGGATTGAGTTTTGGCCTGGCCCTGGATCCACTTATGAACTGTTGAATAGCCAATGCCATATTCTCTGGCCAGTTGGGCAGCTGATTCGCCTTGCTTATATAGGTTGATAATGTTTTGTTTGAATTCTTTGTCGTAACGAGTTGGCATGTAAAAATTCCTTCCTTTTGAGAGATGATTTATTCATTATACCCTCTCTTAAAAGTTGTCTCAGGAATCAGCTTACATCCAACAATGATTTTTGATTGTTTACTAAGAAACTGTTTGAGATCTAAATTGAGTTTTGGTATACTTTTGCAAAAAAGGAAATTGTTATGCCTAATTATCCCAGTAATATTACTCGCCAACAGTTTGAAGTCATTCGCTCAGAACTAGAAAACTTTTGTCAACGGACGAAGCCGCGGCAAGTTGATTTATATGACGTTTTCTGTGCCATTCTATATATCTTAAAGACCGGCGCTCAATGGCGGGCATTACCGCATGATTTTCCCAAGTGGCAAACGGTCTACACGTATTTTCGCTTATGGTCTCGGCAACCAACGCCAGCAGAGCCATCACTGTTAGATCAGGTTTTAAAAAAATTGTCGCTACCTTACGATCCAAGCAGGATCGTTCGGCGTTAACTTCCTTCATTATCGTTGACGCTCAGAGTGTTAAAAATACCGAAACGGCCGAGAATAAAGGCTATGATGCCGGTAAGAAAATTTCCGGAATTAAGCGGCATCTAGCAGTGGATATGAATGGCTTTCCGCAAGCCATTCATTTAACGCGGGCCAATGTC
Organism: Secundilactobacillus pentosiphilus; assembly: GCF_002217985.1. Classification (GTDB taxonomy): domain Bacteria; phylum Bacillota; class Bacilli; order Lactobacillales; family Lactobacillaceae; genus Secundilactobacillus; species Secundilactobacillus pentosiphilus. The sequence goes on from NZ_BCMI01000030.1 coordinate 21,820, forward strand.
TCTGACCGTGACGGCGCCAGTGCCATGTTAGCCTTAAACGCCGAAAACTTACGCCGGGTTCGAAGCGTATTGGTTGATGGTGGTTACAGTGGCCGCAATTTCGCCATGGATGTCCAGCTTAATTTAAAAGCGACCACCCAAGTCGCCAAACGAAATGAGTTACATAAATTTGAAGTGTTGCCACAACGCTGGATAATTGAACGCTCCTTTAGCTGGTTGGAAAAATATCGTCGGCTCTGGAAAAACTGTGAACGACAGCTGCACACCAGTACAACGATGGTAACTTTAGCGTTTGTCTCAGTTTTCCTACGCCGCTTTTAGAGATCTCAAACAGTTTCTAACAAATTTTATAATTAATAGAACTAGCCAGGCCACAACTTAATAATTGTGGCCTGCTTTTTTTAATCTATAGCTGAAAGTGGCAAAATATCATAATTTATTGATTATAAGTCATTTATTAATGTGAGCAACGAAATTAGTAGCCGTAAGCTATTAACGAAAAGCTTTGTTAACTCACTTTTTAGGTTAATTGAACGCAAAATAAGTAACCTAAATATTAATCGCATTAGTATCTCTAAATTGAAGTCCTACTCGTGATATGAAATCTTTAAGCAGATCAAACAATCCCTCAAACCTCACTCAAATAAATCGTCCGTTAAAAATAACGAACGTGTGCTCAGATAACGCTTATTTAACAGCTATACCAACCGATTTTTAATATTAATTACTGTCTGCACCGATACACCGGTTTCAGCTGCAATTGCACGATAGCTAATTGGAGCACCGGTTGCTTTGCTTCTTAATTGATCAACGATACGACGGTAGATAAACCGTTTTTGTGGGTTAGGTGTGTCTGCGGCGTAAGCGGGCCGCGTCCCCCGATATTTCCCATTGGCTTTAGCGATTTCAATTCCTTGGCGCTGGCGCTCACGAATTTTCTTCCGTTCTGTTTGGGCCATATAAGCTAGCAGTTTGGTTAACAGGTCAAACATAAATTTATCCATATCTGAATCGCCAGTACGCATAGACAGAAATGGTGCATCTAAGACTTCCATCTTAACTTGTTTGTCCCTGATCTGCTTGATGATATCACTGGCATCATCATAGTTACGACTCAAACGATCCAAGGACGCAATGACCAGCGTATCGCCCTGTCGAACATACGCAATGGCCGCCTGTAATTCTGGTCGATTCTCAGTTGATTTTCCCGATTGCTTTTCTTCGAATATTTTTTCACAGTCAGCTTTTTTAAGTGCTTTGATTTGACGCGCTAAATTCTGATCAGTTGAACTAACTCGGGCATACCCAATTTTCATCACGACTTCTCCTCTCGGAATTTGACCCTACATTATCGGTAACAGATTAGACACTCAAATTAGACATTTTTAACAGATTCAAGAATCGCTTACCGTGCCCGATATAATCTCAGTTTTTTCCTATATTCTTAGTATAACGTTTATTGTCCATTTAGGGTACACTCTAATCTAACAAAAACTTCAAAATTGAATTTTGTGAATCATAAGAAAACGTTAACCCATTACTTCTGGATTGTAGTCAATACGTGAGACAGATTTTAAGAGAGATCAAGAACCGCGTTTAGCTTCCACAGCTCAAATAAATCATTAATTTCGATTAATAACTTATTTGAACCATGGAAAGCATTAAATCAGGCGGCCATTTGGTTCGCAATCGAGTGAATATCCATCTCCTTCATGAGCCGAGAGACTCGACGAGGACTGCAGCGGCGCTGCAGAGGTTGAAGCTCCAGATTCAATTCATGGTGGATCTTCATAACGCCGTATCGCTGCTTGAATTCCGCAAAGATCCGCAGAATCCGTTGTTTTAAGTCCTCATCTTCGGCCCGGCGTTTTGAAGGCTTTGGGGATCGATAACGATAATACTGAGCTCTGGAAACACCGAGGATTCGGCACATCTTAGTTACCTGGTGGTTATGGCTTTCTTGGTGAATGTAATCAAAAATATTGGTTACTTCTGCGCAAGGAAGCCCAGGGCTTTTTTTAGGATTTCGTTCTCCTCAGACAGGGAAGCCAGCCGCTTTTCCATCGCTTTAATTTCGTCTGGCGATTTACCGGATTGAGTTTTGGCTTGGCCCTGGATCCACTTATGAACGGTTGAATAGCCAATGCCATATTCTCTGGCCAGTTGGGCGGCTGATTCGCCTTGTTTATATAGGTTGATGATGTTTTGTTTGAATTCTTTGTCGTAACGAGTTGGCATGTAAAAATTCCTTCCTTTTGAGAGACGATTTATTCATTATACGCTCTCTTAAAAGTTGTCTCAGGAATCAGCTTACATCCAAAAATGAGATTTCGATAGAATATGCAAATTCACTCTATGGTTATAAAAATGTTAGATCTGAAATGCGTTACTTAACAGGTGATCGACTTACTGGTGGCAAAGTTTCACTAAAAAAATTTTTTGACGGTTTGCTGCAAGAATGTAATGAAAGTATTTTTTGACGTGCCTGACATATTATCATTAAAAGTAATTTTGAATTTGATTTTTCTCCACAAATCATCAAGCTAAGCACATTATCAAAAGATTAGTTTGACAATTAATGTAGATGGACAGTTAATCTAAATAGCCATTTAAGCAAACCAACTATAAAACCACACCACCTTACTTTTTAGGCTAGCCAAAACATATTTTATGGTCTATCTCAAACAATGTGTTATACTTAATTTGTATAGAAAGGAAGCAGTAAAATGACTGAGAAGCACTTAGAACTTAAAGATTATGGCCCACAACCATTTGCTCCAGATTTAAAGGCCGCTGCCTTAGCTAATGACAATTATCGAACTACTTTGTGGACGGGTGATCATTTTCAAGTCACTTTGATGGCAATTCCAGCTGGTGGTGGTGATATCGGAATGGAAATTCACCATGGCAATGACCAATTCATTTATTTAGTAGACGGTGTTGGTCACGTTCAAATGGGCAAAGATAAAAACAAATTGACGATTGACCGTGAGATTCATCCTGGTGAAGCAGTAATTATTCCAGATAATACTTGGCACAATGTAATTAACGCTGGTAGTAAAACTATGAAGGTCTTCTCAATTTATTCTCCAGTAAAACACGCTAAGGGAACTGATGAAAAGACCAAAGATGACGCGATTCAGCAGGAAGGTCCACTAGAGGGCACCGATGAATAAAGTCATGAAATCTTTTTTGACGATGCTAATTTAGCTTTTCTTAAATTAATTTTTTAAAAACATAAAAGGTAGCTCAATAAACTTTTTGGCTTATTGAGCTACCTTTTTAGCTATATGGTAGATTGTAAAATTAATCCGAACGCTGTTCGGACAAAAAAGATCAGCTTCCTTTAAAATGGTGTTTACCACAAACCCATTTTTTAGGAGCTGATCTTTTGTCTAGTATAACCTATTCTGAACGAATTAAAATTGAAACCTTTTGTGAGCTAGGACTGACCAATATCCATTGCTAAAATACCAATAGTGTACCCGCCCAAAAATTGTCCCTTTTGCGAATGAAAAATACTTTGGTTATTCACTGTTTTCAATACTTTCTCATATTTCTTGCTCATTATATTGGTCCATCCTTTTGAAGTATTCTTGTATATCTAAGTTTATCCCAGCAATGCTAAAAATAAAGGCCCCGAAGAATCATAATATTCTTCAGGGCCTTCTTTAAATAATCTATATTCACTACAGATATATTTATTTAATGGTTAATCGTTACGACGTTTCTTGATACCAAGAAAACCGAGTAAACCGAGTAAACCACCAAACATTGCCAACAAAATACCAACAAATGACATTGTTTGACTTTGACTATTGTTTTCACCAGTTTGAGGTAGTTTTGGTGAGGAAACAACGCCATTGTTAACTTTCGATCCCGTATTAGTCGACGTATTGATTACGCCATTATTAGTAGTGTTACTTGGTTGGGAAGGATTTCCTGGTTGGTTAGAACTAGAATTTCCTGTATCCGTACCATTACCTGGTTTCCCAGATGGATTGGACCCAGTGCCGCCATTGTTATCCGTTACAGGGTTCTTGGTGTAAACGTAGGTTACGGTCTGATCTTGATCCGTAAAGCTCCCCGTTGGGTTGCCTTGGACTTCCTTAAAGGTGTAGCCCGGCACATCCTTTTGGGTGGTTG
>NZ_BCMI01000031.1 GCF_002217985.1 Secundilactobacillus pentosiphilus
AACTCAATGATACCAAGAGCTGTGGCTCATTTTCGTGCTTTCAACCTTTAGTAACTTAACTAAATCAATCTCAGCTTTCATCATATTGAAATCAGCTGGGATTTCTTTTTTATAAAAGATTGAGATTTCAACGCCAATCTTCCATTTCTTAAATTGGTTATTACTGTACTTACCAGGCTCGTTTTCCGTTTCGGTGATCAGAATGTCGTTAGAATCAACGTTGTCCTGTACTTCACGGGGAATTGAACCGCCATAAATATGGTCGATCCAATCAAAATGAGCGGATTCAATTAGATCCATTGCCTGGTTAACGGGCAGGTTTAAGTTCAAACGATCACCTCAACTTCTTGTAAGCTTCGTACTCAGCCTTTAGCATTAACGGCCTGGCAATCTCCCGTGAATGGTCAACGAACTGATCACCAACGATTTTCTTAGTACCATCGTTTAAAAAGCGAGCAATCCGGCCATGGTTGATACCATCTTTACCAGTGAAACCAACCACTGTAGAACCGTTAACTTCACCACCAATATCATTGGGGTTTAATTCCACGGAATCAGCCAGGTGTTTAACGCCTTTAGTCCGATTTTCCTGATAATGTTTTGCACGGGTCGTTTTGGCTAGTTCGCCTCTTAAAACTTCACCGGCTGCGGTGGTCATGACGACTTTTTTTGTTGTGCTGGGAATCAGCTTACCGACTTGACGGTACCAAGCCATCATTTGCTCATCTAAATCAGCCATCATTACACCTTCTTATGTTCGCTCAGCGTCAAATAATCATAGGACATGTAATCTGAGTCATCCGGGCTGATATCAGCGATGTCGTAAAGCGTGCCATTCATTTTAGCTAACAGTGAACGGTTCACAGCGTCATTGTGACGAATGATCACCACGATACTGTCCTGCAACTCGGTACCCATTAGCTTGTACTGATTATTTAATGATCGCCGTTGCTGTTTTGCCCACAGAGCCATCTGAGAAGCAAAACTGGGTACATTCGTACCACTAGCACGGTTGTAAACCGATTGAATGGTACCAAACTCAACGCGCTTGTTAAATTGAGATACCGGAATCCGTTTGGCCATCATCCACACCTCGCTCTGCTACCAAATACAATTCTTTCAACGAAAGCGTTAAGTCTTCCAGCGCAATTGGCGTTTCATAACGCTCAACGTCATCCGTTGCTGATCGGTTAATGTACCAGTGAGAAGCCAATAGCATGACCGCCCAGTTAAACTCGTCGTTGTGGTCATAAAAACCGGTTATATTGTTGCCAACCTTGCCAACAATATTGCTTCGTGCTGCACTCAATAACCGATTTAGCAAACTGTCGTCATCATCACCGTCAATCCGGAGTGACAACTTTAAATCATCTAAAAGTTCATCAGTTTCATCCGCCATGCTATCTCACCTCACTAAAACGTGGCACTAGCGACTTTCGACCAGTCAGAACCAGTGAATTGTCCGGCGTTTAAATATTCAGCTTGGTCCTCAGTGGTTGCACCTTGTCCTTCGTCAGAAAATGCTTGAACGTAGAAGTAAATCTTGTCGCCATCTTTATGTGACGGCACCTTATCAGCTGGCAAAGTGTAGCTAGTACCAGTCGTGTATTCCATAAACTTGGCGTCGCCAGTTGTTTGACCAGGGTTGCCATAATGGATTACATACGACTTAGCCCCGTCTACGGCGTTCCAATTGATTGTCACACTACCATCGGTGTTAACAGTCGTTGATGCGCCGGTCGGGGCGCTTATTTTGACGCTGGTGTAGTGGAAGTGGTAGATGGGTTTGATGAAGTAGTGGTTGCCAGACGGAAAGCAGAAGCTAACAGGATCTGTTGGTCAAACCATGCGGTCAAGCCAAAGTAATTGATACCTTTGTCATAGTCTTTCCATTGTTCATACAAGGTTGAAGCAATTTCATAGTTCAATTGAACGTAGCTGAAGTTACCAACCACTGGGATCGTTGCCCGTTCCGTAAAGCGAACTGGATATCCAATGATTTCTTCAGGTGCTTTGCCAAATAACGTAGCAGAACTGTTAGACAATTCCTTAATCATAGCTAAGTAATCTGGACGACGCATGTAGACCTTGATATTTGCCTGGAAGGCATCGTCAATGTCGCCAGCCGCTTGAGTAATGGCATCAAACATGTTGTCGCCAGAAATCTTCTTGATACCAACTTCATCAGAATAGAAGCTCATGTGTTCTTCACCGGCATTAGGTGTTGTCGCAAATGAAACTTTCTTTTCCTTCAAAGCTAAAGCTGATTGCAAAGCGCTTTGGATGTACTGAGTCAAAGCCGTATCAGTACCGTTTAAGATGGTTTCCGATACCGCAGCCTTTAACTTGGTCTTGAAACGACCAAACGCAACTTGATCACCTTTCAAAGCAATTTCCTTAGATACTTCTTGGTCTCCAACGAAGCCATCATCATCAATTGAAAAGGCCACCCGTGGCAGAATCAGGTTAGTGATTGCTGAAATAGCTTCATCTTGACGCAGTGGGTTGTCATCAAAGGGTTCAGCAATGATCTGGTTTGATACTGTGACTGGCAAAATACTTTGACCGCCAGTCTTAGTAGTGTCGTCATCACCTAATGCTTCTAGGATGTCATGTGTCACTGGCTTGTTAGACATGGTGGCACGAACTAAACCAGCGAACGCATGAATCTGTTTGGCTTTGGGATCGTCATTTTCATGAGTACGTTGATTTTTCTTTTCAAGATTTTTCTTGTCTTTAGCTTCTTGCTGGTCAATTTGTGTCTTTAACAAATTAAACCGCTTCTCCAAGCTTTCGGACTTTTCACTGAGTTTGTTAAGTACTGTATCATCAACAGCGGGATTACCAGCTTTTTCGGCAATATCGTTGTTAACTTGCGTTAATTCTTCACCGATTTCGGCGAGGCTTTGCTTCTTTTGAAATAATGTAACGGCCATATTAAAACCCTCCTAATGTATGTTCCACAAGCGCATTGGCTTGCTTGGTCTTCTTCAACAACTTTTGGCGAAAGTCACTGTTGACTTTTTGTTTTGCCAATAATTGCTTTGGTACATGACGAAACTTCTCTGCAATATCCGGTGAAAGTGAAGCAGCAACCTGATTAGGCTCCAAAACCTCATCGGCCAGTCCATAATCATATGCTTCCTGGGCGGTTAACCAGGTCTCATCGTCTAGCAGCTGAGTCAGTGTTGTTTCATCTAATTTTTCACCAGCTTTTGCTAAGTATGTTTGCACGCTGGCCTTGGCGATGGTATCAAGATCATCCGCTTGTTTGCGCAGTTCCTTAGCATTTCCGACTGCCATTGTCCACGGATTGTGAATCATCAGCATGGCGTTTTGCGGCATAAAAATAGTGTCACCGCTCATCGCGATCACACTAGCAATTGATGCAGCTAACCCGTCTACATAAACGTTAACTGTCGCTTTATTTTGTTTGAGCATGTTATGGATCGCAATGCCTTCAAATACTGAACCGCCAGGACTATTAATATGCAGATTAATTGTCTTAACATCCCCTAAGCTCTTAAGCGCATCACGAAATCCCGCAGCTGATGTATCAGTATCTTCATATTCATCCGTGACGATCTCGCCATCAATGCTCATTTCCGCCGAGTTGGTTGCCGCTTGCTGTTTGATTGTCAGGTATTTTGGTAGTGTCATTCTTTGTCACCCCCTTTCGTTGCGTTGGGTCCATATCAATTGGATATAGATCACCAGAGACAAACAATTGATCAGCGTTCGGGTTGTCAGAAGGTGTCATATCTTCTAACTTCCGTAGATCATTCGGAGATGCAATACCATTACGGATCATCATCTGGTAGAAGTTAGTTCTAGCAGCCGTATCACCACGCAGCAGGCCATTCAGATTGAATTTGAAGTAGAAACCCTTAGCCCGCTTGTCTTCCGTGAGTAATTTGCGGTTAAATTCCGCTTCATACTGCTTAACAATTGGTACTAAGGTCATTTGTACGAACTGCGTCATCAGCTGTTCGTTAGAACTGACACCTTCACTAAAACTCTCGTTCAGAAAGTTCAGTGGCACGTTATACACGTTTGCAATCCGCGAACGGGTGACTTTTTCAGTGTTGACCATGTCGCCAGACACAAAATCACGGTCAATTTGCTGAATATCGAAGCCTTTTTCCTGGAAAATAACCCCACCGTTGTCATGTACGAACGTTCTAAAGTCATCCACGAGGGCTTCCCGTTTGTCTTTATCGACGTTCTTTTCATATTTAACGATGAAGCTATCCTGCTTGGACATCTCGCCTAAATTAAAATTCTGCACGGCATTGTCAAATTCCAATGCATTGTGCAGAACTTTTATGGGACTCATTCCGACTAAGCTTTCAACCGTTTGAAGATGTTTGACGTGAATCATCTCCGTGTTAAAAACCGTCATATTTTGTTTTTCGCCAGTGACGCGATACCACAAGCTGTTGTCTTCAATATTGACCATGGGTGTGACATAATCCGCTGAAACGGGCAGTAACGCTACTGGATTTAAATTGGCATCGCGCTGAATCAACGCATAACCATTTCCGAACGTGTCACGCGACACTTCCATACGATGCATGAAGTCAAACGCGTGCATGTTCTCGTTAGGTGTCTGACTCACTAACTGCGACAGCTCATTGTCCTGCTGGTCGTAATCCTTATACAAGTGAATCGGCAACGAAGCCAGTGTATTGGCTAGTCGAAACACAATTGAATAAATAGTTTCGTTTTTTGATAAGGTCGAATTGGATAAGCCCCAAAAGTTTTGACCCTGCCACAACGAGAAATCATAGCCTTTGCCGGAATGCTTAACTCGTGGTGGTGAAAACGCCTGTTTGATCCTTTGAAAAATTCCCAAGCTCACACCTCCTTAAATTTTTTTAAATGAAATATACTCGGGTGATTCAAAACCGGTATCTGGTTCCACCAGCATGTCAATCACCGTCGTATGTGCGTCAAGAGCTGCCGCAAAGCCATCAATCTTACGTGACTGCGATTGCTTAGTCGGCAACCAGTTGTCATTACGGTCTTGACGGAGCCGGACGTTGTTTAGATACCATTTGAAGATCTTCTGATTATTAAATACGACTTTGCCGTCTAACAGTAGCTCTTTAAAGTTTTGCAATGGACCGCCCAGGGTCAGGAACCCTTGACGGACAACATTAGTTTCAAATCCAGCCTCTTCCATCTCTTTGTTAAGCCGTAAAGCTTTTGCGGGGTCATAGTTAACTTGAACGATATTGAAACGATCAGACATGGCTTTAAACCACTCCAAAACGTATGAGTAGTCCACGTAATTACCAGGAATGATCTCAATATCGCCAGAATCTTCCCATTCTTTGATCCGTTCCGGGTTTTTATCCCGTTCATATCGTTTCTGCGGTATCCAGGACTTTTCCAATACATAAATTGACCCATCATCTAAGGGAAATTCTAGACACGCAGACGTGAAGTCTTCCGTGTCGGATAAATCATACCCACCAATGCAATCACGCATTTCTAGACTATCTATGTCGATCACACGGTCATTTAAAGCCAAGGTTTCGGGGGTGATGAAGCTCAATTCATCCGTTTCGGCAAAGATATTGAACTGCTTAGTGATCCAGTCTGCGTATTCTTTGGGACTTTTTCGGTCAGATTTATAATCACTGATTAAATCGGCAATCTGCATCAAGCCAAAATTAGGATTAGCTTTGATCCACAGTCTAGGATCATCAGCTTCCTTAGGATCGTCTAACTTAGCCACGAAGTAGAAGGTTCGTTCGTTGACAAAGTCTGAATAGTTGGTCAAGGTATCCTCAGCCTGATCGATATAATCAGCCAGTGGACCATCTAAAATATTCCCAGCTGTTGTGATGTACATGATCAAGGGTTGCTTTCGCATACCCCGTGACCTTTTCATCACGTTGATCAATGCGTAGTCCTGGTACTCATGGATTTCATCAAAGACCCCGAACGAGAGGTTTTCACCATCTTTGTTAGATTTTTCGGCTGACATAGCAACAATTGTACCGTTAGTTTTGGGATATCTGATCTCCGAAACATTGGGAACAAATCGTTCTTTAAGCCAGGGCGATTTTTCAATCATCCGTTTGGATTCTTCATATAAAATCCGAGATTGCTTTTGGGAGTTAGCCAAAATGTAGACATTGGGACCATTTTCACCGTCAAAACCAGCCATATAATCTGCTAAACCGGACTCCATGGTGGTTTTACCGTTTTTACGGCCAACAAATATCAAAGCTTCACGGTAACGGCGTAAGCCAGTCTTCTTGTTGACCCAACCAAATACACTGCCAATGACAAAATGCTGCCAGGGCTGCATGACCAGCTGGGTATCGGCGCCTTTTGACGGTTTGCACTTTTTCTCTATGAATCTGATGGGCCGAAACGCCTTTTCTTCATCAAATTTCCAAGGAAAATCATCATCTTCTGATCGTTTAAGGTCTTTCAAGTGACGTTTAGCTGCCAAAACGACCTCTTTTGATGCCAAAATAGCCTTTTCAGCTACTAATTTGGCATACATAGTAGTCAGTAGTACCGGTGACGGCTCTTTTAAGATGCCACCCCATTCACTTTGCTCTTTTACATATTGTTCTGCCCATTCAATGATATGCTCATAATCAAAATCAATCGGATTAACATCAGAAGTCTTCATCGTCATCATCTTCCTTCGAATCCATATTGATGGCTAAAGACGCTCGAGCTGATGGCGTTAATCCTATTTGATTAGCATATTTGTTAAGCAAATCAGCGGTTTTTTGCTTTTCATGAATGAACGGATTCAAACGTCCTTTAACTAAATACCCACGCTTTTTGATTTGCGCTTTATAGGCTTTGTAATCCATCAACGAATTACAGTAGACCGCCAATAGGTTCACATCGGCTTCTGTGAGTAGCTTGGTCGGCTCAAATAATGTGACAATCCGTTTAAACTCATTTTTAGCACCCGTGGACAACCATGCAGGAGGATCAATATGATTACTAGCAATTTGCAGCTTCTTTTCGTTCTCAGAACGTTTGTGAAGCTCTTTTTTAGTTAGATTGTTGGGATTTCCTTCCAGCAAATGGATCATGGCGCTTTTTGCAACTTGTGGCATTCACCCTCACCTCCTTTTTAATTTTCGCTGGGTGGTAAATCGAATATTTTTTGTTTCAAAAACGAATTTATAATTACTTAAGGTGGTGTATCCGCTCCCTGTGATTGCGTCATACCGGTATTTGTAGGTAGGGGGGCTATCAAAAATAGTTGCACCCTCACAGTTCCGGATTGCGTTTAAAAAGGACAGCGCCCATCATTTTTGCATGACGGTCAGTGTCCTTTTGTTCTTGCGAATAGCCTTTTTCGAAGTGTTCTTTATTATGGCAGGCTAAACAGATTGTCTCTAAGTTGTCCAGGTCTAGCCGTTTGTTCCAGTCATCTTTCAATGGCACGATATGATGCACGGTATTGCCAGTGTGGACAATTCCTTGCCTTAGGCATTCCTGGCAAAGGAAATGGTCCCGTCTTAGTACCAGCTCCCTAACGCTCCGCCAATCAGACGAATGGTAGAACGCTTCGGTCTTGGCATCATGCTGATAGCGACGCTGGATCATGACGGATGCTCCTTTCTGCATACAAAAATCACCCACAAGTATCACAGTACTCATGGATGATTACGATTAAACCATTGCTTGAATTAATTTCACACTAACACTATAACTCTTTCGATAGTGGTTTGGTGTGCAGGTTTCGTGCATCATTTGTGCATGTCCATCAAGCCCGCCACACCGAACAGCAGTGGCTTGAGGTCAGCAGTTGCTCTTGATACATCACGGCGAATAGTACTTGGATCACTGTTAAATCGCTTAGCCAATGCATCAATTGTCTGTGCCTTGGGCTGTAAGTATAGCTGATCAATCACTTCATACTTGCGTCGTTGTTCTTGTGTGCCTGACATACACCGCTGTTTATACTTGGTGAGTACCTCGTCAATGAACTGCACATACTCTTCAGTGCGTGCACGATAACCTGCTAATGCCTGCAGCTTACGGTCAATCTCTGAGAACGGCTGGTCATCACTTAGCTCTGGCATTGGCACACTGATATGGTCTTTTAATCCACGGTAATGCTCAAGTACTTCACGACTGTTCCGCAATACTTTCTGTGATTCCAACTTATGATACTTGATCTCTTGAGTTACGATCTCTTTAGCAAGTAACGTGCGTTCTTCTTTACTTAGCATCAACGTCATCTAATCATGCCCTTCTCATTATTTACGAATGATCCATAAAAACCTGGCATAACTAACTGTAATGCCAAGGCAAAAGCCCAGAAAGATCATCAACGCATCTTTTATCAACTGCCATCATCTCCATTGGAATCCAGCTAGGACTCCATTAGTATTTCTCTTAGCACTTCGTTTCTTTGCTGAATGGTTAACCGTTTGTGAGCATCACGCACACCTGTCCGCATACTAGGAAAGTGGTCATATACCCACTTGATAGTTGCCTCCATATCTTGATTGTGATCATTGAATGCTCTAATTAAATAATCACGGTATTTAATTTGTTCTGGCGTCATTGGTATCACCATCACTTATCTTATTTACCTTTCTTGCGAATTCTCGAAAACCATCATTCCAGTTGATATCATCCGCATGTTCACCTTTAGTTTCAAAAGCAATCAATCGGTTTAAATATGTGCTGGATTCTTTAAGGTCTTCGATACCGTTCTTGTCTTGATAACGTGTGACGTATTTGAAGATGTTACCGATATAAAATCCGCGAATCTTCTCATCCGTCATTAAGCCATCTTCGAACCGGTCAAACAGGTCTTTACCACTGTTGACATAATAATCAGGATTAATTAAATTCATAGGCTCCCTCTCACTTCCTAAACGTTTCCGAAGGTATCACGTGTCATATCAGCTGATAGCTGCGATACGCCACCAATCAAACTGAATAGACCAACTTCCCTAGAATCATTAGAAGCGTAACCACCATGGTTAAATACCTCACCATTTTCATCTACAGTTTGATAGATAAATGCTATTCCAGCAATGTTCCCATTACCGTATTCTTCATTGACCGTTGCTAATAAATCTCCAATGGTGCATTTCTTACCTTGGTTTAAATGCTTGTCAGTCATAGATAGAACTTTCTTGCTCATATCATGCCTCCTAAAATACCCATCCAAATACGATCATGATGGCTTTGATTACCAAAAATGCGATCGCTAAAACCGTTACTAAGACGATTCCACAGCCAATCAATTCACTAACTGCTCCCAAATAATCTTTAATCGTGATCACCCCGTTTTAAATCAGTGTAAATATTGATGGTTTCATTATCTGTAATCTTGGTGACAATGGCGCCGCCTGACCAAGTGGAATTAATCGCCTTCGATTTTGCAACCATTCGACCTCCCTGCACTGCTTTAATGTATTGGCTTAACTTAGCGTGGTAAGGAATTTTATTTTTTACACTAGCCCGTTTCCAGCCCCGGTATCTATCGCGTTTGAAATTCTTGTGGCGTCTTGTGTGCCACCCAACATATGAGCCATCCAACAGATTTATATTTAATCCCCAGCTAGCTTTTCGTAATGATCGCCATCTATTGTTAGCCATTTAATCCCCCAAATTTCTTCCATACATTATCCGCTGTTGAATCCCATATATTTTTTTGCAACAGTTCAGGATTTTGATGAATATTTCCTACAATTTCCATTCGACAAGCGTAATTCTCCAAAAAGTGAGCTGGCTTATACAAAGCCCATTTGCCACTCGTATCTAGTAGAAAACTTATAGTTAACCACCGAACAATTCCATAATTGTCTACACTGAAATTCGTGGGATTATGCCAATGCAAAATATCTCCTTCACAAATCTGTCTTTCTTTCATATCTGCTAATCGCGTGTATCGTTCTAAAACAACCTCGTTAAATTTAAATGTTTTCTCTTTTATCAAGAAGTCTTTAACAGTTATAGTTTTACTAGCAAAGTTGATTTGTTTTACTTGGTAATACTTTTCTTGTTTTTTTACCCACGCTCTTAAAATTCTATTTTTCATCAATTGATGCCCAACCTCCGTTTGTACACGGGACATGCCCTGAATCCATGGCAATACGGGCATTCTTTCTGGGCTTTAGTTTCTAACAATCGAATGCATCTACCTTTCTTCCACACATGGGACAGTAGCTAATTCCTTGTCCTGATCCCATATTTCCCATTGGTTTGATGATTTTTGGAACTACAAACAAGCTACCTAGGTGAATCATCACATTGGCTTGCAAATCGCTATCACCAACAATAACCTTGCTCTCATGGCAGTACGGACAATCCTGCTGTGCTTTCGTTTCAGCCGCAATACCGTTAACCACCGGTTCGATGTGATAATTAAATGGTAAAATAACTGACATTCTAGTAACTGCATTCTCTGCCTCTGATTTTTCTGCATAGACTGATACTGGTTCCATTTCATCATTCTTTTCAAAGCAAATTAGCCACAACATATTCTTCATTCAGCCACTCCCAATTTTCGACCACATATAGGGCAATAGTTAATAGGGCAACCAGTTCCAGTGCTGTTGCCTGGCATGATAATTCTTGGTACTACAAATAGACAATTAATTTTGATCATCACATAAGCAGCCATGTCATTATCGCCAACAATTGTCTTCTCGTCATGGCAGTACGGGCATTCTTGTTGTTCTTCCGTTCTAGTCATAATTAATCCGCCTTCCAAACCGCATTTTGATAAGCGTGTTCGATTTCTTGAATGTTTTTTACACCAAGTTTTAGATAGCGTTGTCGCATTTTGGTAACCTCCACAGGTTCATACGTCCGTTTGAAAACGTCATCTGTAATCGGCCAATGTTCCCCCTTAGTGTCTGTGGCGATCCAATCACCAGAATGAACCATTGCCTCGCCTTCTGGAGTTGCAATTCGCCACACGCTACCAAATGCCGGTAAAGGTTTCCACATATCATATTTCACAGCCATTTTACCTGACCCCCAAAACTGTTCTGCTTCAATTAATTCGGTCTTGCGATATCTCATTTGGCCGCCTCCATGCTGGCAATTTGTCGAATTTTGCCGTTGATTTTCTTGTACCGCTTACTGCCAACCGCTACACATGTCACAGCCATATTGGCCTGATTTGCTGTCCAGAATGCACTTTCAGCATCCTCAGCATCACTATATCGACTGTTAGCTGTGGTATATGTCTGCAGCAGATCCCTATGATTAAATAGCCGAATCATTTTGTAACTGTCCGCATCAAATCTCGACATCCACCATGAGTTATATTGCTTTTCTTCTTCGGTCAGTGCTGTCATTCGTCTGCCTCCAGTAGTTCGGCATTCTCGTGGATGTTACCAACGACTTCAAACCGCCATGCACCCGCTTCCAACCATTCGGTGTTTTTGAACCTAAAATCAGTGTCCAGTTTAAATCCGGCTTCTTGGTATGTCACCACACCCAGCCAGTCTTGGCCATCCGTCCATGGATCGTGCCAACGAAGAATGTCGCCCTCGTAGATTTCAATACCGTTTTTGTCCTTCAATCCGGTATATTCTTCGACAACATAATCATCACTATCCATAATGGCGTCAAAGGTGCCTAGACTTTCAGCTAATGTATCCCAGGCATTGGTTTGAGTGTAAACACGCACCGATTCTTGAACATTATCGATAAAATCATTGTCTGGCTTATCCCAAGCTCTGAACTTAATTGGTCTCATTCGTCTTCCTCCATAGGAACAGGTACAAACCTATCTCTATCGTCTGGGTCATAATCCGGCAAAAATGGTCGCCATTCTGGATAATCTTTTAAAAATTTAGCATAACTTTTGGGAGTAAATTCATGTGCGCACGCGCCTTCAGTGCCATACCATTCAATAGATTTACCGGTTTCGTTTGCATAACCAGCTTTGCGAGAGCCTAAATACCAAACACTTTCATCTTTGTAATAGCTAGGAGATACAGCTACACAGAATTTCGGTTCATCTTCACGCTCAGAAACTGGTGTAAATGCATAGTCAACAGCTAGTTTAGTAATCTTTTCAAAATCTTCACCGTTATTTTTAAAATAACCAGCATCGATATCTATATTGCCGGTACAATCGTTCCCAACACATATAAACCAGTCGTCTCCGTAGCTTTGAATGGAAACATATACATATTTTTGCTCATCAACAAAAGCACTGAATCCTAATGACTTAACTTCTTTAAGAAATTCACTCGTTTTCATTTGTTTTCCTCAACTTCCATCGGAAAGATAATCTTCATATCTTCCTCATATTCATCGCCGACTAATTCCAATAAGTCGAAACAAACACCATCATCTTGTAAGTCAGCTTTTGGAAAGAACACACCATCTAAGAACTGCTGACCTTGTTGCATGAAAAATGGTAAATCCCAGTAGTTAATCCAAACTAGCAATTGGTTATAATACGGATTGCTAGTAGGTTCCCACCGATATTCTTGAACTCGACTAAAACATTCTTTTATAAATTTCACTTCATCCGTCTGCATTAGTTCACATCCTCAATAATTCCATCTGTTTAGTTGATGTTTCAGCAATAAAATTGCACCATAGAACTTCTGTACGTTTGCTACCCGTTTCAACACTGGCAATTCTCATTTCATGATTCCAATCACTCAAGTATTCCTCATACATATCCGATGCATAACCCGAAAGAATTACCTTTCCTTTAAAATCAACTAATTGTTTAAGTAATGACTCGTGGTCAGCATCGCTGAATTCATAAGCATAGTGGCGTTTACTCCGAGTGCTCATCAAGTAAGGAGGATCAACATAGGTCAGTACGTCAGGTCGGTTGTATCGTTCCAACAATTTGAAAGCATCCTGATGCTCTATTTGGGCATCTTTAAGGCGACTGGCAACTGCTAAAATACGTTCATCAATGTGATTCCACTCAGTCGTTTTAGAGCCATTCAGGTCTATATTTGCTCGCCAACCAGTATGGTCAGAAGTCTTACCGCCGATTGCTTGCCAACTTCGTACCATCATGCGTCTAACATCTTCCAATGGATCGTCTGAAATCTCATAACTCAATTGGTATTCTTCACGACTAAGTGGCGTTAATTGAATTAATTGCGAAAGTTCAACTGGGTGGTTACGACACTGCTTAAAGAAGTTAACAATACGTCCATCTATATCGTTAATTGTTTCAATCTTACTTGGCTCTTTGTTAAAGAACACTGCTCCTGAACCGAAAAATGGTTCTAGGTATGTGGTATGCGGTGGCATAAGCGAAATAATGTATCTAGCCATATTCCATTTGCTTCCTGGATAGTTTAATATCCGTTTCATTCAATCACCTCATGTATCTTTCATCCGCTTAATCGATGTGCGTGCTAACGTTTTGCCTTTAAATAAAGTCACTGCCAACTTTTCGTAACTGTTCTAGTGGCAGCTCATGATGTTCAACCATGGCGGTGACGTATGCACCACGGTTGATCAGCGCTTGAATGAAACCGTAATGACGGATGCCATCGCGTTCCCAACTTACTTTGTCACCTACGTGATACATAGCAATCACCTCTTATACTTTCGTTTACGTGACTTCAATAATTGTGCAGCATGCACACTGCTGATGAAATACCGCCCGTCATCCGTTAATTCCGGACTGTTATTCATCTGCTTAGCAATCTCAACCGCTGTCATGTCCACGGTTCGGGTGCGTTTAAGATACGTGTTAAAGGCGTCCTGGAAACGTTTTGACCGGGTGTATTTGCGCCGCTTCTCAATCTTGTTATCACTTTTGCCAAAATACCGTTTTTCAAACTTTCTGAACTTGGCTAATTCGTCGTCCGGGATATTCACGAAACCGTTGTATTTTTTCTCAAGTTCGTAAACCCGTTGAATGAACTTGTTGGATCTCATGCGCTCACTTCCCCAAGAATTAATCAAACTGCTGGCTATCCCAGAATCGTGATATTCTCCAATTCGGATAAATTATCATTCAAATACGTTTTGATGTTGTCGATTGCTTCGTTCTTCCAGGCACTGCCATCGGATTCGAATAGTGCACCTTGCATGCCTTGCTTCATGCGGAATACAAATTGGCTTTCAGGCTGTTTAACTTCCGTAAAGGTTCTAAATGGACGCAAGTTGACCGGATTGGGTACGATAACAGTATCCTGTGAGGCAATTCCGGTACTCATAGTGGCCTTTTGAGTGATGCCGTCATCACTAGCTGTCTGAGCATTTTCTTCACGTAAATTACCGATAAATTTAAGCAGGATAGCTTTGTCGGTTTCCTCG
Organism: Secundilactobacillus pentosiphilus; assembly: GCF_002217985.1. Taxonomy (GTDB): domain Bacteria; phylum Bacillota; class Bacilli; order Lactobacillales; family Lactobacillaceae; genus Secundilactobacillus; species Secundilactobacillus pentosiphilus. The sequence continues at coordinate 14,269 of NZ_BCMI01000031.1, forward strand.
TCATCCACAAACATAGATTGCAGCATGATATTGAGTTGCTCACGGTCAAAGAACTCATCTTGTTTGTCCCAGATATTCCACGGTTGAGCAATCAAAAGTTCGTTGCGTTCTCCGTAGCCATTAAGAAAACCTCTAACTCTAACTAGCGTTGGGCTGACCACGTGGATAAAGTAGGGCTTATCTTCCGGCAACTTGTGTGCGTAATCGACCACCGATTGTAAAGTATGCGTTTGCAGTTCTTCGTCCGCATTGGTATCTGGGTGCCACGGATGAACATCATCGCCGATCAAAAATGCGCTGCCGTATTTATCAAACGTGATTTTCTTTTCATTGGCAGTGTTTGCTAAATTAGCTAGGTATTCGAGTGCGTCTTTTTCTTCCATGAGTTAGGCTTCCTTTCCGTGTTGGAGATCAATAACTTTGTTTTTTTGTTTAGCTTCGACTTGGTCGACGTCTTCACCGGTATCAGTGTGCAATTTACCATCATCACCGATAAATGTCTGACCAGGTGTGCCTGATTTAAGTTCGTTAGCAACTGGCTGTTTGTGGTCGTCCAAGCCTATCAATAATTTGGAGTTAACCGATTTGTCTGGTACCAAGCTTGATTTAACTTCCGTGTCCATAAATACAACGCTACGGGAATCATCCGTTTGTAAGGTCAATGTCATGGTCAGTTTGCGTTTCTTGGTGGCATCCGTATTCGGATCCATCAGATTAGCAACTACCTTTTGCATTTCCCGTTCAAACTTTTCCTGCAATGCGCCATTGGAGATTTTCGATAAGTCGATATTGATCAGTGATTTTGTCATGGTTATCCTTCTTTCGTAGAAATGATATCTTCGCCCCGGACCGTGCGGAAATTACCTAGTTTAAGCATCTCCGCAATCTCTGGGGTGACTTTTAAGCCTTTGGTGTGATATTTGTTCATAAAGTTATGAATGCCAATTGTGTGCTGTTCGATATGATGCTTTCGGCACAGTGCCATCACACTATTACCAACGTGGCTAATGTGGTCTCTGTCTCGCCCAATACCAACTGCATGCACGTGAGCAATGTCTGCATGTTCGCCACAGATGGTGCACTTGCGATATTTTAAACAGTAGAAGTCCCAGCGTGGTTGTTCACGGATAGCATCAACAGTTGAACTGGCAAACGGGATGTTCCATTCGAAACAGAATCCGATAAGATACTCCAAAAAATCAGAGGCAATCTGTTTGCTGCAATCACTCAGGGAAAACATACCTGATATGTCATTTTCATCCATGAACATCTTTTTCAGACTCTGCTTTAGCTCTAAACTGCGCTTACGATATCCAGCAAAATCAGCAATTTCACCGATCAGTGCATAAATCTTTGCTCGTTGTGCCATAGTGATCCGGTCAATCAGTTCAATGTCTAAAACTGCATGATAGCCAGTTGCGTCTATCTTGCTGGCGTTCTCAAGTGATTCGGGATCAAGCTTGATTGAATACTGTCCATCGTTGTCTTCAGTTACTCTGCCGGTCAGTTGCACGCCAATCACTCCATTCCTGCTCAAATCTGCGTTTTAATTGCTCAAAAGACTGCTGATTTTGTACATTAGCATGGCAATGTTCACATGGGCCGATACAAATCGTTCCGTAGCCAGTCACTTCTTGTACTCGCCCTGTACCTTGACAGTAAGGACATGAATCAGTGTTTGATGTCATTAGAATTCGATCCTTTCTCTGCTGTCTGGCGTGGCTGCCGTAAAACTGATGATGTGACCACGGATGTTTTTCTCTAACCGTGAAATGATTTTAGGGTTGTAGATCGCGGCCAGCTGTTTACTGGTCAGATTAGTAGTGATGATTGTCCGCTGGCGCTGATCCAGAATGCCAAATAGTGTCCGCTGAACAAACTCACTAGCTTCACTGGTAGCCCGTTTGAAGGAAGCTTCCGAACCTAAATCATCTAGGACTAGCAAATCAACGTTTCCTAGCAGGTTGACCATGTTTTCCTCGGTATATCTGCTGTCAGGAAAGTTGAAACTGTCTCTGATCAGTCTGAACAGGTCGTTCACACTCACAAAAAGACAAGACATCGGACGTTGGCCATTATCGTTAACTGCTTTGAGCATTGAGAGTGCTAGATGTGATTTTCCACGACCTGGTAGCCCAGTTAGTATCACGTTAAAGGCATTATCCGGGTTGAGATACTCGCCTGCCCAGTGCCGGGCGAGTTTTAAGTTCTTCTCACTCTCTGGTGAGCTAGGCTTAAAGTTGGCAAACGTGGCTGGTTTTAAGTCGGGATCACTAAAGATTGAATCCTTAGTCAGGACTTGCTTAGTCCTGCGCCAATACAGTTTTTTCTGTAGCTGTTCAACCTTTTCCCGTTCTTCTTGTTCCATTTGATGTTGACGGCACTTAACGCAAAACGGTTTGGCATTGCTCCAACTCATTTCAACCAATGGAATATGATGAATTGGACACAGCTCATCCGTTTCTTTAACTTTGCCGGGCAGCATTGCTTGAAAATCAGAATTCAATTCCACCATACGATTCACCACCATTCACACTGTGATTGACATAGCCTTCAAACTTGCTGGCTCGGAACAACGTACTGGGCCTTAGGTACTCACTCATCCGTGGGTCATTGCCCCAGGCTAGTACTTGATGATCAATAGCCTTTTTAAAGTCGGATAGCGTAAAGCCCTCGTTAAACCGGGGTCGCATTAATCCTTGGTTCGTTTTAGTATTCCGATACTTCTTACCGGTTTTAGCATTCAAATAATCAATAACTTCCTGGTATGGATAGTGCGGTGCGGATTCATCCGCACTAGAGTCTTTTGTAGTCTCTTGCGTAGTCTCTGGTAATCTATTGGTATTGGCTGGGTCACTCTGTCCCAATCCGTTGGGACGTTCTGTCCCACTCGTTGGGTCATTCTGTCCCAATCGTTGACCCCCTAGTTTTTCATAGTTGATTCGATACCATTTTGTCTTGTCAAACCCTGCTGTATTAAAGTTTCCGCTAATCAAATACCCGTTTTCTTCTAGTGATAAAATTGTTCTTTTAACTGTTCGAACTGAGAAAAAAGGGAACTGTTGTGCCCACTTTGCATAAGAGTTGTAAATCCACTTCTCACCATCACGGATATTGTTCGAGCGTTGCAACCAGTAATGAAACTGCTGCAAGATGATGGCTTCGTTTAACCCAACCTTGATTGCGAGTGACGGTAGTACTTGCAGTGGCGGTTCGCTGATTAATAAATTGTTAGTCATCTGCTCACCCCCGTTAGAACGGCAAATCGTCGTCAGAAATATCTATCGAGTCCGCGTTATTCGTAAATGGATCAGATTTAGGGTTCGTTCGAGGGTTGTCGCCACCTTGAGCATGGGTATTGTTGTTTGCATCATTAGCTGGCTGATTTCCATTCCCAGTCCCGTTGCTTGATCCACTAGTGTTGTTTCGCCTCGCTTCTAGAAACGCAAAGTTCTCAACGACCACTTCAGTTACATAAACATCCTGGCCGTCCTTATTGGTGTACTTGCGCGTTTGCAAACGACCTTCAACACCAATCAGTGACCCTTTGTGGGTATAATTGGCTAAATTTTCAGCCGACTTCTGCCAAATAATGCACTGAGGGAAGTCAGCACCACGCTCCCCGTTTTGACTTTTGTAGCGCTGGTCAACTGCCAAGGTGAAATTACCAACTGCGGTTCCACTAGCTGTGTATCTTAAATCAACATCCCGAGTTAAACGCCCGGTTAAGACCACTCTATTGATCATTAGCAACCACCTCTAACTTTCCGTACATCAGCAGATTCTTTTTTGCTAAATCCAAATGTTCGAACCAATATTCAAGTGCATCCGTTTGATTAGCAGGTGTCTTGTCAATGCGTGCTTCACAGAGTTTAACGTCTCGTTTCAAGTACTTTAGGTTACTGCGTACCATCGTCAAATAGCCTTCTCTCGTGATATAATGATTTTGAAAATTGTTTTTCTGTGTCGACCATTTGCGGTGGTCGACTTTTTTATGCAATAGTTTCCATAACCAACTCCGTTGAGGATTGGAATAGGCTAAATCGCCAATACTTCGTTTTTTCATGTTCATTACCTTCTTTTTTATTTTTAATCCCGGTATACTGACAAGTACGGAGGTGGAGAGCTTGAATTTATCAATCTGGTTTCATCTATTCATCATGAATTTAAAAGCAGGCATGTGGATTCCAGAACAATATAAATACCTGGATTACATGATTGAGAATGACTGGATAGTTCAGCTGGATTATCCCGAAATAGACTCCAAACGAGTATTTAGGAAACACACAGCTGGCTCAAAATTTGAAATTACCTCCATCGGCCGAAAATCACTTTTTAAATTCAATTGGGTACTGTTGCCAATTGCTATTTCATTGGCTGCCCTAATCATCAGTCTTATCGCGCTGAAAACAGTGCAATAATAGCAATAGCAATGCTAAAAAGGGACAGACTAATATTGGCTACAAACAAAAAACTCGGTTCTTTATCTGGATCATTCGTTAATTTCGAATGATCTTTTTTGTTTTGGTTCATGAGATTACCTCCTCTCAAACCATTCAACGAATGCTGCCAGTAAGAAAATCGCAATCAATGTCAGCATCCGAAGAAATCATGCGGATTTTTAACCGCCTCACTAATAGCCCAAACTAAACCACCAGCAAAAGCTAAAGTGAGCAATGCAATGGTGCCAACCACAAGACACTTGCCATAAAACACATAGTCATTTGTGTTCATAAAACCCTTCCTTTCGAAACACCATTCATCCACCCCGGATTTAGTATTTAAATTGCTTCATGAATTCGTCGATATCCTTGGTATCGATTCGAACTCCATATGGTGTTTCCGTTATTTTTAAGCCCTTAGCAATCATCTTGTGTAGCGTGGTATAGCTTTTGATATCCATATAGCGCATGGCATTTTTAAAGTTCAAATACCGGCCAAACTGGATCATTTCTTTTGCCTCACTCATGTGATCACCTGCCTTGTTCATATTGATTAGAATCTTGGTAATAAAATGATCTGGCTTCTGATGCTTCCTCTTTTAAATTCACCACTGCTATACTGATTGAGTAAAGGAGGTGATGACTTTGACTCATGCACAAATGGAAGCATTTCAGTATTTGCTCCAATGGATTAACAAACTAGTTAAGCCAAACTATATCCTGCTGTTCAAATACAACGATTCCTTAATGACCGGTAAGTTTTATAAGGAATCGGTAGAAGGCCTGCCAAGTGGAATCCAGAACCTTCGATTAATCAGAAATAGTGAGGAATCGCAATGGTATGGAGAACGCGAAATCACTAATTCTCACTTGCTTTTCAACTTCATTAATGGTTCGCGTCTACAAGATTTCAGCGATAAATACAATATTCGTCTTAATTTGAAATATCCTGAGATATTATTTATGGAAATTTCACAGTTTGTTAGCAACTTGGAGGGAGACCCTGTTTCTCAATTCACTTATGATGTTAAAAATGAGGAATCTGGTCTCAAAATACCTTTCTTAATGACAGATTCGAACTCTGTTTTCGAACCTATTTCATTACTTGAAGAAGTTCCTACAAATTAATGAAGTTTGACTTATACTTCAGCAATTCGTAGGCGTATTGAAGACTTGCGTATGCATCGTCATACGTTACGTCTTCTTTTTTTAATAATTGAACTATTTTCTCCCCAATACCTATTGGTTTTTCCAAATCTGAAAGAACATATGGCTGCTCTTCACGCGAAAATTTATTTAGAAACCGATGTAAAACGACTTCCTTATCTGGTAATGATTCATCATTTTGTTTATCAGCCATTTGCTTAAATCTCCTTTTTTCTAGATTGACTTACATAATTGCCACTCGATTTACGCGCTCATATTAAGAAACTTGTTGATAAAGTATTGCTGACCCTTACCAGTGACTTTTACGGTCTTCGTGATTGACGTGTGCCCATCTGAATGAGCAAAACTGCCTTCCTTAATTTCAAATAGTTCCATCTCCATTGAGCGCTGTGTGGGCATGTTCCAATCAGTGCCCTTGCGCTTGATGAGGTAACCATTTTCTCTTAACCAGGTGAACAACCGTCTCTGACCAATATCAATACCGTTCTGCTTTAATAGCTTAGCTAACTCGCCGACTAGAATTGTTGTGTGCGATACTGCTACTGCATCCGCAAAAACTGCTTTCGGTTGCATGCTGGTATTCTCTTCTTCCAGTTCTTTGGTCTTACGTTGTTCTTCAATCCACCGCTTTGCCCTTTCAACTGGATCGTCAATCATGTATGAATCTTTGGCTTTGGTCGCAACCGTCTTTTCCATCGAATTAAATGCTTCAATATACTCCAACTTAAAATTCGTAGCTTTATACCCCGTAAATCCCATAGCCAACAGAGTAAAGCCATCACGATTCATAAAGATTTGTCGGTATCTTTTACCCCTATTGATATAAGTACCTTCAGCAAACATTTGGCTACGCAATTTTGGGCTACTAGATTTGGTGGCCGAAATTTCGGCTACGAGATTGTCAATAGCTTCTAGCACATGCTTGTGTTGTTTCCCAAAGGTTTTGGCAACATTTAAACTACTGGTAACAACTTGCTTTTCTTTCAAACTTACTAATGATGAACCTGCCACCTATATCACCTCAATTTCTTTTGACTTGTTTAAGATATATGCCGATGTAACTCCAAGATAGTCAGAGACTGCTTGCAATTTATCTGCACTGGGCATGGCATTATCCCATTTGCTAATGATTCCACTAGTCAAACCTAAATCGTGTTCAATACGATATATACTGATGTTTCGTTGACGCGCTATTACCTTAATGGCACTGTATACTTCCACATTCTCACCTCCTAAGTAATTTAAATATATGCTGTATTGACTAATGACAGAATATATTCTATTATTAAGGCACATTAAATAAAGCTAATTCAGGTATATATTCCTGATACGCTTTGATGTGTTCCCTGCCCCGAGAACACCAATAGCTTATCACGTAATATATTCCCTGTAAAGCAATATATTCTAACTTGGGGGATAATTATGAACATTTACTACCGAATAAAAGAGCTAGCAGATACTAGAAACGTTAGTATTGCTGAAGTAGAACGAAAGTTGGATTTCTCAAATGGATCTCTGTATAAGTGGACCAAAACATCTCCATCAATTGATAAAGTTAAAAAGGTAGCAGATTATTTTGGTGTATCTACAGATTATTTGTTGGATAGACATCCAAGCAAGGACCCTGTTAGTTATTATCGAATTAATACAGCGGGTTTGGATGATGATGACGTTGAAGAATTAAAAGAACAGTTGGACGTTTATACTGATTTTCTAACCCAACGTCTTAAAAAGCGTGAATCGGGGGAATAATATTGGCATATGGATACAAAAATTTAAATTATTGCGACTTACAAGAAGCATATGATGAAGCTTTAATTAATTATAGTGATTTAGCAAATGACATAGCCTATTACTTTGACACTAAAACCTGTAACTTGCGAACGAATGATTACGTCCACTATTGTGAGTTAGCATATCATGTAGAATTCGTCCCTTTTACATTTACTGGCAAACCCAAACGTATATTTGCAGGATCTTTAATGATTGGAAACCATGGATTCTACGAAATAGGATTTAATTCTAGTGTTAATGAGGGGAGACAAAATTTCACAAAACTACATGAAATTAACCACTTAGTTAATGATGTACAAACTGGAAAACCTGGTCAATCATTTTCTGACGTATTTGCGCGTGGAGATTATTCCCCAGAAGAGCAATACTGTGAGGCAGTAGCTAATTTTGGTGCAGCTATGATGCAAATTCCTGAGGAAGCACTGGTCGCAATGATTTTAAAGACAAAAAATTTAAAAAATGAGTTTTCAAAGGAGTTTTCTTCAAGTTATGGTGCAAATTATAACCGACTGTTAGATTATTTAATGTATCAGCAAAAGTTAAATTTTTCGGATGCACAAGTATTAGCAAATGATTATGAAGGTAACCCACTCACTAGTGGACTTTCAAAAGTTATATCATCAAATGTCGTTAATAACCCGGAATATATAAACATTATTAATTCTGTAATTTTATACGCTGAATAAACACCGTGATTGAGAATTTTAAACTTATGTAATAATTTATAGTCGCATCGGAGGTCAATCATGCAGAAATTTTTAAAGTTTGTAATTATATTATTATTTTTAACCTTTGGGCTAACTGCTTGTGGTCAAAGCTCACAAATTCAGAAATGGAATGATAAGAGTTCCTACAAAACTGCCAGCTCAGCTACAACGAATTATGGTTCAAAACTTAAATTTAACAAAGCAAAAGTTTTGTCAGTTGCTTATAATGCGGATACAAATGATACTAAATATCTAATTAAATCTAATGGTGAATATTTTGTTGGTTCTTATAAAGGCAAGAAAGAAATAGATAAGGGCAATATACTTACGGGATTTGGAATCTCAATTGGGCCTGGAACCATAACCGATAGTATGGAAGCCAATGGTATGGCAGAAGAAAAATATGATCATATATCGGTTACTATGATGGACTTAGATAAGTTATTTATTGTTAAGCAATAACAACAGCATTTATTTAGTCCAAATACTGATGACCTTAAAAGCTGGCTTGTTTGGGAGAATACAATTATGAAGAAAAGAACTTTGATTACTATAGGTTTAACTATGCTGTTGTCGTTTTCTACGGCAACTACTGCTTCAGCCATGGCTAAATATGGCTCACACTATTGGTACAATTATCGTCATGTATATGTAAAAAAGACTACGACGGCATACAAAATGAAAATGACTAATCCACTTTATAAATCATATGCTGTTAGTCATAAAACATTACATTCTGGGACACATATCTACGTAAAATCAAACCAGCTACACTATGCTTGGTATGTTAAGGGATCAGGCATGACAAACACTTCCAAGTACTTTTGGGTAACAAATAGAGGCAACACTTCTTGGATAACAACAAAAAAGGCCACTTCAAAAAGTAAAACATCTTCAAAAATTCAACAACTTTCTCCGAAAAAGCTTGGGTTCAAAGTTGCTGCTAGTAAATCATTTTCAACCAGTAAATATGAAACTGGTTATACGCAAAACTCACATCTTCAATTAACAACGGAACCTACTCAGACTGATTCAGTTGGCTCATACACCATCAAATCTCAAGGGACTAAAATTCTAGCTAAAAAAGTAAATCAAAAGTTTCTAGCCATAGAAGTTAATGGTCAGTTTAAAGGTTACACTTATGCCGGTTCTGTAACTCCGTATAATGCCTATCAGAACCCTATGTATTGGAGTAATAATGGTCATACGATTGATTCACTAACAGTACCTGGTAAAAATACTATTCTTGCTCCTGGCTCCAAAATTTACACTGATACTAAATGGCGTAATCTTGGCAAGGGATACGGTGGTAAGCAATGGCATTTTAGATATAAAGATGGTAAATTCCGCTCTATAGATTAATTTTAAATGAAATAAAAACACATCCCGCCCTCGCCAAAGTTTGAGATGTGCCTACGAAAATACATATACGGATGAAGTCCACCCTTTTTAATATCATAACTTAAAGGAGGTGATGCCACAACCTAACTTAATCCAATCATCCACCCCGGTGAAAGGATAAACAGATGGCAAAAATTAAAAAATATAAAAACAAAAAGAACGAGGATCGTTATGAATTCCAGATATACGGCGGTATCAATCCTAAAACAGGTCGCAAAACGACCACCCGCCGTCGTGGTTTTAAAACTCGCCGTCAAGCGATTACAGAACTTGACCGGTTAGAGGCGCAGGTTGAAGAAACCGGCAGCTTACCAACTGATCAACCGCAAAAAGAAGCAACTTACCAAGAAGTCTTTGACCTTTGGTTTGAGCAGTACAAGCATACGGTTAAAGAATCAACCTGGCATACTGCTCAATTGATCTACAACCGGCAGATATTGCCGAAATTTGGCAAGTATAAGATCAAGTACATTGATATGATGCAGGTTCAAAAGGTCGTTAACGCCTGGTTTGAGCACGGTTATCACGAATACCAGATGTACATCAGCTATGCTAGTCGGATATTCACTTATGCAGAGCGGTTACAAATCATTGACCGTAATCCGGCCAAGTTAATCATTGTGCCAAAGAATACCATCGCTAAACCCAATACCGAAAACTATTACACCGGTGATGAATTAAAGCGATTTTTAGCCGTTTTAAGCGCTGATGAATCAAGACGGCAACCTTATACCTTTTTCCGGTTAGCTGCCTTCAGTGGTATGCGCAAGTCGGAAATTTTGGCACTTACGTGGTCAGACGTTAATTTTAAGGACTGTTCTATCTCAGTTTCCAAAACTTTAGCAGTTGGTGATAAACACCACTTGATCATCCAACCGCCAAAAACGCAGCATAGCATCCGCACGGTTTTCCTGGATCACAAAACAGTCAATGTTTTAAGGCAATGGCGTGGTTATTTAATGCGACATGGTTTCCAATCAGTATCACCCGACTCGTTGATATTCACTGGCGAACAAGGTCAGGTACTGCAAACCATGGCACCGAACAACTGGCTCCACAAGATCATCAAACAGTATGGATTTAAAAAAGTTACCGTCCATGCTTTTCGCCACACATATGCAACCCTGGCTGTGGAAGCTGGTGTCACACCTAAAGCTTTACAGTCACAACTTGGTCACACCTCAATTAAAACGACCATGGATATTTACACTGCAACCACTAAAAACGAACGCAACAAAGCAACGGATTTAATGGCAAATTATTTAGGTTTTTAGCTCCAAAATTGGCTTACTTTTTGGCTTACTTTTTGGCTTACTTTGCCTGAAAACCCATAATAGCCTATAGCACTTCGAAAAACAAAAAAGGCGTCACCACGGGGTTTTGCGATAATCCCTTTATGGTTGTCAGATGAAATACAATAATTCATCTGATG
>NZ_BCMI01000032.1 GCF_002217985.1 Secundilactobacillus pentosiphilus
GCTTAGAAATCGCCCAATTGAAGACAGACAGTTCATCAGCATTCATATACTTAATTGGCCGAGGCAGTCCGCTTTCTAACCCATTATAGATATAAGCAGTCCAGCCAATTGATTGAGACGTTGATTTATTAATTAATGCCTCAAGATCCGTTTTACGAATAAAGTGATTAGTTAAGTTCTTGCACAAGAAACCGGTCAGCTTCTGAGCAAACCTTCATAACGCCAGAATGATTTTCCCAGAATTTCCAACTCATTTTTTCCGGTTTTCCGCCAACAGTGGGCGTACCAATAAGCGGATTAAGTCCAAGATCATCATTACCGTTAATAAAGGCATCCCAGTAGGCATGACGACTAACATCTGCCAAGTCAGTAAACTTAACGGCATTTTCTACGCCCGGAAAATTGAAGGGATATTTAATGTTTTGCTTGGTCTTTTTGTCCCAAAGGGTTACAGAGCCAACAATCATGCCATTTCGTTCAGTTCTAACCAATTTTGGTTCTTTAATAGGTTCTTCAACCTCTTTTTTTACAGTTTGTTTAGTCTTTGTTTCTTCAGTCATCTTAAAAAGTCTCCTTCGTTATTTGTCTCTCTTTATGCAGTAGTGACAGGATCCACTTGTAATACCGACGCCTTGAATACGACACTGACGCTTGGATATGCAGCGTTAAGAGTTGTATCAACAGGACGAGTAATTCGTGCACTATCTGTATGGAAGTGAGCGAAACTTGAGGTTACTGATACAGGGACGCCGGTTAAATTGTTGGCCAAGTCAATGAGATGGGCATAATTGGCAGCATTAGGATCAATGCTAAACGTAAATGTACCAGAATGATCATGGTTAATAGCAGATTTACCATTACCGTTATTATCAACCGAATCAGTAACGTTATCGTTGTTCCAGGCAACAGCTACTTTATCGCCAGTACCAAAATCCGTAAATGGGAGGCCATCAATTTGAACTGACACTTCCCATGGATCGAATGTGTGTTGTGTAAGTTGCATTATCAATTTCCTCCTTAAAGGTCAATTTCGCCAGAAATATAAACATCATCAATAGCATCTGCTGGGTGATACTGCCAAAATAAGCCACGATAAATACGTTGTGAGACATCAGTGTCCTTCATATCCTCTCGCGGTAGTGCGGTTACGGTATAATCCGGTTTTCCGTTATCTTTTTCGCCAACGCCACCATTCCGATAGAGTTGATCAAAGACGCTCTCAACGCCCGACTTAAGCAAGTTAATTCCAGTAATGTCGTACGAAATCTTGGGATTCTTAACCATAATTTTGGTAAGTTCCTTGTTACTGTGCTTGATAATAAAGTCACGGCCAAGAAGCATATCGATATAGTTGCCACTTAACGTCTTGCCATCACGCACAATTGGCATTCCTTGAGCATAGTAGTAAGTGTTGATGTTACCTTCTGTGTAAGGTGTCAGTTGATCCTGCTGAAACGACAATTGATCTTGTGGCAGAACGCTGCTATCCAAACCAGATGTATTGGCCAGATCAAAGCTGCCAATAGGTAACGCACTTACGCCACCAACAGAACCAGATGAAAGAACGTTGGCATGTGTATCATCAGTGTTGGTTTTAAATGCTGCTGTATTTTCGTTTGAAGCATATGGGGCAGTATCAGAAATATTATCGACATCAACAAGTAGGATGCCGGTGTTTTGAGCCTCAATATAATTTGAAAGAGCTGGAATTTTATCTTTATTAATTCCCACTGGAATTAGATATTCATCCCCGGAGTTATAGAACTTTTTAACCGCGGAAATTAAATTATTTGAATCAGGCATAATTTGTTCCTCCTTAAAAAAAGAGCCCCAACGGGTTTACCGCGGAGTTCAGTAATTTATATTTTGTTAAGCGGCGGTAACAGTGACTGCCGTTGTAGCAGTCTTTGAACCGTCAGCATGAGCAGAAACAGTTACATTCACTTTCCCTGCTTTGACACCATGAACTGTTCCATCAGCATCAACCGTGGCAATTGTTGCGTCTTCCGAAGCAAATGCTAAACCTTTGTCAGTAGCATTATCTGGTTGAACACTTGCCGTAATTTTGGCGGTTTTACCAACGTCAACGTTCAAAGTCTTATCGGCAGTAATGCCGGTTACATTAACTGTTGGTTTTTGTACGTTCAAAGTAACCGTTGCTTTCTTGGATGCATCATCGACAGATGTAGCAGTAATCGTGACCGAACCCGCTTTAATACCTTTTGTGCTACCAGAATCAGCATCAATAATCGCAATTGTCGCATCGCTAGTTGAATATTTAAGTGCCTTATTAGTCGCATTATCCGGACTAACAGTTGCAACAAGATCTTTGGTTTCACCAACATCGATGTTAGTTGAGTCCTCACCAAACTTAACTCCAGTAACGGCAATTTTTGGCGGGTTAGCAGTTGTTACTTTTCCTAAATCTGTCCCAGCCTTTGTTGGGTCCTGGCCAGCATACGTCGCGACAAAATCATAATCCGTTACTGGCTTAAGATTATCGAATGTCACACCACCCGTTTCGCCATCGACTAACTTTTTAGTTAGATCATCCTTTGAGTAACCGTCAAATTTTTGGTCAGCCATTAGTTAGTAACCTTCTTTCATTTCAAATCGTAATGTACTGAATTGCTTGTCACAGTTGGATTACCTTTTGCCTGCGGCGAATCATTTACTCGCTGCTACAGTCACATCACAGTTGGCAGTGAAGCTACCGTCTTCTGTTGTGGCGGTGATTTGTGTTTCACCAGCCTTAACGTAGGCGACTTTACCAGTGTCATCGACCGTGGCAATACTTGAATCCTTAGAGGCAAAGGAAACCTTCGTGTCAGTTGCATTGTCCGGCGTAACTTTGGCTGTTAATTTATCATTGCCGCCAGCTGTTCCAGAAAGTGACGTCTTATCAAGTGACACACCCGTTACTGGCACAGTGTTGGCGATAACCGTCACTTTGGTGGTGGTTGTAATGTCGTCATTAACCCCAGCTCTGAATGTAATAGTAGTGTGACCAGCAGACTTATAAACAATTGTGAAACTGCCATCTCCATTTGGTGAAACGGTCGCTACATCGGTATCACCTGACGTTGCCGTTACATTCTTTTCGGTGGCAGTTGCTGGCAAAACAGTCGTTGTAACTTTACCAGTTTGACCGGCGACACCTGAGATTGAGGCTTGATCAACCGTTAAACTAGTTGGCGATACATAAGTGTTTTCAGAAACGGCCCGAACAACTAAAATCGCTTCTGGTGGGTTGGGACCCCCAAAAGCGGCTTGAGCATGCTTATAGATTAAGGTATCTGGGTCAAAGTCATCACCGACTTCCTGAAGGTCGTTGTACTGAGTTTGCGTGGCTTCAGTTGCATCAGGATCTTCAATCAAATACTTCGGGATCTGGTCGCCCAAATCCTTAACTTTTCGAACGGTTTTCACCGAAGTATGAACTGGACCAAGTGGTTCATTTGTAATTGGCATAGTGTTTCCTCCTAATTTCTTGTAATTTTTTCATTGTTGCTATCGATGGCTTCAATAGTTGGCTGATCGGACTCAAAATTGCGTTCTAGTCTGATTTGTAAATCAAATCCATACTGTTGTTCCGAGTTATTAATCCCGATCACGCTTTGATCTTGTGGATCAAGCACCGCGACAATGATAATTCCTTGCTGCTTAACTTGATAACGGATTTCAGGATCCCGTAAATTGGCTTGTAAGTTGTCCATGATGTCAAGTGCCCGAGACTCTGATGTTGCGTGAACCGTGATTGAGATATGGGTATCAACTGGTTCATGCATGGGGTACTGATGTTGAACGGGCGTGATAATGTTGCCACGTGGATGAACAGTGATAAACGGCAAGGCCGGTTTTGAACCCAGAGAATAATCCTCAATCACGTGAGCTTCATCAAGACTCGTTAAAGAACGGATCGTTTGTCGCATTATTGCGATTACTTCCGTCCAATTGATCGTGCGCTTCATTATCGCTATTCACCTCCTGACTATTCGAACGTAGGTAGTAGATACAAGCGTCTGACAGGCCATAGTACGGATCCTTACCAACCACTTGCAAATACTCCCAGTGATCCTCATCCTCGCCGGTTTTAATGGCAACCACCGTCCCAAATGGGACATCTTGCAACGAATACCATTCATGGTTGCAATTAATGCTCTTACCATCACTCGTCAAAATAATCTGATTAGCATTTGCATTAGGACTAACGGGCGCAACCGGTTCACTAACATCGGTGTAGGGCTGTTTACGGAAATCAGTTCGCATAAAGTCCCCCGTTAAAGAGGTGCCACCGTCCTGATACGACGTGTTCTGATAAATTCTAATCGGAATACCATAACGTTTGATCAAACTCTTTTTACTGAATTTCATATTTCTATCACCTTCACACCAATTGACTTGTGGAGTGCGCCTGTATCCACTAGAGGATCGTCTTTTCCCTTATTTTCAATAGTTAAATCAGCATTGTGGGGACTAGTTTTAAGAACTATTTCATATTTGATCCGTTGTTGAATCAATCGACCCACATCTTCATACAGTTCATAAGCCGTTAATTCACTATTCATGATGCGACTAAGGTCACGTTCAACAAGCTCATTGATGCGAAACATCCCTAAGTCAATGCCATCTCTAAGAAATGAGCGTTCAGGGATTTTAACGTGCTTAAGCTTATAGAAGCTCCCATCTTTCATCGGAATGACCAAATATGGACCATTCTTAGGATAAATCTCAGCACCAAATTCATTAACGGTGGCGATCATTTGTAGGAATGCTAGAGATTTATTGCCAACCGGCACCATGACCCCAACTTCCACTCGGTATCGATTGAGGGATCGCAGTTCCTCTTTAATCTTGGGGAAATTATTGTCGTCAGAAAATATCTCAGCCAAGTTTAATTCGCCACCTTGAATGTCCATATCGGCTCAGTAGGTCATTTAGCAACTCTTCCCAGTGATTAGTCGCATTACCATTGTATTGGGTGTGTAAGTCTTTAAAATTATCCACCAGGATACCTTTGCCAAGGTCAGAATTGATCCAAATAAGTGATAGAATCTTCATTTCCATGGCTTGGTTCCAAACAAACTGATTAGTAGGAATGTTTAGTGGCTTAAGCAGGCCATAAGCAATTTCAAGTAAATCATTTAATGCATCATCGCTTACATCAACATCTGACAGCCTTTTAACACTGGCAATGACCTCACTTTGGTCAAATGGATAGTCCATATGATCACCTTCTACTTGGATCCTTTAAAGATAATGATATCTTTGCCGGGAACAAGATCAGACTGCGGATAGATCCGATTCAAGTTGGCTAATTTACGAGTTGTGGTATTGTTGGCGGTTGCGACTGCCCACAGCTCATCGCCCGGCTGCACGGTATAGCAAACATTGCCATTTTTAGAAAAATTCCTGGATGTATCAATTTGATTTGGGAACATAAGCTTTCCTCCTTATTTCAAATCATAGTGTGCTGAGTTACTGGTTACGGTTGGCTTTCCATTTGCCTGCGGCGAATCATTTGCTCGCCAGAACATCAAGAATAAACACTTGCTTGGCTACCGTAATCGTCGGTACAAACTTCTCATCAACAATTGTCTTGACCGTCACTGGATCTGAGGAAGCACTAGTTGAAAGAGAAACACCAGTATCAAAAACAGATACAGTCGTTCCTGAAACTGGAACACTTTCTTCCGGTGTTTCAACAAAATTCATTTGACCAACCGGATCATTGGCAGTCCCTGGTAAGAAAATAATCTTGCCATCTGGAATGAACTTTTCAAACGTACCGTTGTTATTCCATCCTTTATCATAAACAACTACCTGTAATCCTAGGAACGCTGAGAACCATTGCTCAACAACAGGCTGAGTAAGAATGCTTCCCTGTGGTGATACCGTCCCAGAAAAAATGGTGTTTTTTAGTGCGGCATTGTGCATCAAAATATACATAGTCTTTGAATTCATTAAGGCTCGAGTTAAAGCCGTGCCAACTTTTTGCGAGGCAGTATCCTTAACGCTACTGATGTCATCATATGGATTAGAGGAATCATCAGTCCATGCTTTAGCAACTTTCATATTCTGGAATGACTCATAGCCAAAGTCTGCCAGTTGATTACCCAGAAGCAGCTTGCCGTTCAAAAGTGCTTGGACAGCGTAATACTCGCGAGTAAACCGAGCACGTAAAAGTAAATTAGCTTGATCATCATACAGTTTCTTAGTGATGGTCAAAACCAAATTTTCGTCATTAGATGCAATGGCATTATTCAAATCTTTAAAATCGTACTCATTAAGGTTCAACTTGTTTTTAAATTTGTAAGTTGGCAATGTGCCAGTTTGAAGTGAGCCACGTTCAACAGGCAATGCTGCTGAATCTTCTTTGGTTAAATCAAGTGGTGCCGGATATAGATCTTGGCCGTTGATTAATTTAACATTATCGGCCTGCTGTTTAGTGGGGGTAAATAAAGCTTCCATCAAATAGGGAGCTGTGTATTGCGGATTAGTGTTCCAATAGCCCTGAAGGTAATTGGAAGTTAGTAAATCAAATGCAGTTGCCACGATATAACATCTCCTTATCGATTAATTAATTTAACGCCGGATGTCTTGCCAGCGACCGCCTTTAATGCGGCTACAACAGTACTATCAAGTAATTTCTGGCGCAAATAAACATTTTCAAACCAAATTGTTACGTCTGCGTCTCCTGCAGTAACATCTGTGTCTTCAGCAACAACGCCCGCAAACACTTGTCCTTCCGCACCCGTAAATTCTGATAATTTGGTAACGCCTGCGGATTGATCGGCACTTAGCCAGTCAACTTTCGCACCGACTGGAGTACCTTGTAAAATAACTTTCTTACCATTGGAACCAGCAGTAACAGTTGTACTGTCAATTGTTCCTGGTAAGCCAACAGTTAAATCTTGCCGAACTCTTGGATCAGAGTTGGCAAAGTATTGTGTATCAGCCATAGGTTACATCTCCTATTTTTTTATTTATCAAAGAATTTTCCTTTAAATCTATCTGGATCTCCCAGCGTTTTTTTAGCAACTAATTCGCCAAAACTAGGAGCAGCATTATTTTGCTGTGTATTACTATTTGGAATTTGATTATTTTTAAACATGTTTTTCTTGGTAATCTTAACTACTCGATCAAGCATTGACTTGAAGTTGTCAACGTTGTGCTTAGTTGTGTCAGGATCGTCACTAACCAGTGTGTCAACATCCTCGTTGGTAAATTGATACCCAGTATCTTTAAGCTGGTTAAGCACTTCACTGCGCATATCTGATCGATTCTTTTCAGCTTTAAGCTGCTTGTTTTCTTCAAGGATTTCCTTGATTTGTGCCTGCTGCTTTTCTTCGTCGGTCATTTGTGCGTATTTTTCAGCGTTACTCTTACCAGCTTTTTTGCCTTCTTCAATACCTTTTTTGTGGGCACGAAATTCACGATCTTTGAGCAATTTATCAACTTCGGTTTGCGTAAACGTCTTGTCATTGCTACTGTTATCGCCATTATTATCATCAGTATTGTCTTTTGACGATGTGTCATCATTATCAGCTTGATCACTATTACCATTAGTATTTTGATTGTTTTGATTCTGATTGGCATTATTGGTGACAGTGTCGACAAGAGTCTTAATAAAGTCTTGAGATGGTTGGCCATTTTGATTACCAGAGTTTGTTGCGGTGTTGTTGTTGGCATTCTGGCCACCTTCGCCACTTTCTCCACCTTGTGCACCAGGTTGGGATTGGCTACCTTCTTGGCCGGCGTCAGCAAAATACTGCGAATTCATATTTGATTTATCTGATTCCATGTGTTGCCTCCGTTTATAGCCTGTCGGCTGTTAATTCCTTGCGCAGTTTAATGTCTTAAGCATGTTTGGGACAAAATAAAAAGCAATGAAGTTCACACTCATTGCTCATCATTACTTGTTTGATTTTCATTTGAATGGTCAGCTGCTGCTATGGCACCAGCAACGCCTAATAATGGAACTAACGAAACGTGTGCTATTTTGGTGCAACGACAATTAGGATGTGAATCATCAGGGATGCTTGGAGAGTTTGCATCATTAACAGCATACGGGCCATCATCAGCGATCCCCTCGCATTTATCACACGCCCCTGGCTGAGTTACCCAATCGAAATACGCGATTCCCTGCGACCTAAATACCTGCGTTGTCGCTCTGTCTAAAACGCGCGCTCGCTCGGTAACAATCATGCGTCTGATATAAGCATCATTAGTTTCAAATAAGCCAGTTATCGTCTGTGGTTTAGCCGTACGAATACTCGGAAATAACTGGTTGACATCTGCTTGTTTTAATCCAGCTCGCAATGATTTAGCCACTAATGATTGGACGTTGTTAACGAGGTTATCGTTGTAGAGCCAGATATTGTCGCTCCATTGATTGCCATTAATTGTTGTACTGATGATCTTTTCGGAATTATGCAAGATCTCTCGCTTAGTAATGTTGGCTTCTTTCACGACATCCGCCCCAGCCTTTTTAGCTAAACGATCGTTATTGAATTGACGACTAACGTCCCGTTTAAAATCACTGTTTAACGTTCGACCAAGTAATTTAATCGTAGCGATGGTAGCACCGGCAATGCTGAACCCAATTAAAGAATTCAAAGTATGATACCGATCAATTGGTGCATTCCTGCTATATTCTTTAAATCGGTTTTGAGATTGGGAATCATCATCCTTAAGCGTCGCCCTTTGAAAATGAAGCAGACGACGTCTATCAGGATCGGAATCCCGTTTTAACAGCTCAACGTATTTTAATAGACCTGCTACTCCGTATTCAGCAATGAAGAAATTAAGATGATCCTCAATTTCTTGTAATGCCACTTGATAGGCATCATGAACTCGACCATATAATTCTTCATCACTCTTAAGTAGTTTGGCAATATACTTCTTCTCTTGAGCTTCACTAATAGGCTTCATTAATCATCACCTTTAGTCTGTGAAGTATCATTCTGACTGTTATTACTATCAGCGTATGGGTCAGGCGTGCGTGCCTTCGCTTCTTGTGCCAGCTGATCTTGTTCAGCGGCAATTTTCTGCATTTCTTTTTTAGCATCGGGAACATTTGAAAGAGAAGCAATCGCCGTTTCTTGAGAAGTCGTTGATTGTAACTCATTTGCTGTCTGTGCTTCGGCTAACAAGTTGTGCGGGATTGTAAAGTTAAAGGTGTACTCTAAGTTATCAACATCATCGACATTGATCCCCTGTGCCTGTAATGCACATGCCCAAATTTGAGTAAGGGCCTTTTTCATCTTAGTCTCTTTATTGAGTGCCTTAATCTTCATTGAATGAATTTTAAAATCCAAGGCCTGAGCAGCCGATGTACTGAAATCGATATTGTCTAAATTCGGAATCTGTGCGACCTGATAAATAAAGTCAGTATCATGCTGAATCTGGTTCTCTTGTAATTGATCCCCAGTCGGTTTTTCCATAAATTCCGCATCCGGCGTTGGCAATGCCTTTGACTCATCGGTATCGGCCCATGCTTTATCAAGATAAAGATTCAGAATCCGGGAGCTTTTAATTTCTTTAAGTTGCTCATCAGAAAGTTCAGAATTAATCACTTTCAAAACACTAGCCGCAAATGAGTCAGAATCATTTGCTTTGGCACTCATGGCGCTATCTAAATCATCGACCAGGCTAATCAGATCATCAAACACGCCGATCCGTTCCTCATTATCCATAATTTCTGCCATTGGTAGTTGATCAAATGGGTGTGCTAACTGATCATCCACTCCGGTGTCTGGATCAGGCTCTTCATCAAAGGTTAATGAATCGTTAGTGGTAGCTGAATTGCTGAACGGCACGGTATCATTGACCTCAATTAATTGCCCATGTAAAGACTCATTGCCTTTATTGTCTGGATAGTAACTATAGGTAACGCCAAATAGCGGCTTATCTCGAATTGTATTGTCATAAACCATAAACGTATTGAGAGGATCCAGGAAAGTGATATAGGGATAAGCATTTTCGTCAGTGTAAAGATACAGATATGCGCGTCCATACACGCTTGACCATTTAGAAGCTTCCGTAAACACATCGTCCAGAACCTGATGCTTGGTCATCGCCGTGATCAAGTCATTAACTTTGTTGCTCTCCGCTGTTCCTTCATCAGATGTATCCTGATAAGCAATGTCAATTGGCGTCCCAATAAAATAACCGTTGAATGAGTCAACAAGCTTCTTAGGCATGTTAACAATTCGACGGTTGTCTGGATCACCATGTGGCGTTGGCTTGCGATTAAGAATGTTGATATGTCGGCCTTTGTAATATTGGCGCTTCATAATGTAGGTTGGCATCAGCTTTGTTCGATGCAGATTAATCATGTTAAACAAATCGATGGGATTGTCCTTGATATTTTGACTAGCGGAATAATGAAAGACGTCGTTATCGTCAAGATAAGCACTGCCTGACAGATTAATGGTCTCGTCGTTCTTCCACCCCAAGTTCGAGGCATCCCGCCCGGAAATAAACGTATCTTGAATATTTGGGTATTCTTTTTGTAAAATTTCACTAATTTTCATTCATTAAATACCTCGCTTAAACAATTTAACTTTGGCATTGATATGCGGATCAATCTTCAATCCCAGCTTGCGAGCATTATCAATCGCAAAATATTTGAAGGCATCAACAGTATGGTCGTTTTCCTTAACCACTTTCGGATCATCACTGTGAACTGTCTTTTCGTCCCACTGATATTGCTCATGCTGCTTAATAAATATTTGGTTTTCAGGTGTATCAAGATAGTACACACGTCCTTGTGCCAACAATGATGATACATAATCAATCATCGTAGCTTCGTCGCTCTTGGCTACTCCATGCCAAACCTCGTTATATTCTTTAACAAACTCGTTTCGTAATGCACCTTCAGCTGAATCGATTGTCCGTTTACCAATTGGTACTTGGTAGTCCATCGAATCTTCGAAGCTCTTAATTTCAGGAACCAGGTCACTTGGTGCCTTTTTACGTGATTGATGCTCTGGACTGTAGTAATAAGTATGCAGCAAGATCACTTTTCCTTTAGCAGTAACCCCAATCGCCAGGCAAGTTGTTGCCGAATTGATATGACCGGCATCAATCGAATAGCAAATGCGAACTAACGGATCATTCGTAAATAATTCAGTTAACGGATGAAACAGCTTCATATTGTAAACATTGGTTCCCAGCCCAATGATCTTGCCGAGATATAACCATTTGTAATAATCAGGATCATTCTTTTTGTATGTTTCAATCAGTGCCAGCTGTTGCTCTTGAGTGATCCCGAGCTGATCGTCTAAATATGTTGATGTATCAATAAAACATTGCGGATTTTCTTCTTGTAAAGCAATCCACTCATTGATCCAATCGTATGGATTTCGTGGTGGATTATAGCTATAAAATACCTTTACATCATTAACCCAAGGAGATTTTTGACGAATAAATGTGGGATTAGTTTGATCGAAAACTTCAGCGCTCTTGAAGTTAGATGCTTCTTCGTACCAAAGAGCAATAACATTTTGAATGGTATTGGATTTTAACTTTTCTGGTTTGTCACCACCGTAAAAATAAAACGCACTCCCCGATGAAATATGGGTAATGCGCATTGGTGATACCGAATATTTAAATTCATCCGTCATATGGAGCATATCAATTGCCCAGCAGATTTGACCATATACAGAGTCGCGCAGATTAACCGTGTTTTCCCGAATGCAGACAACGTTCACTTTATGGCCTAACTGAGCCTGCTTCTTTAGCATCGTCAGCAGCTTTAAACTAATTGTCGATGATTTAAAAGAGCCACGGCCACCCTTAGCAATGATATAAGAACACTTGGTAGACCACATTTTTTTAAAGTGCGGATTAACAAGCTGAGATATTTTAATCGTTCGCTTAGTCTTCACCGTCATTATCAGTGTCCTCCAAATCATCAACCACTATCGTACTGTCATCATGTTGGTTAACCTTCTGAATTTCCTTAGCTTTCGTTTCCGCAATGTCTGCTTCAGCTTTTGCCTTACGTATTTGAGCAGATTGTAAATTGTTCGGTATTGGATAATGTTTTAGCAATTCAGTAAGTGCCTTAACTTTGTCGTTGATTTCAACAACAGCTTCGCCTTTATCCAATCGTAATGTTTTCAGTAAAGATGTGTCACCGTCACCAGTAAAAACAACTTCATTTTCATAATAGAAGCCTTGCTTGCCAGTATCCGGATCAATGTATGGTAACAATTCGTAGTGCTTTCCGGAACTATTAATATATGGTCCCTGCTTAACGTAATGTTTCATCCACCGTAAATGTTTGACTCGTTTGGCCTCCACATAATCACCGATGTTAGCAAACGCTTGGCGCTGAAGCTCTCGAACAATATCATCCGCCTTAATGGCCTCTGTCTGTTCGCGTATCATGCGAAGATTATCTAATTCTGCTCGCACACTAGCATTAACTAGTAGCCTTGGACCATTTACATTGGCAGTGTTCCAAGGCACCCCATACGCCTTCTGATAAGCCCAGGTGGCATTGAATCGTTGCAAATAGTAGAGGCAAAACAACTTTTGCTTTTCGTTTAATTGACCATTGGTTTCCAATTGATCAACTATTTTGTGTGCACCCTTTTTCGGTTTTGTGTGCACCCTTTTTGCCGTTTTGTGTGCACCCTTTTTATTTTGTGTGCGTTGCCAACCGTATCGTTTTTTCCACGATTTAACCGTGTTTATCGATACTTGGTACTTTTCAGCAATGTCCTTATACTTCATTCCTGATAGATAATCCTTCTCAGCTTGTTTCTGGTTATTCATTACATACCACCACACCTCCATATTTCATGTTTTATGTATTGGTGATCGAGGCTAGATCCAGTACCACCATAGTCCGTTATTTTAACTGATCGCGCGGCATCTATCAGCTGATTTGACGTAACTACTTTACCAATAAAGGCTTATTCATCAAGGTTAGTAAGTTGCACCTGAGTATCATGCTGAACAACCAGTTGGCACACCTTATCACCCTTGTTAATTTGATTAGACTGATTAGATAAATTAGTGAATGTCGCCATAATTTCATCGTGATATCCGTTACGGATAGTCGTCTGAATACATTTAACAGGTGATTGAATGGCAAACCCTGGTTCTGGCCTAATCTCCGACGAATATCCCTTATTAAGTTCAATGGAAATTCCTAGTGAAACACGTTTAGTTTCAAATGGTGCAAAATAAACAGTTTGATCAGCATATAAATCAAATCCCGCATCATCTGGATGTGCCTGATGTGGTGCCATGGCAGATGAAGTCATTCTTTTATATTTAAGAAATACCCTAGGCACGTTGTCTCATCCTTTCCTGCTTATGTTTCATATCCTCTGTTAACCGTTCGCTAAATGGTGTCTGCAATAATGAACTGATATGATTGATATCTTCTGAACTATACATAACACCACTAGCAAATTGAGCCTCAGAACTAAATATCATTAGAAATTCAATTCCATCAATATAATATCTGGCAACTCCATTAATGAGTTTTCCTTGTGCATAAATATATTTCATCTTAATGTCATTGCTGGGAGACTCTTGCTTAAAATAATCCCTTAGCTCATCATATCTCATTTTGACTTCACCTCTATAATTGTCAGACAGCTATTTTACAAAGTTATCTGAGCCATAAGGCGCTGGAATATCACTCCAGGCTTCTCTGAACATCACGTAAAGCATAAAATCATAGTTACTGCCAATCAGTGGTACGTTAGCAAATTCGTCATAAGCTTTGGTCATGATTTCAGCATGATTGTGGATAGCCTTTTCAATATCACCATCTTTAAGCTCTTGTGAGACCGCAGAATTGTTTACCTTATCACTCATGATCATTTTTGATGCCTCCGGTTTTAGTTTAGCCAACTCATCGACAATCTTTTGATATTCAGCATTATTTTTATTAAGCATATTGATCTCCTATTCTCATTGGATGTTGTTAACTTTATTTTTGATTTTAAGTTCATTCAAGCGCCGAGCCTGCAAAGCTTTACGCTTACGATCTTTAACTTTTGACTTCTTATGACTCTTCGTGTGTTTATTGTGTTTGCTCATTTAACAATCTCCCAATCGTTGGCTAACAGGTCTGTTTGACTTGCTAACCAACCTACAACGATTGAACCATCTGCTGATTTCATATCAATATGTGGGTTAATATTGATATATTTTTGACTATCAGGAGTAGACTTAGCGAGCGTCAAGTTACGAATCTTATCTGGGGTAATTAGAGTTCCACTTTCCAAATAAATAAACATGCCTTTGCCATTCCAGCCTTTACGTGCAACACGATTACCCAATTTCAATGCCTTAATTGCTTCACCAAAATTCATAATTGCTTCCTCCTTATTTTTATCTAAACTAAAAGCGCCATGCTTCTTAGCACGACGCTCACGTTTCTTCTTATCATCCAACCAACGCTCTAAGCCACGATAGCAATGGTTCTCTGCTGGACTAATGTAGCAATACTCAGTGTGTCGCATGTAACCACACCTCCGCTTAATGGTTTATTTCTGCTACATATATGTGACCCACCATGCTAATACCAGCGACGCAATTGCAACCAAAGTTACTAGTACAGCGTATATATTTTCCCTGTTCATGTGCCACCTCTTTAACGTTAATAAGACACTCGCTGGAATCGAACCAGCTCTGCTCCCACTGAGCTGAGTGTCATCACGCATCACACCCGTATACTGGGAGTGTGATGTGCTTGCCTGACCAATACCAATCTTGCAATCTTCTTTAATGTGTCAAGTGTGAGTGATCAGACGGATTCACCATGCTTTCCGTGCATGATAAGCATACTAAAAAACGGCCACGCTGGGCGACCGTTCGAAAACTGAGGAAGTTTCAGGAATCTAATGCCAGCTGCGTCTCTTTTAACAGTTGGCTAATAGTGCCACGGGAGTCGAACCCGTATCTTCTTTGCTCTGCCGTTGAGCTATGCACGTCCATTTCATATTCGCTTATGATACCAATTTACACCCAAACTAGGGGTCAATTTTCTCGGTTTTTTCCACTTTTTACAAATCGTATAGTCCTAATCCTTTAGCACACTTCTTTATAAACAAATTTTTCAGTTTATATGCTCGTGACTTACCGACGCTCAGCATGTTATTTTCGACCATTCCTGTTAAGGTATAGCGCGGATATTTCCGAAAATATTGCTCGTTAATAATCGCTTGCGTATCGGGACCCACTTCATCTAAGCAGTCATCGATAACTTGGCGTTGCTTCTTGAGTGCGTTAATCCGCTTATCCTCATCTAGCGTGATAATTAACCGGTCTTCGCTGTCGTTGAATCCGTTTTGTGACCGACCACCGCCAACATTCTCATCAACCGGCGTTACCGGATAACGTAACTCCTGTTCACGCTGTTCAATGTACTTATCAATCTTGGGATAGTCACGCAGAATATCCTCTACCGTTCTAATCGTCGATCGTCTCACCAATCATTCCTCCTAAAATGGCCGTGTAAGCTCGTGTAGCACGTTAGTAATCTCCACATTGCTCAACATACCCAAAGCAATGTAAACTTCCTTAGGCACGCTGTGATCGCTTAATTTGGATTGAAACTCAGCTATCCCCATCAATACATCGTCTTCTGGCACCAATGATTCCAGATAGCTAAGCAGCATACGCTGGTTACCGTTCATTTCGTCTCGTGTTTTATCCATACGTCCTCCTGCATAAACATCGTCAGCTCATGAATAACCTGGTTGCGTTCCTTCGCCGACAGCTTGTTAATTGCGTTGCGTTGGCTGTCGTTCAGCTTTATAAAGTGATTGCCGCACCACACTAATGCCTGTGCCACATCGCCGCCATAGCTTGCCATTCCTTGCATCACATAATTGCGATACTCAATCTGTTCGTGTGTCATGCTGTGCCTCCTCGTAGAGCACTGTCAGCGTATGAGAACATTCATCAAATGAAAGAATTGTATCGCTAGTTGAAATCTGCACAACCTTTTTGTCTTCTATGAATTTATTGACAGTGCTATCGAAATAATGATCTTCGAAGCCACCAGTCCAAAATGTTTTAATCTTCATTTGTCTACCTCCACAATAGTCATTGCTGGTATCGTCCACCAGTCGGGCATGTCATACGCTGCGTCCATGAAGTTGTCGGCTTCATCATAGGTGTCGAACGTCGCGATGATCTCGTGTGAAAAAATATCTTGGCACTCATACTTAATTGTCATTTTTCTTCCTCCAGTGAACTACTCGTCACTAAAGTAACGAGCTTCTAGGAACACTGCATACTTGCATATCATTCGCTGAATGAGATGTAAAGGTTACAGCTATTTACTAAGGGCTGTTCCAGCCCAGCTTAGTCTTTTGGCTACGCATAGCCTTTAATTGGCCGCCAATTACTCATTGTCAATTTCATTCATCCTCTTCTTGGTCATAACTCCTAGCTTGATAAGCGCCTCTTCATCTAATTTGATTGGTGTTAGATGATTTTCCTTGCAAAAATTGTGAATACCAATGTCGTGTTGCCTACGATGGCAAACGGGACATAAGCACAAGAAACGTAGTTTACGATGATCCACTCTGGCTCTACTACGATTACCTACAGCATCATAGTGAGCAATTTGAGCATTAGGCTTTCCACACACCATGCATTTACGATGCCTGCAGCACTGATACAGGAAATGTTCTTCATCGCGAGGCAATAGCGAATAAGCAGCGTTGATTGGCACGTCATACTCGAAGATGAAATCAATCACCATATCAATCAGCACGTTAACATCTGATATCGTGCTATCGCTTTCACTCGACAGACTGACTGGCTTTAACATTCGCTCAGCAAACAGCGGGTAGAAATAGTACTTCCTCAACCACTCCGGTTCTTCACCGCTCCAGCGGCCAATATCGCCCATCAGAGCGAAGAATAACCGCCGTTGCTTGTCAGTCACCCGCCTGGTGTCTGCCACGTCATAATCGACCCAAAATCGCTCCTTATTGCCGGCAACGGTTTCGATATGGTCCATGTTCAACGGCTCAGATAAGTGGATCACTAAGTCTTTGCCTTTTATTTCAGCAGTTGCCCGTTTCAAAAAATCACTCCTTACGTCTCATATCGCTCGTCTCTGTCTGTATTACTAGCCTAAAATCTTAATCTTGTCGCTGATAGCACTAGCCAAGTACTCTTTAATTCCCTTGATTGCATTGTTCTTCCACATGCCACCATCAGCTTCATAAATAGCTCCCTGCATTCTCTCAGCCATTCTGAAAATAAACTGAGATTCAGGCTGATCTACTTCAGGAAAAGTCCGGTACGGCTTCAAAGCGACAGGATTAGGAACTTTCGCTATACCGACACTAGCAACACCCGTTTTGACTGTAGCCATTTGTGTTACACCATCGTCCACTACTTCTGACGAATCCTTGTCTTCTTTCAGATGACTGATAAAATCAATGATTGCCTTTTTATCTGGTGTATCTTCAAATTGAGCCTGCAGCATAATGTTCAATTGCTCACGGTCCATAAACTGGTTGAGCATGACGTGATCTTGAACCAACGTAGCTCGCATTAACTCTTCCCGTTCGCCAAACCCGTCCATTGGTCCATATACATATACTTTGCTTGGCGACACAACGTTGATCATAATGGGTTGGCGATTATCAGCACCCGATTTTAAATAATCAACAATGGCTGTTAATGTGTGTACTTCAATCGGCTCATTAGCTGAGTAATCATGATGCCAAGGGTGTACATCGTCGCCAATTAAAAATGTGTCGCCATTCTTTACCTGAACCTTTTTGTCTGCTGCAGAGTTTGCTAAATTATTGAGATATTCAAATGCATCTTTTTCCATTTCTAGGCCTCATTTCCTTTTTGCTGGAAGTCGATTACTTTGTCATTTTTCTTTTCTACTTCGTCTACTGGCTCACCAGTATCTGTCTTCAATTGGCTGTCGTCGGGATCGATATAAGTCTGCCCGACCACACCTGATTTCAGTTCTGCTGCAACTGGCTTGCCATTGTCTTCACCAACTAGCAACGTAGTAGCCACACCAACATCCGGAGCCAGGCTAGTCCGCACATCCGTAACAACGTCAACACTGTCGCGATTGTCGTTAGGTGCCAGGGTGATATTGATGGTGACCTTACGTTTCTTTTTAGCTTCAGTATTCAGGTCAAGGATGTTCTTTGTGACCTTGGCTAATGCCCGGTCAACCTTTTCCTGCAGACCACCATCAGCAATTTTTGATAAGTCGAAATTGATATCTTTTTTCGTCATAATGTGTCTCCTTTAATCAAATTTAGAAGGGAAGCTGATCATCTGAGATGTCTATCGGTTCCCCGTTGTTAGCAAAAGGATCTTGATAGCCATCGTTTGTACTGCTGTTATTAGCTTGAGCATTGGCGTTGTTACTACCATTTCCAGTGCTACCAGCGTCATGGTTAGTCCCTTGAACTGATCCATTAATGTCGTTTCGCCTCGGCTCAAGTAAGGCGAAGTTATCGACGACTACCTCCGTGACATATACCCGCTGGCCTTGCTTGTTTTCGTAGTTACGCGTCTGGATCCGGCCGTCAATACCGACTAGTGAACCTTTGTGCGTGAAGTTAGCAAAGTTCTCAGCTGACTTGCGCCAGATAACACAGTTGATAAAGTCGCTCTCACGTTCGTTGTTGGCGTTCTTGAAGTTGCGGTCAACAGCCAAAGTGAAGCTGCCTGCTGCCACGCCAGACTGCGTATACCGCAGTTCAACGTCTCTCGTTAACCGGCCGGTTAATACTGCTCGATTAATCATGCGATTCTTTCCTTCTTTCTACTGAGTCGTTTGGATACCTGCTTGTTTTGCCGGCGGCTTTGCTGATCCAGCTCATCGATGAACTGCTCAGTCAGCCGTTCTTCTTTCGTACACTTGGTCAAATCGCCCTGGTACTTGAGCATTAAGTTGTTAACGTACTCCTGCCCGTTCTCCAGGAACTTCCAGCCCTGCTTTTTTTCTTCAGTTGCAACCCACAAAGCCATCTTGATTGCTTCTTGCCGGTCTTTATCAGCCTTATCCATGAAACTCAAAGTCACGGGGTTTGGATCTGATGCCATGTAGTCGCTGTAGATCTTCACCCAGCGCATCTGCTTGGCAGCTTCACGAATGAAGGACTTGACCGCCCGTGATTCGACTAGGTGGTTCTGCTGCATAAAAGCTTTATATGTTTCAGCATTCCATTCAGTCATGACTTCAACTTCTCTCTATCGATTTCCATGAATTTCATTTCCGATGGTGTGAATACTAGGTAGATATCGCCGGTCGCACCTTCGCGGTTCTTTTCTATTGCCAGTCGTTCAACTTGTGGTGCTTCTTCCTCATTTGGCTTATACAAGAATCCGACAACATTGGAATCCTGCTCGATTGATCCTGACTCCCGCAAATCGCTTAACGTTGGCCGCTTGTCCATCCGTGTTTCAATTGCACGGCTCAACTGCGACAATGCAATAATCGGTACATCGTATTCGTTAGCTGTTACTTTTAACTGCCGCGTAATCTCGCCGACCTGCAGATACCGTTCCGACTGACTTGGGACACTCACTAAGCCGATGTAGTCCACAATGGCTACATATTTGTTTGGTTTAGCCCTGGAAGCATTCCGACGAATGACGGTTAAAATATCACTCAAGTTTGGTGTCCGGTCATAAACACGGATATCCAGCTTGCTGTAATCCTGCATGCTCTGCTTGACCACCATCTTGGCACTGCTGCCCAGTGTGTATGGATTACGAAGCTTGTAACTGCTAATTCCTGTATCTAACGAAATCAAACGATTTGCCATTTCACGTTTACTCATTTCAAGAGTGAAGTAATCAACATGAACTTCAGGATCATAAGCAGTGATGTCATAAGCTAAATTGACGCAGAAAGCTGTTTTGCCAACTGCTGGCCGAGCACCAATTGTGAACAACATACCGCCATACAAGCCACCGCCTAACAAGCGGTCCAATGATTTCATGGTTTTGATACCGGTTGGCTGCTCCACTTCCATGTTGCTGTCTAGACGTTCAAACTCATTGTCCAGTGAACCGTCATCGTCCACCGTTTCCATGTTGTCCAGCAGATCCATGGTTTCATGAACTTGCTGGCGGTTAGCATCCGTTGGTGCATCGTGGTAAGCCATCATATCCTGGTCTAACTTTTGGCTGAGATGTTTATGCCGTAATTCTTTAACTAGCATTGTTAGATTACCGTCCGTCACAAAGCTGCGTTGCAGAATATTTAGTTCTTTCAACTGAATCGAACTGTCTGGGTGCAACTGCTTTAAACGGCCATAAACGTTTAATGGATCGACTTGGCTATCATCTAAATCCATGATGGCTTCGTATGCCCACCGCAAATTAGCAATAGCAAACCAGTTGGCATTAATATTGGCTAGCGATTTATTCGCAGGACGATTCATTAAGATGCTGATTATTTCCTGTTCAACGTTCACGTGTTTCACCTTCTAACGTATAATCAAATTAATAAATAAATTGGAGATGTTTTTATGGAACATATGAAATGTCCTTTTTGTGGGGACACTGCTCTGTTGCAAAATAATTGTTTCGGTCAAGAATTCATATCGTTTACAAATGCCCTAGGGCTTAATTCAATGAACACTGGCAACTCAAGCATGGAACATTCCCCTGAAGAGATTGCTATTCGAATGTTCAGGTGTCCCAACTGTGGGAAGGTATCAGTAAAAACAATTGGTATTGGCTCTCAATACCCTCATGTTGAAACAAATATTTACCCAAAATCTGAAGCGATTGAATTTCCTGAATACGTACCCTCATCAGTCCGTGAGGATTATGAAGAAGCTTACTCAATTCTGCATCTCAGTCCTAAAGCATCAGCGACACTTGCTCGTCGTGCACTTCAAGGTATGATACGAGACTTTTTCAAGGTTCATGAAAAAACACTATTCTTAGAAATCAATGCCATTAAAAACAAAGTATCAAGCGATGTCTGGGATACCTTACAGGCAGTCCGACAAATCGGAAATATTGGTGCTCATATGGAAAACGATGTAAATTTAATCGTTGATATTTCAGATGGTGAAGCCCAGAAGTTATTGTTATTAATTGAGTACCTTGTTAAAAACTGGTATATAGCACGATATGATTCGCACCAACTAATGCAAGATATTCAAGATATTAATAACGATAAACAGGATCAACGTAAATCCGATAAATAATCATCCGTGCCAGCCACCAACTTTTGGCTGGCTATTTTTTTACCGTCTGTATCAAAATATTCTTTGATTGAGGCCAACGGACTTTCTTCTGTTCCACGACCAACAAGTGAAGTCACACAAATCACTTTCTCCACTTCAACTCTGGTAACTCTAGATTTGCTGTCCAACATCTATTAACTCCTTCTTTCTTTAGCGGAATTTTCTTTCTTTTGGGCTAATCCCTCAGCAATTGCTTTAGCTTCTTCTGCAGCTCTTTTAGCTTCTCCAGTTAATGGTTGTTCAGAGAAATTAGGCTTAGTGGCCTCTTTCCGCATCTTGATATACAACTGATCAAACTGTTTTCTTAACTTGCTTGCTGAAAGAATATTGGTTGACCAGAAATCATCTTTCTGGCACCAAGCAATGACTAAACTGACATCATGCTTATCTCGCTTATCTATTTCTACAAGCTTTCGTATATCATCAGCCCACGTTTGCAAGTTAGGTTGTTTAGCTTTCGGATTATTCTCATGGATCTTCTTATTGAGAAAGTTAGCCAAAATCAGATAAGGGCTATCTTCGTCATAAATCTTAGATTTGTGACTAGAAGGTTTTGTAGTAATCTTTGATAGTCTATGGTTATTGTTAGTGACATTTTGTCCCTTTGAGAGAGTGACATTTTGTCCCTCTCGTGGTGACATTTTGTCACTATGCGTAGATTCAACGATTTGAGTTAATTTGTCGTAATCGATTGAGTACCAGTTAGTCCTATCAAAGCTTAACTTGTTATAGTTTCCGGTGATTATGACGCCTTGATCAGCCAGCTCTTTAACAATTCGTTTTATGGTCCTGATATTTAACCATGGAAATTGTTTATTCCAATCTTCAAATGAGTTGTAAACCCACTTGCGATCATCTCGATAGTTACTTGATTTCGATAGCCAGTATTGGAACTGCTGAAGAATAATCGCTTGATTGATTCCAAACGCAACAGCCAGCGATGGCAAAACATTCATTGGATTTTCATTTATAAGGTAAGGACTCGATGCTGTTACATTGGTCAATCAAATCACCTCCAGATATTAAATCTAAATGATGTTCAGAACTCCAATCACAGATTTCTGGAAGTGAAATGTCATACCACTCACCACGATTCAATTTATCCTTAAACATTTCATGAGTTATGTCCTCATCAGAACGGCAATCATTTGTTTCAAAATATGCCCTTAAGACGAGATTGTTGGGTGATGCTGTTTGCATCCCTTTAAAACGAGACTTAAGGTTTATCGTTGACCCTATTTTGAAATACTTGCCGTCTGCTTGAATGAAGTAAACATAGCCCTTATCAACTTTCTTTTTCCATGGTCTTGCGGCTTCTTCATCCATACGCTGGTACAGACGATCATCAACACCCTGGTTATACTCATCTATTTCTGACTGAGTATGTTCGGAAAGAAATCTCTGTTGGGATTCAATCAATTCCTTTACCTCATCAACTGAAATAATGTGACCGTTCGTGTCACTTAAAATTCCGTCTTCAGCCCAAACAAGAAACTTGTCATTGGTTGCATAATATTTTGTCATGTTACTTCGCCCCCGCTGGTGTAGCCTCAGCATTCTTTAAGTTTTGAGCAGAAGCCTCGTCTAATGCTTTAGTGATTGGATCTTCCTCTGTTTGCTGTTGCTCAGCTTCAATCTTTTTCTGTTGTCTAGTCAGCACCATGATTACTTTGTCAGATTGTTCATCAGTTAAATGTTCAAAATTAACGTGCATTTTTTCTTGAAATACGGGTGTGAGCTTCTCAACTGTCGTATTTTTCAGTTTAGCAATCGTTGCTAGTAATAGACCGATGGTTTTTAACTTTCCAGCATTCGTTTGTACAGGTTTATCAGGCTTGCTTGTTTGCGGTTTGTTCTTGGCACTTTGAGAAGCCTGTGTTTTCTTGTTCCATCCCTGCTTAGGTGCATTGTTAGCAGCCTTTTCACCGTCATCATCGGGTGTGGCGGATACTCCGAATGCTGCCGATAGACTGTACCGACGGGCATAGGTTTCTGCTGATCCAAAAGCCTGTGCATCTTGACGTTGTACTGGCATGAGTAATGGCCCATAGATGATGAACTCACCACTAGCGTCAACAACCATCGTGCTCACAGACACGCCATTTTCAACGCTTGTGACATCTTGGGTATATCCAAGTCCATCTGGCAGAGATCCATCAATCGCCGCTGTAAGTGACTCTAATGTGACGTAGCTACCGTAATGACTCTTACCCTCTTTACTAGGCTGATTCTTCAACATATTTTTGCGGAATAG
>NZ_BCMI01000033.1 GCF_002217985.1 Secundilactobacillus pentosiphilus
GATGAAGATGCGGGCCTCTTTTTGTTTGCACCCACAGATGGTGAACCTGATTATAAGATCAATTCCATCAGCACATATGCCAGTCATACCGTCATCATTGCTGAGAAGGTGAGAAACGATGGCTGATATTGTCATCAAAGGTGCTGACCAACTGATGCACAAACTTGAAGTCATGCCTAAATCGCTTAATAACGCTTTATGGGATGCCAACTTTGACATTGTGCAGGTTGCGGATGAAGAAGCAGTCAGAGAGCTGCAATCCTCGACCAAACATAGTTCAGGCGAATTATCCAGTTCGCTTAAGTATGAAGTGATGGAAGACACAGATGGCCATGTGATTGGTCGTTTGTGGTCAGATAATCCAGTCGCAACATATCGTGAGTTAGGGACTGGTTTAGTTGGTCAGGAATCACCTAAGAATTTACCTGATGATGTTCACCCCGTTTACACTCAGCACCCTTGGTTCATACCAGCCGACAAAGTTGATACTGATTTGCATGCGATATATGGCATGCCAGAGATTAAAATCAATGGCAAAAAGTTCTATCGCACCAATGGTCAGCCAGCTCGACAGTTCTTGGTACCAGCGATTGAAGATGCCGGTGAACAAGGGCCAAAGATTATCAAGGAGCACATTGTAAAGGAGTTGGGAAAGCTTGGTTGATATATATAACTTGAGTCGTGACGTTAACAGCATTCTTAACTCAATAAGTGAGTTAAAAGATGTTGAACCGAACTATCCCGATGAAATTACCGTGTTCCCAATGGCAGTCTATTCAACAGTTCGCAAGACATTTAATCGTAATGCTGATAACGAAGAAACCGATACGTCATGGACAGTTACCGTTGACGTGTTTAAGCAACAGGGCAGTTTAACAGCAATTGTGGATGAGATTACTGTTAAATTTGCCAACATTGGTTTTGTTGCTACTGTGCAGCAAGCCAATCAAGCCGGATTTAATCGTTCAATCATCACGCTAACAGGCGTGATTGACAATACATCAAGACGTGTCTATCAGGCACAATAGGAGGAAAAATACATGCTATTATATTCAGATTTATTGAATCTGCAACGCTTTGCGGATCCAGCTAACACTGATACCGATGTTGATTCAACTCATGGTTTGATTGCCACGGGCACTAAGCTGGAAATGGCTGAACCAGGTTCAACCGATTACCAAGAAGTGGCCGATGTAAAGACCATTCCAGCCTTGGGCGGTGCACCACAGGAAGTTGATGTCACCACTTTAGGCGATACTCAAACTAAACAGCTTGAAGGTATTGAAGCTGCTACTTCTGCTGCCTTCTCTGTTCAATACAAAGGTCCGTCATGGAATTCTGTTCACGCTAAGTCTGGTGACCGGAAGCAATATAACTGGCGTGTTACTTATCCAGATGGTATGACTTCTACGTTTACTGGTTCATTTACCATTCAGTTTGGTGATGTGGCTGTTAACGGTGCTTTGACTTACACGTTAACTGTTACCATTTCTGATGGTCCTAATTTTGCTGACTCACCTTCAACTGGTACGCCAGCTGCGAGTAGTGGAACCAACTAACATCCCAGTCACTGGCGTTAGCTTAGACCAGACGACTGCTTCCGTGGAAGTTGGTAAAACAGTTAAGCTAAACGTCACAGTAACACCAAACAATGCAACTGATGCTACACCAGCATTCACTTCTAGTGATGCTACAGTAGCAACTGTTGCAAACGATGGTACAGTCACAGCCGTTAAAGCCGGTACAGCAACGATTACCGTAACTTCCGGTGGCAAGACTGCAACATCAGCAATTACCGTAACTGCTGCAGCACCAGCACAACAATAAAACATTTAAGTCGCCTATGAAATCCACAGTATCGAGAGAGGCGGCTTTTTATTATGGAGGAAATTAAAAATATGGCAGTAAAAAAAGCTACAACTACACAACTTCAACTAGGTAACTTATCACTAGATTTAAAGCTTGACGGTCGTGCAATCTTAAACATTGAAAAACGCTTAGGCAAGTCCGTTATGGCGCTCTTTATGAATGCGGATGGCGGTATGCAAATGCCACCAACCCATGAAATCTTAATTGTTTTGCAAGGTGCCAACACGAAACATGGTATCAGCGATGCTGATATGATTGATGCTTTTAACGAATACATCGACCAAGGCAAGTCACCAATGGACCTATTCATGAAGTTGACTGATCTGTTTGAAAGTTCAGGTTTTTTTGGCAACAAGAAAGCGGACAGCAAGGAAACGGACAACGAACAAATGACGTTAGACGCACCAGTAGCGGACGAACCAGCGGACGAGGACAAGAGCCTGTAAAACAGTACGATACCGTTTCCGAAATGCTGATTGATATGCAGCCGCTGGCTCTGAGAGCTGGTATTTCGGTTGAGCGTTACTGGAGTATGGATATGAACGAGATAATTGCTCAATCTAAAGCCAACAATCAACGAAAATATGACCAGCTTAAAGAACGAGCCATTATGGATCATAAGCTTTCTGAACTGATGGCTTTTGCGGTCAATGAGCCTAACAAGATGCCGGATATTAAGAAGATGTACGGCATTGATGTGGAAGCTGATGAACCGGAAGCACAGTCGACAGAACCAGTTCCAGAGTGGAAAAAGGATCAGGCTGAATTTATGAAGCAAGCAGAAATGATTCGCAACACGCGTAATGCAAGAAAAACTAAACAGGGAGGTGAATAGCGATGGATCTTGAAACTTTGCAAGTTATTTTTGATATGAATACTGAGCGGATTCAGCCTAAGCTTGATGCGTTACAGCATAAGTTCTCAAACGTTTTTGACCGTATCAGCGGTACGGCTAAATCTGGCTCTGAAAAAGCTGAAGACAGTATGAGCGTAGCTGGTGGTTCGAAGAAAATGTCTGAACAGTTAAGCGAGCTAAACGATAAGACTAAAGGCATGATGGATAAGTTCAACACCATCATCAATGGTGGTGCTGAAAAGGCTGCTAAATCCATGACTGGCAATATGGGTAAGATGCGAACCGACACCATGAAGAGTGTGGATTCCATGGTTGCCGATATTGACAGTAAGATGGATCAAGCCCGTGCTGCTCAAGAGCGGATGATGAATTTGCGTGGTATGAAGTCTGACAGCTTAGATGCTGGCGATAACAAACAAGCTTCACGGTATGATGAACAAGCTGCCAGTGCACAAGCTCGCATGGTACGTTATCAAAACCAAGCTAAAGCCTTAGCACAAGAGCTTAATAATGAAGCAAAAGAGTTGCCTGGGACGTTGCATCGGATTGCCGATGGCATGGATGAAAACGAAGTTAAGATTGAAGCTATTCGAAGAAAAATTAAAGGCTTAGAGGTAGCTGAAAAAGATGCTTATGCACTAGACCCTAATAAGGGTTTTGATGCTGAGCCTTCAGTACCAACCGATAAGTCACGTGCTATTGCAGAGCGTATCAACAAAGAACGAGCTTCGATGAACAAGCTCATTGCTACTAGTGATGCTTTAAACGAACAGTATGGACGTTTACAAGACCGTTCTAAGGAGTTAGCCGGTGCTAGTGAACGAGTTGATACAGGTCTTGAGTCTGAAGGCAGACAAACTCGTAGTTTACGAGAAAACTTTGCTCGCTTAGGCAATGAATTTCGTTCAGTTGGCAGTCGTATGCGAAGCGTACTCAGTTCAATTGGCCGTTTCAGTGGTTTATCTCGACTCTCTCGACAGTTTAGGCAACTGCGTGGTGAATCAGGGGGTTTGATTTCTCGTTTAGCTGAGGTTGGCAGTCGTGGTTCACACTCGATGAACCGTCTTAGCAACAGTACACATAGATCAGAATCATCATTGCGTCAATTATCGTTTGGTTTAAAGTCATTGCCAGCACAATTCATTGTCTGGGGAATTGGCTTTGAAGCTATGCAAAAATTCTCTGAAGGTTTACTTAATGCTGCTAAAACTGACCGGCAGTTTAATGCAAGTTTGAACGCCGTCAAAGCTAATCTAATGACAGCCTTTTATCCTTTATATACCGCTATTATTCCTTGGCTAGATGAATTCATGAGTGCATTGGCTAAAGCTACTGGTTGGTTAGCACAGTTTAGTGCTGCTTTGTTTGGTATGAGTAACGGTGCTGCCCGTGCTGGTGCTGCTAATATGTACAAGCAGACTAAGGCAATGGGCGACACTTCGAAAGCTACTAGTAAAGCCACTAAAGAATTACAGAAACATAATGCAGCAATCACTGCCCACAATCGGGCAATGCAGCAAGCAGTGGCTAAAGAAAATGCAGCCATCACCGCTCACAACAAAGCCATGCAAGCAGCAGTTCAAAAAGAAAACGATGCGATCAAGAAACGCAATGCTGCCAGACGAAAATCGATTCAGGATGAGAATGCTGATATCCGTGCATCAAATGCTAGACGGCGACAAGCTGTGGAAGATGCTAACGAGAAGATCCGGGCTTCTAACAAGCGAGTTGCTGCTGATGTTGCCAAACAAAATGAAGCGCAAAAGAAACGAATTGAGGAATTAAAGAAGAAATATGCTGATTACAAAAACTCTTTAATGGGCTTTGATGAAATCAACACATTGAATGTTAGTAAAGATATCCCCGATTACACACCAAAAAAAGCTAAGCAGAAGGCACTTGAAACCTTTCATCCACAAGCTACTAAGCAATCTGATTTTACGCCAGAGCCACTAAAACGGTATACCCCCGAACCATTGAAGCATTACACACCTAAGCCAACGAAAAGTGCTGAGAGTTTAGATGATTATCAACCGGATGGAACCGATAAAGCATTTGCTAAACCGATGGAAGCCTTTGCGGGAGCTGCAGCGGCTGCAAGAAAACTTAAGCAGATTCTTGCTGATTTGTTCAAGCCAATGAAAGAAGCTTGGGACAAAGAAGGCGCTGGTGTTGTCAAAGAAGCTAAGTATGCGTTGAAAGAAATTGAACGTTTACTTGGTGATATAGGCAGATCCTTCATGAAAGTCTGGGACAGTAAAACTGGTGTGAGAGTGCTCACCGATATCCTGAGGCTGTTAAAAACAGTTCTAGGCATCATTGGTGATGTTGCTAAAGCGTTTGCTCAAGCATGGGAAGACCACGGTGCAGGCACTAAGTACATCAGGTCAATTTTTAATGCCTTGGACGCTATTTTGAAAGTCTTGATTGAGATTGGCAAGTCGTTCCGTAAAGCTTGGAATGACGGTGGCACTGGTCGCAAGATTGCTTCTGATCTGCTTAGGTTGTTTACAGATGTTAATCGGATGATCATTACCATTGCTAACTCGTTCCGCAAAGCGTGGACGGAAGGCAATACTGGTACGAAGCTATTCAGTGCTTGGCTACACGCATTTGACCAGATCGTTAAATTAGCTGATTCATTTGTTAATTCATTTCGTAAGGCTTGGGCTGAAGGTGGAGTTGGTACAAAGATCTTCAACAATATCCTGAAGATTGCTACTAACGTTGGTAAAGTAATCGGTGCTCTCGCTGGACAGTTCAGAAAAGCGTGGGACAGTGGCAAGCTTGGACAAAGCATCTTCCACACCATTCTAGGTGCTGCTAATGATGTGTTGTCACGTATCAAGGATATGAGTACTGCCACAGTCACCTTTGCCAAACATCTTGATTTCAGACCTTTACTGGAGTCCATCAAGTCATTGTTCACCTCTCTCCGTGGATTAAACAAGACGATTTGGAATGCACTGGACTGGGGCTACAAGAACGTTTTGCTACCATTGGCTAAGTTCACTATCACTAAAGCATTACCGAACTTCTTCAAATTACTTTCTGCAGCAATTAAAGTTGTTAATGCAGTGCTAAAAGCCTTAGCACCATTAGCTAAGTCACTATTCAACACCTTCTTAAAACCATTTGCTGGTTATACCGGTGGCAAAGGTATCGGTGCTTTACAGCTGATTACTAAGTTATTAAATGGCTTAGCTAATTGGATCAACAAACATCAAAGTACAGTGAGAGACTTCGCTAAAGTACTGGCCGGAATATTTGCGTTTAGAGTTGCAACCGGTGGATTAACTAAAGGTATTGGTTTACTTGAAAAAATGAATGGCAGCCTAGGAAAAATTAAGGGTGCCGGTACTATTTTCAAGGATATCTTCAATAAGATTACTGGGCTAGACAAGCTTAAAGCTGCTAAAGACAGCTTGGGTGATATGGCTGGCCTTAAGTGGGGCAATCTTAAAGACGGTGCTAGTCATGCTAAAACGTTTGCTGGTGCTGCGTGGTCTAAGTTAAAAGACGGTGCAAAGTGGGCTGGTGATTTAGCCGGCCTTGGCTGGTCAAAACTTAAGACAGGTGCTGTTGTCATAGTTGATTTTGTAAAAGGTATCAAAGATTGGTCAATCTGGAGTAAGCTGGCTGCTGCAGGTCAAGCAGCGTTGAATGCTGTCATGGATATCAATCCATTTGTATTGATTGCTTCAGCGATTGCTGCAGTTGTTGCTGGACTGGTTCTGTTGTACAAGCACGATAAGAAGTTCCGTGATTTTTGTAATAATATTGGCAAATCAATTTCTAACAAACTTGGTGATGCAATTAAGTGGCTAAAGAAAAATTGGTCACATATTGGAGAATTTATCATAAATCCAGTGGGCAGTATTGCCAGATGGTTTATGAAAGATACTAAGACTGGTAGAGAAATCACTAAATGGGGCGCTGCACGTCTTAAGAACGCTGTTAACTGGGCTAAAGGTATTGGCTCTGGAATTAATAATGCAGTTTCAAAAAGTCATAAAGCTTTATCTACTGCTGGTTCAAATATCCATAAGTGGTTATCTGAGAAATCCCATACGGCTTTTGACTCAGTAAAGTCTAAAGCTAGAACACTTGGTAAAGACATTGGCGGATTTATAAGTTCCCATAAAAAGGAATTCTCTAAATCTAGTTCCAATATCCACAGTTGGCTGTCATCTAAGGCTAAAGATGCCTTTAAGACTGTTTCTAGAAAAGCCAAAACTATCGGTAAAGATATTGGAAGCTTTGTTACTAACGGCAAGAATCATTTAACCAAGGCCGGTTCTAATATTCATAGTTGGATTTCAGAAAAATCTAAAAATGCTTTTAAAGCAGTTTCTAGTAAGGCCAGAACGTTAGGCAAAGATATCAGTAGTTTTGTAAATAAAGGCAAGGGCCATTTAACTCAGGCTAGTTCTAACATTCATGAATGGGTATCCAGTAAAGCTAAGAACGCCTTTAAATCTGTGCGTGATAAAGCTAAAGGTATTGGCAAGTATATCCATGATCGTGTAAATGACGGCAAGTCACATATGACTAAGGCCAGTTCAAACATCAAGGCATGGGTATCTGGTAAAGCAAAAGATGCCTTTAAGACGGTTCGTAGTCGTGCAAGTTCAATTGGCAAGTATATTCACGATAAAGTTAATGCTGGTAAAGGTCATATGACTCAAGCTAGTTCCAACATCAGATCGTGGGTATCTGGCAAGGCCAAAGATGCATTTAAATCAGTACGTGGCAAAGCCAAAAGTATTGGATCATATATCAAAACGCATGTTAGAAATGGCAAAGGTTCAATGGAGTCTGCCAGCAAAACGATTTATACGGCTGTCCACAGTAAAGCCTCTAAAGCTTTTACAGCTCTAGAAAAGCGTGCCAAGAGCTTGGGCAAAAACATTGCTAAAGGCATACGTGATGGCGTTGGTGGTGTTAAGAGCGCAGGACGTTCAATTGCAAATGCTATTGTGGGAACAATTGGTGATGCCGTAAATGGTGTTATTGATGGTTTGAAATGGATCTTGCGTCATGTTGGGGCTTCTGGTCGTGCTGGTGATATGCATCACTGGAGAGTTCCGCATTTTGCTACTGGTGGTGTTCACCAAGGTGGATTAGCACTGGTTAACGATGCGGATGATGATACTTATCAGGAATCCTACGAACTGCCAAATGGTAAACAGGGACTGTTTCCTAAGAAGCGGAACTTAATTACAGACTTACCATACGGTACCAAGATCAAGTCTGCTGTGGACACTGAGAAAGACATTTATAATCAACTTCCACACTATGCTTATGGTGTTAGCGGTAATACTTGGACGTTTAACTTACCAACTGGTAAATCAAATCATGTTTTGAAATTTGGACCGGTGTTGTCAGCGGTATCTAATGCAATTGGCCGTAAAGTTAAAGGACTGTTAAAAGGTATTGAAGGAAACGTTTTGTGGGATGCCAACCATCCTAAGACAATTATTAATGACTTCACTCGTAACGCTGACTTCTTTGGTTACTCTAATTCACTAGGCGCTACGCTTGGACATAGTGCTAATTCTTTGGTACGTAAAGGTGCCACTTCGAATATCGGCAAGGCTTTACGTTCATTCGCTGATAAGCAGATGGCTAAAATTCGTTCGATCATTAAGGCTGCTGAAGACGCATACAAGCGGGCTGTGGCAGCTGCTAAGAAAGCAGCAGAAGAAGCTGCTCGTAAAGCTCGTGAAGCTGAGGAAAAAGCTAGAAAAGCAATTGAGCGTGGCAAGAGTGAGGCTGCACGTACTGCCAGTGGTTGGCTCAAAGAGCTGTCTGATGACAATCGTTCAAAGCACCATAAGAAGCATAAAAAGCATCGTGGTCATGAGTTAGGCGGTTTAGTTACTGAACCAGATGATTATCCGTTGGCCGAAAATGGCCGACCAGAAATGATTTTGCCATTGAGCAAGCCTAAATTAGCTCTTGGCTACATTGCCGAATCACTGCAACGGATGGGTTACGCTGGCTCAGGAGTGACAATGCCTAAAGCCATGACACAGACGCAATTGCCAGTCTCTATGACGCCATCCACAAGCCAAGGCAATTCAGACGTTGGTGTTCAAGGCGATGGTGTATCTGGTATGCAAGAAGCTTTAGTTAATGCCATCACGATGGCATTACAACAAAACTCCGGTGTACAGAGTGCTAGTGCCAGCGGTCAGCCAGTCGAAATCACGGTCAAGATTGGTGATGAAAGCCTAGGTAAGCACGCAATCAAAGGTATTAATGCTGTAAACCGCAAGAATGGTCGTAATATGCTTAATCTGTAAGGAGGAAAGTTAGGTGAGTTATTATTTTGCAGTCAACGGGGCCACCATGCCCACACCCAAAACGTATTCGTGGGTTGTACAAGATATTGACGGGAAAACAACACGGAATGCCAGTGGGAATATGGTACGTGACCGGATCACATCTAAAATTAAATTAACGATTGAATGGGGACCTTTATCCAATGATCAGATTTCAACAATTCTGACAGCGGTTAAGGATCCTTTTTTTAAAGCAACTTATATTGATGCTCAAGCTGGTGGAATGCTAACTAAAACGTTCTACGTTGGTGATAGAACTTCACCTTCTTATTCGTGGAATGACCAGTTTAAAAACTATGCCTGGTCAGGACTCAGTTTTGACATTATTGAGCAGTAGGGAGGTGAGAGATTGTTAAAGCAATCAGATGCTTTTAATCAGGTCTTTAACAGTGATAGTCGGACGCTTTCAATTAAAGCAACGGTTGCGGGTAAGGATTACACCGCAGATGATTTAACATCAGTTGAATACGATTCTGCTGCTATGACCGGTGAATCAATGGGTATCGGTTCAACCTACGAAAACTCCGTAAAGATAACCTTTGCTAATCTCGTGGAAGATATCAAAGCGAAAGATGAAGTTACGGTTTCAATCGGAGCTAAATTGCCTAATGGCACCTATGAATATGCACCACTTGGCGTTTTTTATGTGGATGATGAAATCACGATGGATCGTAACAATAAAACGACTGAAATCACTGCTGATGATGCAATGTGTATGTTGAATGGCGTATACACCGCTAAGGTTACTTTGCCAACGACACTTGCTGATATGGCTTTAGACATTGCTAACCAAGCTGGTGTGTCAATAAATCAGGACAGTTTCAGTAAGCTACCTACGATTGGCTTAAGTAAGATACCAACTAATCAGCCTTATCGGACAGTGCTAGGTTGGTTGGTCATGATGATTCCGGGATATGCGACTTTTGACCGGAACGGACAGTTATGTTTACGAGATATCGTTGGTTCTACCTATGCTGTGGGTCCTGATAATTATGAGTTTCAAGGGCTGACTAAGAATGAAAATCCCTATACAGTCACTGGTATTATGATTACTCAGGACA
The DNA here is from genome assembly GCF_002217985.1 of Secundilactobacillus pentosiphilus. GTDB lineage: Bacteria > Bacillota > Bacilli > Lactobacillales > Lactobacillaceae > Secundilactobacillus > Secundilactobacillus pentosiphilus. The sequence continues at coordinate 10,134 of NZ_BCMI01000033.1, forward strand.
ATTCAATCGAGTATTCAGCTACAGAGCAAGATAGTGATGATAATACTTCGACAGATACTGATAATACATCAGGAATTGATGAGACTGATTCAGATGACAATGACACGGATGATACTAACCCCAGCGATTCAGACAGTAGTTCGACTGATGACGGTTCAGCTACGGACACCGTAGATAGTTCAGCAACAGACCAAACAGTTACCTTGCAAGCTGGTGCTACGACTGGTTCAGTGATTAATCTACAAAACAATCTAATGACACAGGATATCTTAAATCAGATATGGAAAACTATTCAGCCTATTCAGTATTATCCCTACACACTTAATTGGTTTGGTAGTCCGGCTGTGGAAGCTGGCGATTGGCTGGAAATATCTGATACTCAGGGCAATAAGTTTACGGTTCCAAATAATAGCTACGTGCTGACGTTTGACGGTGGCCTGAGTGCTGTTTCTAGCACCGGTGAAACCGTTGTTTCGGGTACCAACTGGGACTATCATGGCACGCTTACTCAAACGATTAAGCAAATCAATCAGCAAATGAATGCGGTTGGTACTTACACTTTCTACACCGTGAGTGATCCAATTAATCCACACGAGGGTGATCTGTGGTACAAGCCGAATGGTGATAAGACCGAGCTTTATATTTATACCAATAACCGGTGGGTCAGCATGGTTGGCGATTTGACAGGTAAACAAATTGCTGATGAAGTTGACCAGGCTCAGCAGGATATTAAGAATGCTAGGGCAGTTGCGGATGCTGCTAATACACTAGCTAAGAATAACAACCAAGATCTTCAATTAAAGTTGGGTACTGATAAATTTAATACCACAGTAAGTCAACTCAACAGCGATATTAACTTACGGGTTAAAAGTGGGGATGTTATCAGTCAGATCAATGCTGAAGCTAATCAAGTTTTGATTCAGTCTGGCAAGATACTGTTGGACGCTCCCACAGTTACTTTCTCAGGTAAAACATTCATTCCAGACTCAGCTATTACCAATTTAAATGCCAGTAAAATAACTGCAGGAACGATTGATGCTAGTACTGTAGATATCATTCACTTGAACGCCAGTAATATTTCGACTGGTTCGTTAGATGCCAGCAAAATTGGGGTAACTAATCTGAATGCTAATAATATTGTGGCAGGTACGTTATCAGGGCCAAACATGAAATTAAATCTTGATAATGGTCAGTTTGATTCGACAGATAGTAAAGGTAATTTAGTTGATATTGATGATGGTGAAATCAGATATCTTTTGAAAGGTACACAAACTGCCACAGGGAAAATCAGTTTAGGTAAAATGATGGCTACAACTGATGCGTGGGATTTCCCTTGGATTGCTGCAAATCCAATTATGATACGTTCAAATACCGGTGTTATTATGAGTGCTCAAAAATCAATTGATGGCGACTATTTAATTGGTACGGGTGGTTCTATTGAAGCAAATCCAGACGGTGTCATGCTCAGCAGCAATGAAGTAACAGATGAAACCGATGCAAAAACCCATTATTATAATTCACTTCAAATTGAACAAAATCTTGTACAGCTTTTAACCTGGGGAGCGAATATTTCAATTCGTAATATTCCCCTGGAAAGTTCAGCTGATGGCGGTGTGATAGAGATTGACGAAGATAAAGGTATAACTTTATCACGTAATAACGGCAGTTTAATTCTCAATGATGATGGGATAACAATAAATGGCGATTTTAGCGTAACTGGTACTAAAAATGCCGTATATGTCACACGTGATGGTGTCAGAGCAACACCTGCTTATGAAATGGCCGAAAGCTATTTAGGTGACATGGGTGAAGCAAATACGGATAAGAATGGCCAAGCAGAAATTCCAATTGAAATATTATTTGGCGATGTTGTTAATACTGCAGTGCCATATCAAGTTTTCGTCCAATCTTATAGCTCAGCTCATGTGTGGGTGGAACAACGTAATCAGGATAGTTTTACTGTTCAATCTGACCAACCTGACACACCTTTCGTGTGGGAGCTTAAAGCTAAGCGCCGTGGGTATGAGAAAGATAGACTGGTTAAAACTAATATAGATGTTAAGCAAATTGCACTATCGGAGGGCTATCAAGATGAACAATCAAACTGATGAAAAAGATTTAGTTATCGGACAATTAAGCACTAATTCAGGAAGTGAAATTGGTCGATTACTACAACAAAATGCTCGTTTGACGGTACTAGCAAGCCAATTACAGACTGAAGTTAAACAGCTAAAGGATAAGTATGAACCAGATAATAAATAGAATAGAGGTGATTGGATGACAAGTTCATCACAGGGGCTAGTTGCGACCGGAACTCGGCTCTACTACGCAAGTCACGGAGCAGTGGCTTTTAAAGAAGTGGCCAACGTTAAGACCACGCCTGAAATTGGTGCAACGCCACAGCAAATTGAAATCACCAACCTAGATGATGTTAACCAGCGCTACGCAATGGGTATGGGAAACGTACCAATGCTAGCGTTTACCGTGGTCTATAAAGGCCCTGACTGGAATACAATTTACAGTTTGGCTGGCAACCACACAGATTATGACTGGAAGCTGGTTTATCCCGATGGCATGTACATTACTTTCACTGGTCCATTCCAGATTCAACTAGAGCCAATGGATATTAACACCGCTGCAACTTACAATCTCACGATTGCCCCGACTGACATTCCAAAGTTCCACAAGTCAGCAAGTGAGGACGGTGGTACTGGCACTGGAGACAATAAAGACGAAGGGGGTGACAGTGGTATGAGCTACCGACCAATGTTTGTTAAAACCTTTGATTCTGTGGCTGACATGAATGCCTATGATGATTCAGCTGATGATGTGATCCAAGGCGATTTCGTACTAATAAATTCGACTGATGGTGATCGTGGAAAAGTTTATTTCTATAACGGCGACGGGTTTACGTTCTTTGCCAATATTGTTGGTCCACAGGGCATTAAAGGCGATAAAGGCGACCCTGGTTTGAGTATGCGAATGCTGGGAAAAGAAGCTTCACTGCCAGCGATAGCTGATGAAGGCTCATTTTGCTTTGTTGGTACGACATTGTATTCGTACACGAATGGCAAATGGATCAATTTAGGCGACTTTAAAGGCGATAAAGGCGATAAGGGCGACCAAGGAATCCAAGGTATTAAAGGTGATACTGGTACGACTGGGCCAACTGGCCCTCAAGGCCCTAAAGGTGACACTGGTGATTCAGCTTATGCAGCAGCTGTGACTGGTGGCTTTAAAGGCACGCAAGATGAATGGATTGCTTCACTGAAAGGTGATAAAGGCGACAAAGGTGATCAGGGTATTCAAGGTCTGCAAGGTGAAAAAGGTGATTCAGCATATACACAGGCTGTCGCCAATGGTTTTAAAGGTAGTGAGACTGATTGGCTGGCGTCTCTAAAAGGTGATAAAGGTGATACCGGGCCTGCTGGCCCACAAGGTGAAAAGGGCGATAAAGGTGATACCGGTGACGTTAGTTTAACTGACTTGAATAATGGACTAAGCTCAAAAGCGAGTTTAACTGATAAGAACGAGTTTAAAGGTACGAATAAGTTTGACCAAGACCCAACGGATAAAAATGGAAATCCGTACCTTACTGGTATAATTCAGCCACTACAAACAACTGGTACTGATTTGTTTCATATATTTGGTAAACCGTATGTAGCAAGATATTCATGTAGTGATGATAGTGTTGCTGCTAGTTTTAAAAATTCACCAGTAAACATATCTTTTTTACTGACTGTTACGCCTCTACACTACAATGGTGACTTGGCTTCGAATGGTGTGCCAAAATGGGCTTCACAAATTTTAGACGTTACATCTATACTGGGAAAAAATTATCAAGCAATAACCGGTACGGATGGAAATGGTAATATTCAAACTATCATTCCATGGCACGAACGAAATTAATATAAAGAAGGTTATTAAATGTTTATCTATGTAAAGTATGACGAAAATGGATTCATCACTGAATATCAAAATACTGAGGCTGATGGATTCACTAAAATCTATTTGTTGGATTCATGGATTATGCAATTCGCTCAATGGCCTAACAAATTTCGTTATGATACTGACAAAAAGGCTTTGTTAAATCCTGGCAACTTACCAGATTTGTCTCTGACGGATTTAAACAAAAAGTATCAAGACTTATTAGCAACCAATAAGAAAGTAACTGAATCAACTACAACTATTGCACAGCAACAAACTCAAGATGCTAAAAGCTTAAATCAAGTACAACAAGCTATTACCACGATGGCAATGGCTAACGCTATGAACAGTGCTGCTAAACCAACACAGGCTAAGGAGAAAGCATAATGGTACAAATTTATAAGTGGGCATACCAAGACTGGAAAACGATTGATGAAGATGGTTTGAAACAATTAGTTGGTTTGCCACAAGGAATCACCGCTGATGATTACAAGACAATCACTGGTGATGATTATCAAGCTACTTCCACAGCATCACCAACAGCTTAGCGTCACTGATTAATTCAGTGGCGTTTTTAAATACAGAAAAAAGGAGGTGGTAAAACAATGTGGCGAAATTTTAAGCGAAATCATTTTCTCGTTATATCCGGTTTGGAAACCCTAATGTTAGGTGCTTATATCATTTACGTACAGCATATTTTTAATCCCTCTCATTATTATCGCAAAGCTGAAATGGCACATATCGTTATGCATGCCCAAGATCCAGGTATGGCAATCATGTTAGTTTGTGTGGGAATGCTGGCAATTATTACTGGTTGCTGGGACATTAACCGGTTTAAAGCTAAACGGATAAGCCTCGTTATGATGTCATCCATTTGGTCTATTTATTTTGTAGCATTTTTTTACCACGATTTATCGCGTCCTGGGCCAATCGGCTTTGGGACTTTTTTAGTTGGCTTTATTTTGATCCGTTTGTTTGCGGAAGCATTGTGGGGTGACAAGTTGTGAATGAAATTTTGCGATATGTCATCACTGCACTGATCGGTGGGCTAGGGACTTGGTGGGCAACTTCCTTAAATGATTCCACTAAGCGTGAGGATATCTATGCTGACCGGATGCCGATGTGGTTGGATAGGCTCGACAAAATCACCCAGGAACGTGATGAGCTTAAAGAGCGGGTCATGAACTTGCAGGAAGAAGTCAGCAAGCAATCGGAAACGATTAAGAACCAATCGAAAATCATTGATGAACTGACCAAAAGTGTCAATGAACTAAAGGTATCTATTACTAACAATACGAAGGAGTTAGATAAAGATGTTAACGAAAAACTATAGTACTGCAGTTATTTTGATGGCAAGCAATGTGTTAGATGGTGGCAAGGATATTAAAGATGTTCCGGCTGAATTTCAAGCTGATGTAAAGGATATTATCAACGGTGCTACCTCTGTGGAAGTCAAGCCAGAAGCTAACCCTACGGTCGTTATTAATCCATCTAAGGAGGCTGCTAAATAATGGCTTGGACTAAGTATGTAACAGACGTTATCACTTGGTTAACTGGCGGGGGATTCACCCTGCTAGTGGCTGTGTTGATTAACAATCGTAAGTCTATCTTTGGTTTATTGGAAAATATTGCTGATCACACCAAGACGAAAGCTGATAATGACTTACTTGAACGGATTAAAGCTGAAGCTCAGACCCAAGTAACGGCCGTGCAGCATTCAAGTTATTCAGGTAGTGAGCAAAAAGAACTAGCGGTTAAGAAGCTAATTGAGTTAGCTAAAGACTTTGATGTAGATTTGGATAGCAATAAAGCTAAAGATTATGTAGAAGAAGCCTACCAGCTTAACTATGGAGTTAATAAGTCAGTGAAAGCCAACGAGCAAGCACAGCTGGTTAAACAGATTACTTCCACAGCAGAGAAGATGGATGCGGAAAATCCGCCAGCTGTTCAGTTAGACGATGGTGATTTGATTGAGCTTAATGGTCAGCAATACACAATCAGCACTAACGATAATGGTGAAATTACTCTGACAAAGAAGGCGTAGCACATGGCACACTATTTTATTGATGTATCATCTTACCAGCCATCCAGCTACGCATACTTTCTTGATAAGAAGCGCCGTGGTGCTAAAGGCGTTGTGATCAAGACCTCTGAGGGTGGCTATGGTGGAACACCGTATGTTTCTCAGAGCGGTAGAGCACAGGTTGCTAACGCTCGCAAGGCTGGTTTAAAAGTAGCTGTATATCATTATGCTAAGTTCAATAGCTTGCGATACGGTGCCAATGATCCAGTCAATGAAGCTAACCTGATGGCAAACACGGCCAGAGCGTGGGGGTGTGGCAAAGATACTTTAATGGTGCTTGATGCTGAAGACCCGGTATTGCGTCATGATGCATCTGCTGATGCTGCTATTTTCTATAATGCTTTGAAACGGAAAGGCTTTAAGCACTTCGATATTTATGGTCCAGGAAGCTGGTTCTGGGCCGGTCGTTTGAAGATTGGCACACATTTCAATCTGGCCGGATGGCCTGCAGCATACGGCAGTTCTGGCTCTGGTGTTGCTGGTGCGAAAGCCTGGCAATATACTGACAACTGGCATGGTTTGGGTGTGGATGGTTCGTTAGATTATGGTGGTGAATATACGACTAAGAAAGAAGTTACTGATAAGCCTAAAAAGATTACCAAGGATAACGTTCACGAATACTATTTCTGCTACAATCCTGGCAGAATCATTACGACTTCCACGATTTATCAGCATAAGACTGCCTCATTAAAGAGTAAGTCCAATCATGGATTAAAGTTACCTGCTGGAATTCCTGTGGATATTGCCAAGGTTTACTTTGATAAAGCTGGAATCATTCCTTATTTTGAACTAGCCAACGGTACTTACATCACAGCAAATCGCAGTATGGTGACCAATGCGTACTATGAAACTCCGTTGAAAGAAATCAAAGTTATTAAACGGATCAAACTATATCGTGATTTGCAACGAACTAAAGTTGTTCCGCATAAGGGGTTCAGAAAGAATGTTTGGCCTAAGGGTACGGAATTTACAGTGAAAAAAGTAATTCCGTATAAGAATATCTGGATCCTCAAACTAGACAATGGATTTTATTGCACAGCATATAAAAAGTTTGTTAAAAAGATTAAGTAATCTCGATAAGAGCCTCCTGACCTTTGTGGTTGGGAGGCTTTTTTTGTGTTTAAAAATAAAAGCACATTTGTACTAAAAAAAGGCACATTTGTATTGTAAAAAGGCACGAACGGGGTTATAATGTATTTGTAATCAAGTAAGGGATAAAAAAGCAAAGGAGATCTTGATAATGAGTAAATCAGAAATTTTCAAAAAGGCATGGGTTTTAGCAAAGGCTGGCGCTGTTCGTTTCGGTGGCTCATCAAAAGATTACTTCGCAGCTTCTCTCAAGATTGTTTACGCAATCCCAGCAACTTTCGTACTTGACGTTGCTTCAAGCAACCACAAACCTGCATGGTGCGCACGGATCACTGGCTTAGACAAGCGGTACGGTTTCAAACGTGAATTCGTCAATGGCGGTAACGGCCACTGGGAATTAGCCGATGGCGTTTACAACTGGGGTCGTGGCAGCAAACGTGAATACTTGATCGTTTCAAATGGCAACGCACACGTTGTTTATGACGACGATGTTAAATTAATGTTTGCTTAATCAAAAATAGAAGGAGAAATCAATCATGGAAAAACAAATTGTAACAGTAGGTGGCGTCAAATATGTAGTTACTGAACCGGCTTATGACGAGATCAGTGAGAGTAAAGTAGTTGGCGTTAACGGAACAGTTAAAACGGTTAGTGGTAAAGGCTACCGATTGGACGGTAACCCCGATGATATGTTTGAAATTGAATGGGTACTGGACAACTATTCTGATGGCAAGGATGCCGACGAATGGGTTAAAGACTGGGACACCGCAGACGCCGTTTACGAATTAGACTAGGGGGAAATTAAATTGACTGAATCAATCTTAGATAAATACTTTAAAAAGAACCGTCTTAATGCCAATTTAGTTGCTGAGGCTGCTGGATTGACACGCTCAACGCTCAAACGGCAGGTAAATGCCAACTTTGATGATATTAAAGTAAGTACCATTAAAATGATTGCTAACATCATGGAGCAATCGCCAGCGCAAGTCTTAGACGATTTGTATCAGCTGGCTGGCGGAATTAATGACTATAGCGATAATGCCGGTATCTACAGCACTGATGGCGGTATTACATCAATCAATCTGCAGCAGGCACTTAAGCAGGTTAAGCAGGCCGTCAAAGATGGCACCAGCTTGCTGGTACAGGGCGGAAATGAGAACGACTTTATCGACATTAAAGTTGCTGATGGATCTGTTAAATACTCTTTTACTGACGGTACTAGTGACAGCTTTAAAGCAATGTGGAATGAGATTTTAGGTGATGGTGATGTTAGATAATCCTACTCCAGAAGAAGTGGAAGAATTCGTCAAGCACGTCAAGTATAATGATAAAGGCAAGGGGGTTAGTATTGTAAAAGGTGTCAAGGTACACCGCCGTAAAAGTGGCGAAGTTGTTTTTAAGGCTGTTAGGCGAATGCAAGATCATACCTATACCGAGACGTATGACACTTTTAATGACGCTTTAGCTGCTTATCAAAGACTAGCTGATGAGCACACCTGGACGACTGGCCGCCTGATTGACTTAACCGGTCAAAAATTCGGACATTTAACCGTCCTTAACCAGGCTAAATCCCGTTATAAAGCCGAAAGTTATTGGCTTTGTAAGTGTGATCTTGATGGCAATGAAGTCGTGGTTAGCAGTAAAAATCTGCGGCGTGGCCGAGCTACTACCTGTGGCCAGCACCAAGCCGACCATTTAAAAAAATACCATGAACGGGAACGGGAAGAATCTAAAAAATATGGTACTGTGATTGATACTCTGACCCGTAAAATTTCTAAAAATAACAAGACTGGTACTAAAGGCGTGTACATGTTACATGACAAAGACGGCAAGATTAAATATAAAGCAGAAATCGGCATTGGGCGTCATAAAATACAAGGAAGCAAGTATGATCGCCTGGTAGACGCAGTTAGAGAAAGAGATTTAATGGAAGAAAAATATTTTAAACCCGTGCTTACTCAAGCTGAGTTTGAAAGAAAGTGGGGCAAACGTAAGAACTTAACTGGTAAAAAGTTTGGTCATTTAACCGCAATCAGACCAGCTGAAGATTATGTTAGCCCCAAGGGCAGACATATGCACAAGTGGTTGTGCCAGTGTGACTGTGGTAACACGCATGAATACGAGACTGTCCAACTCACAACTGGCAAAGCTGTGACGTGTGGTGACCGTAGGAGACACCCATACTTGCAAAAAGGGTATGCAGATAAAAAAGTTGACGGGGTTGCTACCTTTTTATATAAACGCCGCGCCAGAACTAATACCGGTCATCGTGGTATCACTCGTAAGACTACCAAGCTACATGGTGATCGTTACCTCGCACAGCTCAAGGTTGCTGGCAAACTGGTACTTCATGAGACATTTAACACGCTTGATGAGGCAATTATGGCACGCAAAGCCGCGGAAGAAAAATATATTCCAAAAGAGTAAAAAGTGATCATGTGACACCAGCTATGGATGAGCATGGTGGAGATAGTCAATATAGCTGGCCGTATATGATGGTATGAACCTGTTTGCCATCAGCAATGTATTTTACTGATTTCATTTACTGTATCTCCTTTTATGCGGTTGTTAGATAACTACGAAAGGAGAAATAATTGGTTTTTAAAACTATGTAAAACCCGCCTAGGTTGATTGACGCATCATTGACGCGTCGCTATTTTATGTGGCCACAAAT
>NZ_BCMI01000034.1 GCF_002217985.1 Secundilactobacillus pentosiphilus
AACTCAATGATACCAAGAGCTGTGGCTCATTTTCGTGCTTTCAACCTTTAGTACATGATTAATTATGGCTTGAAAGGCCGGTAAATTCAATACTTCGCGTCTCCCACTTTTTTTTAGTTTTTTAAAAAAAGTGGTGAAACTAATTATTTCGAAAGCCTGATTAACGGTCGCAAATATACTATAATAAGGTATAATTTAGGGTGGAATATTAATCGAGCAATAATGATTGGAATGGCTGCCATGGATTATACGTTTTTATTGTCAAAAAACGATAACATTTGTTTCGATATCTTATCACGTTTCACCCAACAAGCTAATCAGTCTTTGAATAAGGAAGAATTAGCGCAATCGCTATCGTTGACAAACTATCAGTTGAATAAGTACTTTGAAACGATGAACGCTGATTTAGCTTCCGTTTCAGAAGGGACACCCTGTTATCTGGATGAGCCTAATAAGGGGATGTGGCAAGCTTTCGGACTGAACTCCTATATCTTGCAGAAAGTAACCCTGGTCTATTTAAACCGGGCACCGCTTTTTACAGCGTTAGAATACCAGTTTTTCTACAATAACTTGTATACCAAAAAGGAATACGTGACTGCCAATTACATGAGCAGTTCCGTGTTCTATCGTTCACTGGATTCGCTTGAAGCCATTTTGGAAAAACACGGCTTCTTTCAAGCCAGCAGTCTGTATGCAAACAAGGAATTTACAATTCGTCTGCATTTATTTCAGCTCTACTACACGATGTATAACGGTGTGTCGGAACCTTTCGAGCCACTTAACCCGTTGGTAGAAGATATGATTTTGGCCATTCAAGCTGAATTGTCTGACCCCTTAAACCCGACCCAGGAGACTAAGTTATCAACTTTCTTGCGGGTTTGGTTATTGCGGATGCTCAATTCTAACCCGATTGGCAAAGACCAGAAACTTCAAATCAGTCCAACGGCATCAAGTACAGCGATGCTTAATCAGCTCCAAAAGTTATTAGCAGACCAGTTAACATTGAAGAAGGACGAATTCAACTATTTATACAGTTTCCTGATTGCACAAGGTTATTTGGGATTCAATAAGATGCACGAACTGGCTGCTAACATTCCGGCCGTTGACGAATTAACCGAGCAGTTTATGGGTGAGATGCAAAGCAACAATGTTTTACTCACAACCCACTTAGTAAATGATAGTCAATTAAGGAACAGTCTACTAAGCATCCACTTTCAATTTGCAACCTTCTACATTGAACCCACAACCTTTATTAGTCCAGATCAAGTGAAGTTTTTTGCTGAGCTTTATCCAGCATTCGACGTTGTTGTTTCACACAACATCACCAAGCTGCAACGTCGTGCTGATTTATACTTAACCCAAAAAATGGCTGTCAATTTGTACTTCAGTTATATGTTTGCACTGATCAATGCCATTCCAGCTGAATTAATGAGGGACCAAGTTCACATCTGTGTGGACTTTTCCCAAGGCAACCTGTATACCAATTATGTTATTCAATCACTTAACGCCTTCAATCATGCTCACATCGTGATTGATTCACATCTGACCGCTGATACTGATATTTATATCTCTGATTTTCATTCAAAAAAGGTCAGCCAGACTCAGGTGATTTGGCAAGATCCGCCAACACCTGTTGACTGGTCCAATCTAGCAGATCTGATTCTAGACGCAAAGCGACAAAAATTACCAGAATTATTTCCAGATAAGCACACTGACACAGAATAGAAAGGAAGTGGCGTTGATGAGAATGAGCAAAGCAGCGAAAGATAAATGGTTAGCAGCGTGTCTCTTTTCAGCAACCGTCCTAACCGGTTTTCAGCTACAGCAGATGAATGCACAGGCATCTTCTCAAACGCAGATGACAACTACTGTTACAAGCACCCCCTCTAATGGCTCTGCTTCTGGCAATACGGCGGGATCGTTTGCGACAAGAACAAGTACTGTGCCGTCATCATCTGCTTCGACTTCAACTACACCCACTTCCCCACGCTCTGACAGCAGTTCTGCATCATCAATTTCTACCAGTTCAACAAGCACGGATTCATCAACCAAACCTAATGATGAAGCATCAAATTCATCATCTGCACCAGTTAGTGACAATACCAATCATCAGCCAAGCAATGATAATAGCAGTACTAAGACCGAAACTATCGGTCACTTAAAGGTCAACACGTTAAATGGCGTGACTAACTCGAAAATTGACGGTGATACCTTTACGGGTAATTATCAAGGAGCAGTTGGTTCTAACGTTAAGAATAAGTCTGCGCTAGTGCCTCACATTCCTGGTTACTCCTTCGTGGGCAATGCCGACGCTGCTATTCCAGATAGCTTTAGTACGGGGACTCAGACTGCCAATTTATACTACATGCCGCTTTCAACAGTCGTGGTTCGCTACGTTGATGTTAATGATCCTAGTAAAGTACTCTGGACATATTCTCTGCCGACCAACTTTGCGACTATGGGACAAATCTATAGCACAGATGATAATCTAATCTCGTTTGCTGGTTATACGCTTGATCACGTTAGCGGTATGCCTACGGGTATCATTAATCAAACGGCCAAGTCGCCTACAATTGCCAACCCGATTACTGTGACCTACTATTACAAACCCCAAGCAGGTCAAACTAGTCGTGTAGATACGAGTAACTGGATCGTTACGTCTAAAACGATGCCGATTGGGTCAACTGGCGAGTATAGCTTCAGTATTTATCTCCAAAAAGGCCAGTTGCCAGCAATTAAAATCGGCAGTTACGGCAGTCAGTCATCATCAAGCCGCACCCATCCTTATTCTGGTAACGGCGTTGATGGTAATCATTCTGGATCAGGTCATACGCATAACGGTGGCGGGACTAGCGATAATCATCCCGAATCTGGTCATACGCATAACGGTGGCGGGACTAGCGATAATCATCCCGAATCTGGTCAGGCACACAACGGTGGTGGAACCAGTGATAATCATTCCGAATCCGGCCATGCACATACTAATCCTGGTAGCAACATTAATACCCATACAGGCTCAGGCAATCAAAACACTGGTAGTAACGAAAATAATCAACCAGCTTACGTTGCCTCCGTTACGGCACCAATTGCCGTACCAGCGAGTCCAGTTTCGGCGCCGACTGCAACCGTCAACGTCGTTACAGAAGTCGGCAACCCAATTGGGCAGCTAACCGTTAGTGGTAAGCCAGGTACTAATGTCCGCGCACAGATTCAACAGCAGTTAAATCGTATGCGCAAAAACGGTTTCGTTATTTTAAGTAACGGCGTAAAAGGTAACACAACTTTGGGCGCTACAAATAGTGTTTTGACCATCAAAGTTGACCACCCTAAACAACAGGCAAATCCGTTCCAACACAACGCAATGCCAATTGTCACACAACTGGGTAATGCTTCTCAACCTGCTCGCCGAACCATGACTGCCGCAAACAGTAATCATGGCAACAATGCTAATAAAAACGGCCAAAGTACTAACAGTAACAATCAATCTGGTCAAAATAACGCGCCACAAAAACAGCAAATTACGCAAAATCATAACTCAACTCAAGCAACCGCCAAGGATACTGAACAAAATGGTCAAGTCCATCGTGATACAATTGCTAACAACGGGCAGTCCTTCCAGCACGCTGCGGCAGATAATGGCGGTGGCGGAAATCAAATCTCTGAGTTAGCGGCCTACTTTATCAGTCTTTCCGGCACGGTCAACCTTGGGTCAAAAGTATAGTAATAAACCATCCATTTCTGAAAAACAGCAGAAATGAACGGTTTTTGCGTTGCATCAATTTAGCTAAAAATTAGATTAACCAAAAAAAGATTATCAGCCTCTTTCTTGCTGATAATCTTTTTTGATTATTTCACTTTTAATCTTTTGTTACTGAGTAACTTCTTCTCTTTGAACCAAGATTTTACTTAAATGATCCTCGATTGCCTTTTCACGGGCAGCTGCAGCATCGTTAAAGGTTAAGAAACTGTGATTCAAAACGTACTCGCCGCGAATCATTAAGCGCGCAATCCAACGTTTTGACCGCTTATCATAAGAAACACCAGCTACACCAGACTTATTTGTCTTACGCTTTTTCATGATTGAAACAACACTAGTACCATCCACCTGCTGAAGGTTGCTAACATCCCCACGGTTAGCAATCAACTGCGCATTACTTTTCATTGCTTTACGACCGCGTTCACGACGAAGACAGCCGCAACTCTTGATACTTCCTTTACGTAGTAAATAACCGTCAGCAATCACTTCCTTGCCACAATCACAACGACAGTTCCACAGTGCATTACCATTTTTCCCCGTACCTGCAAAACTGATAACCGTTAAACGTCCGAAATGTTGGTTGGTTAAATCAATCCTTTTCATTTCTTCTCCCCCTTTATTGCTGTGTTGAAGCAGATTCTGTCAGTTCTCCGGTTGATGTTGCTGCCGACTTCTTTACGCGTGGATGCCGGGCACGAAAACAGTCCATTCCAAATAATCCTAATAGGCAAACTAACAAGCCAACACCAATAAAAACTGCTTCAGTCAAATCTTTACGATCAGCTCTTGCTAATAATTGATTTGTAGCAGCGAATGCCAGTTTTGGAAACTGATCAATTCCGTATACCACCGTAACTGCCACGATTCCCCCAAAAAAGCTTTGTTTGCTTAAAAAATGTCGCTTTTTCATCCTTACTCGGCCCCCTTTTGAATTACTATGTAGTTTAAAGATTACCTACTATTAATAGTACGCTGAAAACGCTTAAAATCAACGTTTATAGGCTTTTTTTGTTTACCAGTTTTTTCAAAAAAAATTAAAAAAATGGAGAAACCGTGATATAACTCGGTAGCTTTCAGCATTCAACATCAAAAAGCGTTCTTCCGTGGTCATGATCGAAAGAACACTTTTTGGTGTTGAATGGCTGGAATCTGAGTTATGGCGCGGGTTAAGGCTACATTAGAGGAGTGGAGATTAAGCTGTGTTTTAGTCAAGAAACTTGATTGTCTGGAGAAATTCACCAATATCTTCAGCTAACTGATTGCCTTGAGGGCTGAAAGTTATCACGTGCGGAGCTGCTGGATAGTGCCGGTAAGTCACTGGGGCACTGGTTGATAAATAGTCGGCCAAGCGCTGACCAATATGACGGTCAATTAATTCGTCCGCATCCGCTTGCGCGATAAAAACCGGCTTGGTTAAGCCAGCAATTTCATCGTGGACTGGTCCCGTGTACTCGCTAATCAGCGTCAGCATTTCATCAATATGCTGAGCCAAGAATTGCATCTTTTCAGCCGTTTCATCAGGTGAGAGCTTTAATTTACCATACCATTTCTGACACTCTTCCAAGAAACGCTTCGCCACTCGACCCTTGTTTACCGGAAAAAGAGGGGTATCGATCGTACCACCAGCAACGACTTCCTCAAATTGTGCTAAAGCCTTCATCGCAAAAATACCACCCAAAGACTCTCCAAAAACCGCGATTTCCCGGTGGCCGTCAGAAATCAGCTGGTGAACCGCGGCACTGGTATCCTGCCACCAACGGTCCGGACTGCCAACTTTAAAAATCTGCTGCGGATCAGCGGTCCCGTGGCCGCTAAACGTGGGACCCAATACCGTATATCCCCGTTTCTGCAGGCGACGGCCCATCACGCGAACGTCATCTGGCGTCCCGGAAAAGGTGTGCAGCAGCAAAATGGCCGGTTTACCCGCTTTAAAATAAAATGACTGTGGCAAATTCATGGTCAGCACCGTCCTTTACTCTTTTCTTATAATTATTCTACACTATTCAGCCAAAAAAATCGTACTTCCAAACTGGGAGTACGATTTAAACTTCATTCAACTTATTCGGTAACTTGATGACGGCTGGTACCGCCCTGAACGATGGTTAAAACATCGTCCAACGCAATTTCCACCATGTTAGCCACCGCGGCATCCGTATAGAAACCTATGTGTGGGCTGACACTCACGTTAGGCATCGTCAGTAACTTTTCCAGTGGCGGATTATCCAGTTGCTTATTGGACCAATCCTGACTGAAGATTTGACTGTCGCCTTCGATCGTGTCGATCCCAGCACCGGCAATTTCACCCGTTTCCAGGGCATTTACTAAATCATCGGCAACCACTACCGGCCCACGGGAGGCGTTAATGAAGAATGCGGACGGCTTCATCATTTTAAAGACGTGCTTATCGATCATGTGGTGGGTTTCATCGGTTAAGGGCGTGTGCATGGTAACAATGTCGGCTGTCTTGTACACCGTTTCGTGGTCAGTATAGGTTAACGTGTCGCCTAGCTCCGGCCGGTGAATCGGGTCGGCAGCAATCACTGTGGCTCCCAGCGCCTTAAATATCCGGGCAACCGCACTGCCGATTTTACCAGCGCCAATAATGCCGATCGTCAAATTGTGGATTTCGTTAGCTTCCAAGCCGCCCCACGTAAAGTCGTGGTGAGCCTGACGCGCTTTGGTGATTCCTAAGTGACGGACCAGCGTCATCACGTGTGCCAGTACCAGTTCACTAACGGAGCGTGGCGAATAAGCAGGCACGTTGGTCACCACCAGGTGGTTCTCAGCAGCCTGTTTTAAGTCCACGATTTCGTACCCCGTGATCCGTAGCGTCAGCTGTTTAATGCCAAATTCGTGCAGCCGCTGGTAGATTTTGGGCGAATCCACTGGAATATGCTGCTGAATAACAATACCGTCATAACCCTTTGCTAATTCAACGGTTTTTTCAGTTAACGGCACATCGTTCGTGTCTACCTGAACATCCGGGTGAGCCTTCATCCAATCCTTAACAGCAACTAACTCATCTTCACGTGCATGATATAACAAAAACTTCACTGCGTTTTCCCTCTTCCTCAATCATTTCTTATTAATGCTGATCAACAAATTTTTGAATCCGTTCAACGGCCTTCTTTAAATCAGCCGTGCTGGCGGCGTAACTGATCCGAACGTAGCCTTCACCGCCGGGGCCAAATGAAGCACCGGGAATGACTGCCACTTTGGCTTCTTTGGCTAATTCATAGCAGAAAGCGGCACTGTCCTGATTCAGGTTTGCTGGGATCTTAGCGAAGAGGTAAAAGGCCCCTTTAGGACTAGCACATTCAAAACCCGCATCCTTTAGACCAGCCAGCAATAAGTCACGACGCTGCTGGTAAATTTTACGCATGGCGACCCCATCGTCCGGGCCATTCTTAAAGGCTTCTTCGGCTGCCACTTGAGCATTCGTCGTTGCCGAAGTAATGGCGAATTGGTGTACCTTACCGATTTCCGTGATGACGTCAGCCGGCCCGCATACCAGGCCGATCCGCCAACCGGTCATGGCGTGCGACTTTGACACACCGTTCAATAGGATCGTCTGGTCCGGCAGCAGTTCGCCCATCGAAACATGGTGCTCACCATAAGTCAGTTCTGAATAAATTTCATCACTCAAAACGAAGATATCGTACTGTTTCAAGACGTCAGCCAGCGCCTGCACCTCGTCGCGGTTGTAAGTGACACCAGTTGGGTTAGACGGGAAGTTCAAAACGACGGCCTTTACCGTATCCTTGTTGGCTTCAATCGTTTCCTGCAGCTTTTCGGGTGACAAGATGAACCCATTATCAGACGTATCCAAAAAGATGGGTTTAGCACCATTTAACATGGTGTCTGGAATATATATCGGAAAGATGGGCGTTGGGATAATCACCGAATCGCCAGGGTTCAGCATCGCAGTCAAAGACGAGAAGATACCTTCAGTAGCACCGGTCGTGATCAGAATTTGCGTTTCTGGATCATAGTGAACGTGATATTTATCACTCAAAAATTTTGAAGCGGCTTTACGGAGACCATCGATCCCGCGAGAATTCGTATAGTGACTCTCGTTATTTTCAATACTGTGAATAGCAGCCTGCTTAACGTGATCCGGTGTGTTAAAGTCCGGCTCACCAAGGGTTAATTTCACCATATCCGGCACCTTAGAAATTTCCTGATTAAATTTTAAAATTGATGATGGCTGAATCTGTTTCAGCTCCTGTTTCATGCTTTCTGACAATCGACTCATATTCCAACACTCCTTATCATATAAAAGACCCGTACAGTCAGTGACTGTACGGGTCTCGAAGCTTATCCCCACGCAGTCAGAACCTGATCTGCGTGGTCGTTTGCATTTCATCACAAAACGCTTCTGGCTCTCCACAGATCAGTACTGGAAAAACCAAAAGTAAAAGCGACTATTCACTTGAGTAACTCTAATTGTTTGCATAATTATTAGCCTCTCAGAATAGATGTTATTTTTATCATAGCATTTTAATGTGGGGAAAACAAGGTGAAGAAACAAGGTGCGGAAGCAAGCGCTTAGAGACTGGAGCCTAAGGCGCTTGGGACATAAATCCCGGGCTTGGATTTGTGTCCCAAGTGACTTAGGTGCAAGTCTCTGCTTGCTGGAGCCCGATTATGACAAGGTGTGGAAGCAGACGCTTAGAGAGCGGAGTGTAAGGCAGAACAGGTGGAAATCCCGGGCTTGGATTTATACCTGTTTTGACTTACATGCAGCTCTCTGTCTGCTGGAACCCGATTATGACAAGGTGTGGAAGCAGACGCTTAGAGAGCGGAGTGTAAGGCGGAACAGGTGGAAATCCCGGGCTTGGATTTATACCTGTTTTGACTTACATGCAGCTCTCTGTCTGCTGGAGCCCAGTTCAGCAATAATAAAAAAGCCACCACCCCACCTGGAATGATGACTTCTAGAACTTCAATTTTAACGTGCCTGAATATAGCCCTTATTAGCAGTAATGTAACTACCATCGCTCAACTGAACACGGTAAGTTCCGTGAGATGAACGTGCAATGGCTTTAGCTGTTAAGTTAGAATTGTACTTTAAGCTCCCAACTTTACCCGTTAAATTGGCTGTCTTGTAACGGTTGATATTCCGGGTAGCGCGTAACTGTTGGCCGTTTGAAACGCTGGTGAAGTAGGTAGCCTTTGGCGTATTGGTATACCACTTAGTAACCGTTGAATTATCCACCGTTCGGCTTAAGTCAACCCGGCCGCTAATACCTGAAAGTGAGCCAGAACTGGTGTACTGCCAAAGATCCGTTGAAACGTCTGGCTTTGCGCCATAATCAGCGATCCATGAACCGTTAAACTTCGAATAGTTCATTTTGTGCACGTGGACGTAGTTTTCGTATGAATAGTAAACTAACGGCTTGTTGGTCAACGTCCGCATTGTCTTATACCAAGCATTGACGTAGGTCTGTTCGTGACCTTTGGCGCCAGCACCGCGCTTTTCGTTATCTAAGACATAAAATCTCGCGTGCTTGTTGGATAAAGCATAAAATTGACGTGCATCGTTCACAGCATCGGCAGAACTGTTGAATTCAGCAAAGTCATATTGACCAAATGGTGTCCCGTGTTTATACGCACCGTTGGCATTGACATTACGCTTTGAATCAATGCGGTAATCTGAATCACCAGGATTACCATGTTTAACCCGGATAATAGTCATCCGTAAATCCTTGGAAGCCTTCGACCAGTTAATGTTCCCCTGGTACTGTGAAACGTCGGCAATCTTAGTCTTAGCGGCAAAGGCAGTGGTCCCAACGGTGAGGGCACTAACAAGTGCTAAGGAACCGGCAAAAATTCTTTTCATTAATTGATTTTTTTTCATGTAATTCCCCTTAATCTAAATTTTTAATTATATCTAGTGTAACGCAGGAATGAAACAGTGTGAAAACATGTGAATTACAGTTCATTTACTGTTGTGTGACAAGGTGTGGAAGCAGGCGCTTAGAAAGCGGAGTGTAAGGCGGAACAGGTGGAAATTCTGGGTTTGGATTTGTACCTGTTTTGACTTACATGCAGCTTTCTGCCTGCTGGAACCTGATTATGACAAGGTGTGGAAGCAGACGCTTAGAGACTGGAACCTAATTAAACCACCTACCCCATTTGTCCCCGCCCCGATAATCTGTCATAATACGTTCAAAATAATCCGCTACAAAGGAGGCTCCTAAACTAATGACTAATGACATTCATGCCGCGTTCTATCCGGGAAAAACTAGCTTGGCGCCGGTCCTAATGCTGCACGGAACCGGTGGTGATGAAAGTGATTTACTGCCAATCGCTACTTTTTTATTCCCTGAACACCCTAAACTAGGCATTCGCGGCCGTATCATTCAGGATGGCAGCAACCGTTACTTTATCCGTCGCAAAGATGGTTCGTTTGATTTAAATAATTTAAATCAGGAAACGGATTGGTTACTAGATGCCGTTCAGCAGGAAACAGCACGTTATCGGCTCAATATTAGCCAATTAATTGTTCTGGGCTTTTCTAACGGGGCAAACATTGCCGCTTATACCTGGCTAAATCGCACCACCCCTTTTAAAACCGCGGTGCTGTTGCATCCGATGATGATCACACCACCCAAGCAACCCGTTGATTTGACAGGTTACCGAGTATTTACAACTTTTGGTGACCTTGACCCGATCGTTTCAGAAACTAATTTTGATCAATTAACGCAGCAACTAATGGCTGCACAGGTCGCCACTAAAATATTTAAAAATCATCAATCACATCACCTGACACAGACCGAACTAATAGCAGCGCAGGCCTGGATCAATAAATTACCACAATAAAAAAACTTGAAAGCAGTCAAACTGCTTCCAAGTTTTTTTCAATATTTAGTCTACTAACGTTATTTTTCAGTATCCATTAGCAGCTGCACGCCCCGCGCCATAGCTAACTCTTCATTGGTTGGAATCAGCATGACTTTAGCACGGCTGTCCTGGGCTTCTAAGAAACCGGTATGGTCAGCTTCGTTAAGTTTCTGGTTAATTTTGATTCCTAAAACACCCAAGCCATCGATAATCGCCTGACGGATCACCGGATCTTTTTCACCGATACCACCCGCAAATACCAGTGCATCCGCGCCACCGATTTCTGTATAGTAACCGCCAACTAACTTAACCACTTGGTTAACAAACATATCCATTGCCAGTTTCGCGCGCTGATTACTTTTAGCGGCGTCATGCAAATCACGCATATCGGAGGACACTCCGGAAACGCCAAGTAAACCTGATGAGGCATTTAACTCTTGGATCACGACTTCGGGCGTTTCCATTCCTAAACGCTTCATCAAGTATGGCACGATAGTTGGATCGACATCGCCGCTACGGGTTCCCATCATGACTCCCGTTACGGGTGTGAGGCCCATGGAAGTATCAAAGGGTTGACCGTTTTTTACCGCAGTAATTGAAGCCCCGCTTCCCAAATGCATGGTAATCAGGTTTAGCTCACTTAACGGTCGTTTTAACATCTCAGCAGCTCGATTAGCTAAATATTGATGTGAAATACCGTGTTCGCCATAACGTCGAATCTGATATTTTTTAGTCCAATCATACGGGATTCCATAAATTGCGGTTTTTTCGGGCAAGCCCTGAAAATAAGCACTATCAAACACTGCGTATTGCGGCACACCAGACAACCTTTGGGCTAGCAGCTCAATGCATTTAACCTCTAACGGGTTGTGCAGCGGCGCTAATTCACTGAGTCCCCTTAACTGATCGATTCGACTAGGTGTCAGCTTAATTGGTCCCTTAAAAAGGGTGCCGCCGGCCACGACCCGGTGGCCTACCGCCTCGACCTCGTCCAGTGTTTGAACACCGCCGACCGTAATCAACCGTTTCAGTACGCGGTCAATGGCCGCGATTTCGTCTAAAGTCTCCACCACTTCTTTGGTTTTTTGATGACCAACCTCGACTTTAACGATGGTCCCTGGTAAATTGAGCCGTTCCACTTGGCCTGCCGCAATCACGTGTTCCGCTGGCATATTTACCAGCTGCCACTTTAAAGAAGAACTTCCAGCATTGATCAGCAGTAGTTTTGTCATAGGTCAATACCTCCGTTTACCCCTATTTTACAGGATATGGCAGCCGTTTAAGCCAAGTTCACAAAAAGGTCATACACCTTTCAAAAAAAGCGCATATTCGTTGAACGCGTAAAACTTATCCTATACAATACAATTACTTACAATATACGTTAACACAAGTAATAGGGATTCTTTTAGGGGGGAATCATTTTGAAAAGAGGACGTTTTTTTATTGCGGCTTCAACTTTGCTGATCAGTTTATCGGTACCGCTTTCAACTTTTGAAATGACGGGGCACGCTGCTACACTGACACCGAGCACCGCCGTTTTGAAGCAAAGACAATCCTACTACAAAGCTAATGCTAAGAGGTTAGCTGCTCGGTATGGGCTAAACTACAGCTCACAAACAGCGTTGACCCACAGTGAGACAGCTAAGGTTTACGTTGCCAGCAAGAACTCACAGTTAAAGAAAAGTGTGCGATTGGCAATGTCGTACTGGAACCAAAAACTAGGCCGCAAGATTTTCGTTAACGGAACCAAAGCCAGCCATACGCTGCAGGTGGGGATGACCAGCAGGAATACAAGTGCCGACGCCTGGTGGAGACCAGCACAGCAACAGATTTCGCTGGAACAAACTGACTATAACCAACAGCTCCCAAAAATTCGCAGCAAGATGATCAACCAGAGTACTGCAACAGCCGTTACGTCAGTTAACCAACACGTCATCGCGTATGGGCATAAAATTGCAAACAAGGTCGATTTTGCTCACGAATACAATACTTATCGTGCAAAGCAGATCAACCTAGCTAAAAAGCAACTCGATACGCGGAAACGTAATATTGTGAGTCAAAAAATCGACGTGAAAGCTAGAACCTTTGAATACGCCAATATTATCGCTCACGAAATGGGGCACTCACTGGGTCTGAAGCATTCCGCTAATGCCAAGGATGCCATGGCTGCTAACAGTTCAACACCCAGCATCTACAGCTACACTAAAGTCAAAGCTAGTCAAAACGGCTTCAATCCACTGGACAAGACGGACGTCAATCGTGCGAAATTAGCACTCGCCATTCACAACGCACAAAATTAATTTTAAGTCGTAAAAGAGCCTTGAAAGACTAGCCAAATAGCCGTTCAAGGTTCTTTTCATTTACTTTCCGGCTACTTACAGGCCGTTGAAACTAAAATAATATTGAACTCATGTCCACTGACATGTTAAGATATTAAATGATAAATCAAGCGTACATATCACCAATCTCAATTATTCACTCTTGGTGAATGCACATAGAGCCATTATTCAAGTCGACCGCATTAGCGGTCGACTTTTTTGATGAGAGTGTGACACAACTCGGTAGATTCCAGAATTTAACGTAAAAAGACGTATTCCATCGAACTTTGTCGGAATACGTCTTTTTTGTGTTAAATGGCCGGAATCTGAGTTGTGGCGCAGGCTTAGACTAGATTAAAGCATTGAGAAAAAGCAAACTTTAAATTGTCTTTAAGTCAAGAAACCAAATGAAATTTTTATCAATATAGACTTATGTCACAGCTTCTCGATACGCTTAAATCAGCAGTGGTCAAACTATAAAAAAACCACCCACAATGACGGGTGGTTAACAGTTTAGTATCAGTTTATTCTAATAGAACGCACTAGCACGAGTCCAGTATTTATCGTTAACCAAGTAGTAAGTCGAAGTCTTGCCGTCATAAACGGAAACTCTTCTTGCCCGCTTAGTGATTGAAACTGACTTGGAACCCAAATCAGCCGTAGTACCAGCTAATTTAGCCAGTTGCGGATCATTAAAGACTTTTGTATACATCGTATACTTCTTCAGTGGATTCATTGTCCGTTCATAAGATTCATACGTGATCTTATCAAACTTCAACGCACCGGAACGAACCCAGTATTTGCGAGCATTCGAGTCTTTACTGAACCGGATCCGGTACCAGTTGCCGCTATCAGCCGTTGCACGCATATCAACGTAGACCAGACCAGACTTCTTAGCGTGTGACCAGCCATCACGTGAATTATAGATGTACCAGCCAGCATGGCCGCGAACATGGTTATACAGGCTATATTTCTTAGCAGCTGACGAAGCTAGTTTAGCGTACTGCGCATCATAGCCAGCAACATATGATTCCTTCTTGTTAGTTGCTTTATTTCCCTTGTACTTACCGGTCAATTTTTGAAGCTTGGTGGTGTTTTTAACATCGGTTGGTTTTACCTTGACGTTCTTGTTGTTGGTGTTGGAACTGACCTTCATGTCGCCAGTGTCCATCCCTGCACTCAACACGAACGGAATTTTGCTATTAGAACTGGTGATCTTATTGCCCGTAACCTTAACACCAGTAATGCCAGCACCCTTGGTATTATCAAAGTAGATATAACGGTTATTAGGATCCAAGTTAACAAAATTATTATTGGTGATTTGGATGTTGGACATCTTCGCAGTAGGCGAAATGTTATAGATCCGGATATAGTTTCCTGAACCTAACGCACCCTTATTTTCAAACGTGTTATGACTGATATACAAATCTGAAACACAAACAAAGTGAATGTTGGCACCGTCATCGCTTAACTGCGGCTTGGCATCTTGAACGTAATTATCAGTAAAATGAATGTCATGAATAATCCCATGAACACCCTTTGCATAAACCACGTGCTGGCCAATCGGGTTTGGTGCAAATGACTTAACTGTCCCGGAAGCGTTTGAAAGTGGAATAAACTTATTGCCAGTTACATTAATATCATATGATGGTAAGTAATCATAAACGTCACCTGGCTCGTGGTACGACATGGCTTTAGTGTCCGAATAATCAACTTGAATAGCTTCCTTGTAATCAAAGTCGGTATTCGCATTAAAACCAGTAAACGTCGATCCCTTAATGTTAACATTATGACTGCCATCAATATCGATATAATGCCCAGTTGGTGATTCAGCATTATCAAAAGTACAGTTATTAAAATCAACGTTTGAAGCATGGTGGATCGACTGCACGAAGACACTCTGACCGTCAGCGCTGTTGTAATCACCGCGGAAAGTGGCATTATTCCATGTGACATTACTAATTCCGCCATCGTAGCCGCCCTTAGGACTTGGATAAGCAAAGGCCATCCGGTCACCCTTTTTTATCTGAAAAACAGCGTCTTTATCAAAATTAAAGGTAATATTTGAATGAAGCTCGATGGCCTTCAAGTCATCATTCGTAAACAAATAAGTCCCCTTTGGAACCTGAATGGTAACGTTATCTTCCGGACTATAAGCATTAATAATTTTTTGAAGTATCGGGGCGTTATCGGTTTTGCCGTCCCCAACCATTCCATAATCTTTGGCATCAACCTTGGTCGCTGCGTGAGCCACAACAGTTTGGTTAATACTGCTATTACTCGTGCCAAACTGCGTAAACCCAACGCCAGCGATAACCCCTAGGGCTAATACGCCTAACATTATTTTCCTTGGTTTACTCATATATTACGTCATCCTCTCACAAAACATAAAACTCCTCTAATACTAGAAAATTATATCACAAGGTGGTCATGAGTAAGAATATATTTCGGTTTCAAGCATGTTACCGATTTATAACACGCCGTCCTTCTTTACCGGACCAGGTAACAGTAAAAAAGGGATCCCAAACCGGGACCCCCTGCGAATGACAAATACTTTTCTAAAATACTTCTTTATCAGTATAATGCTGCGGCAAATCATTAAAATCATAAGTCTTCAAGGCTTGGATAGCTGCCTTACCATTGTAAAAAGCGGTATACGACTGCGCTAACATGAGGTTTAGCTTCTTACTTTCATCATATTGAACCAGGACCACCGGCACACCGGCCTCCCAAGCCGCACCAATTTCAAAAATCGTGCCTGAATCCGGTTCGTTTTCCTGTGTTTCTTCATACTGGTAATCTAAAATAGCAACTACGGCATCCGCCTTATGGATCTGCCGGACATCACTATTGAACGTAGCAACTTGCCATTTAAAAGTACCAAATTCTAAATCTTCCTGCTGGTGTTCAGACGGGATAAAAATGCCGTTTTCGGCAACGGTGGGGTTGGCGCGTAATAAACTGACGACTTCGTTAACACGGTCATTTTGACCGTCACTGAAAAATGGGGCTGCTAAGTAAATATTGTTCATGACAAGTTACGCTCCTTTATCTGATTAACCATTAGCATACTGTAAATGAGTCTTAACGAAAAGAACCGCCATAACAGCTCCGTTATGACAGCTCCTTATTCCGCACACGATGGCAAAATCGCATGCCAACAATTGTTTAGCAAACTTATAGTAGCGGATTTTAAACGATCATTCAATTAAAGTTTAATGAGAATTATTTATTTAATTTGCTGTAACCACTGCTAAGCGGTAATTTACACGTCTTTTCAAATCCTTATTTCAAGCTTACAGGTGGTAAAGACGACAACTGAGCTTCCTTAACTAATCTTCAAGTTTATGTTTGAGTGCCGTATTATTCAATAACACATTGAGAATAACCGCTACAAAACTCCCTACGACCATCCCGTTGCTCAAAATCGTCTGTGCTTCTGCTGGTAGGAACTGAAATAAGTGAGGTTGCGTCGTGACCCCTAAACCTAAACCAACGGACACGGCAATAATCAACAAGTTACGGTTGTTTAATGCCACTTTCATCAGCATCTTGATTCCTTGAGCACCCACCATGCCAAACATAATCAGCATGGCGCCGCCTAAAACGGACGCGGGGATCAGGGTCGCGATGGCGCCAAACTTGGGAATCAGACCGAGAAAGATCAAAAGAAAGGCTGAATAGTAAACTGGCCGAAGGGTTTTGATCCCCGATAGTTGAACGATGCCCACGTTTTGGGAGAAGGTTGAATACGGAAACGTATTAAAGATCCCGCCCAGAATGGCAGCCAATCCTTCAGAACGGTAACCATGTTTCAAATCCTTGGTATTCAAATCACGACCCGTAATCTCTGCCAAAGCAAAGTAGACACCGGTTGATTCGATCATACAGGTAACCGCCGCCAAAATCATCGTGGCAATTGACGACCATTCAAACCGTGGAACACCAAAGTAAAACGGACGTGGTAGCTGCAACCAATGAGCGGCACTAACGGGGGCAAACCCCACCCTGCCCATTGCAATGGCCAGCAGCGTACCAATGAGGATCCCAATCAAAATAGCAATTTGCTTGATAAACCCGCGACCCCAAATATTGATCACAATAATGACTAAAGCCGTTGTAAAGCCCAAGATCAAATTAATCGGCGACCCAAAGCTTTTGGCTGTGGCATCCCCGCCGCCAAGGTTTTGAAACGCCACTGGAATCAGTGTGAAACCAATCAAGGTAATCAACGATCCCGTTACCACCGGCGGAAAGAACCGCCGCAAGCTGGCAAAGGGACCCGCAACCAGAATGATGAAGAGCCCCGCCGCAATAATGCCGCCATACATATAAGTCCAGCCGAAATGATTGCCGATACTTTGAAGCGGCGCCACGTACTCAACGGCACACCCCAAAACAACTGGCAAGCCGATACCCGTGATAGCAGTCCGCTTCAACTGCAGTAACGTCGCGATTCCGCACATAAAAATGTCCATTGAAACTAAGTAAGTCATCTGGGCAGCGCTAAAATGCAGCGCGCCGCCAACAAGCAGCGGAACTAAAATATCACCAGAATACATCGCCAATAAATGCTGAAAGCCTAAAATCAAGTTTTTGACAACTGAACGATTATTTTTAACAGTTTCCAAGTCCCAATACCCCTCATTCGGTTTTATGTCATCCTTGTCTCCATACTATCATCTACAGGTGAGCCGTTCAATTAAATTATGAACATTCATATCAATATCAGCTATAAAGTTCGTTTTTACTGTTTCAACCGGTTTAGCTGTGCGTAAACCGACACCAGTTCGCGACCAAGTTCAACCGTTGTCAATGCCATACTTAAATGGTCTTGGGCGTGCACCATCAGTAAGGATGGCCCTTCATCGGCATCAACGTGTGCACTGACGTAAGTACTCTGAAGTCGATGCCCTTCGCCTAGACGTTTTTCAGCATCAGCGAATTTCACCTGTGCCGCCGAGATCTGCCCCTCCTTCGCCAGTTCAATTCCTGCAAATGCCATCTTTTTAACGTCACCGGCAGCTAGAATCAACTGCATGGCCACGTGCTGTTCGTCATCGCTCATGTTATTCCCCCTAAAGTCCGTTTTTTAAGTATTACGGTAGCGCCAATCAGTAAGAGATGCAATGCTTTTTTTGCCGTCAATAAAGTCAAAAAAAGAACCCTTTCTGACGTGTACCCCCAAAGTTGGAAACAACTTTGGGGGTATTTCTATGACTAAAATTTCCTGGGATACTAAAATTATAGCTATTAAAGCATATTTAACAGGG
>NZ_BCMI01000035.1 GCF_002217985.1 Secundilactobacillus pentosiphilus
AATCGCCGAATTGATGGGGTTTTTCTTTATCAAAAAGTGATTTAAAATGTTTCAAAGTGAAAACTATTGACGCATAATTGACGCATTTCGAAAAATCGAGGTGAAATTGACGCGCCCATACTTTAAAAACGCGTCAATTTATTTTTATAAATCTTCAAACCGGTTGATACTAAAGGGTTTAACGAGGGTGTCAATGCGTCAATTGCTTAGTTCGTCCATCACCTTTCGAGTCAGATCCTGTTCAGCTTTTTGATCCTCTTTGATAAGGTGAGCATAGACGTTCCGGGTGATGGAAGTATTGCTGTGACCAAGGCGTTTGGAGATGTATTCCATTTTGACGCCTTTGTACAAAAGGTAGCTTGCATGAGTGTGCCGTAAGCCGTGGAAACTAATTCGTTTGATGCCTAATTTGGTGTGATACTTTTTAAGTAATAAATCACAAGCACCCGGACTAGGGACACGGCAACGACTATTTAAAAATACAAGTTTCAAAGGATTATTCAATCGGGCCGACATCTGCAAGGCGTGCAAATGGCGTAGGTGATTGAGCAGGGCAGGTGCCACCGTAATCGTTCGATTGCTAGATTCGGTCTTAGCCGGTTTAAAACCAGTTCCATACGCATAGTCCCACGATTTATTGATTGTGATAGTCTCATTATCCCAGTTAATATCTGACCAAGTTAGAGCTGATACCTCACCCACACGCATGCCAGTCATTAAACCTGTGTAGATCATTGACTTGCTTGTGGATGTGAGACGAATATTTTTACTGACTTCGTCAATGAGTTTTTGCATGTCATCAGCGTCTAAATATTTAAGCTGCGCTGATTTACCCACATTGCCGCTAAGTTCAGCATGCATGCAGAAATCCTGTTTGATTAAGCCGTCAGCCACAGCATCAAGTACAGCCGAGTGGATATGCCCGTGGAGTTTTTGGACGGATGCTTTGCTGTGATACACTTCTCCGCCCGTTAAATGTCTTGTCTTACGTTGTTCGATGTTACCATAGGTAAACTCATTGATAAACTTCTGGTAGCGCATACGAGTCATTTTTGACAGTGGAACGCCAGCAAGCAACTCCTGAATCATGTGCAGTGTATATTGGTACTCCTGATAGGTGATGCGGGCAACTTTGCCCTGCTTGTAGGTATTGAGCCAGTCAGCATAATAGTCTGAGAAGGCTAGTGATTGGTCAATTTTTCCAATACTATCGTCGTATTTTTGCTGTTCAATTCCATTTGCCCACTGTTCAGCTTCACGTTTACGTGCGAAGCCGCCTTTTGATTTTACATGGCGCTTGCCAGTTTCATCTAAAAAAGTAATACGTGCTGTCCATTTATTGTTTCGCTTATTAATACTTGCCATTTTAATTATCCTTTCTAATTTACCTAGGCGGGTTAAATTGTTTAGGATAGTTGTGGCATCACCTCCTATAAGGTATGATAGTAAAAAGGGTGCAGTTCACCCGTATATATCTTTGCGGACACATCTCAAACTTTGGCGAGGGCGGGATGTGTTTTTTTGATTCAAATAATAGCAATTTTAATAATATGTTAAAGTCCCCAAGTTAGTGTCTTCATCAGGGGAATAGAATGATATTTTTACAGGCGCACTATCGCTGTCAAGATCCCAAGTAGCTACAGTAGAAACAGTTTGACCTGGGTTAACATATTCTGAGTCATCCATGATTTCAGCTTGGTCGCTGTATTGTGAATCTTCAGAAGTTACGCTTGGATCCAGATCTTTAGTTACTTTACCGATGCTTTGTCTTGCCGTGAAGTTATCACTGACTAAATCATCTAATTGAATCATTTTAGAAGTCGTATTTGTGTAGGTAAAGAACACCAGGATGTTGGTACCACCATCACCATCTGGTTCACGAGTGGAAGAGCCAAAATTAAATTTACCCTGTTTAAGTACTAAAGTGTCACCAGACAAATATTCTTTTTTAGGCTTAGGCTGAACCGAAACGGGAGTATAACTGCCAGACTTTGAAGTGCTGACATGAGCCACCACAGTCTTGGTGGCTTTTTTATATCCTTTTTTGGCAGCAACCAATTTAACTTTCCAGTTATTTTTAACTCCCTTTAATTTGAAAGTAAAATGACTGTTCTTAATAGAAGCAGAGCCTAGTTTCTTGCTTCCATGATAGGCACTGATTTTAGAACCAGATTTTGCTTTACCAGACAATTTTCCATTTCGAAGCACAACGCTGGATATTGATTGATGTTTCAACGAATGTTTCTTTGCAAATACGGTATTAGCTGGAGCAAGAGTACCTGCAACGACACTTAAAATAGCTACAGATGTGAGAGCTATTTTTTTCATGATATTATCTCCTAACGATTATTTATTATTTACGTGCCAGTGTAAGTACTCCACCAATTACGGTTAAAATACCACAGAAAATACCAAAGTCACCAGCACAAATAAACATACCAATACCAGCAACAATTGAGAGCCAGCCAACAAGTTTACGGTTCTTATTGATGAAGAATGGCAACATAATGGCTGCCACAGATACTATCAGCATACCAATGGTAAGACCACCCAAACCAGACTTTTCACCTAAAGCACCGCCAACTGCAGAAATCCCCATTTCCATCATTGCTGCGATTAACCCAAAAACGCCTCCTAAAATACCTAAGACAATCTCACCAACACGAGATGTCTTTTTACCTTCTTGCATAATGATCCTCCTAATGTTTCAGCTTTTTAAGTCTTCAGTATTTGGACTACTATTACGGTTCTAACTTAGTTAAATTTACGTTACGTCTTAGATCAAACAAGTATCCATGATATTTAAAAATAAGACCCCTTTTGGTTCGATAGTGATCTAAAGCTTTAAGTATAAAATCTCCAGAAACATTAAAATATTCAGCCATTTCACTTAACTCCCAAAGACCGTCATTAAAGCAGTATATAAGTCCGTCTAATGTCACAGCTTTTTCTAAAGCCAATGAACGAGCATAATTCTCTTGCTGCCTTTCGGAAGGAGTTGATTCTTTAGTTATATCTCCCACACTTGTCTCGAGATGCGCCAATTCTTCTAATAAAATCTGATATTGATCGGAAGCGGGCCGATTTTTATTAATCATTATTTCGTTATCATAAGTTAATCCACCCAACTTGGGTGGGAAATCATCTCGAAAAGTATATTTAATATTAGGATGTGTACTCATGAGTTTTTCAATTGGTGTCATAAAATTCCTTCTTACTGTCGCTTTCTAGCTTTTTTTAAATTTTCAATGAAGTTGATTATCTGTTCACGCTCGAATTCGGAGGTATCATCATCAATATGAGCAGCAATAACATCGGCAGTCGATCCATCTTCATCGTCTTTTTCGGGGAAAAAGTCATTTACTTTTACATTAAAGATTTTAGAAAGATCAAATAGCACGTCTTGCGTGGTTTTGCGATCTCCATTTTCATAACGGCTAATTGTTTGGCGAGTTGTACCGAGTTTGTCAGCTAATTGATCCTGTGTCATACCTCTGGATTCACGATAGTACTTAATTCTTGAACCAATAAATTTATTTAACTCCATTATAAAAACCGCCTTTTAAAAAAATCACTTATAAATAAAATCACTTATATGTAGCTTTATGAAATTATCTTAGCACAAAAGTCACCATAACGGAACTATTTTAACCAATATCGAACTTATTTGTTTACATGTTACCATTTTGGTGCTATTGTAAAACACATGGAAAGGAGGAAAGCTGATGCAATACAAGTTATTCGCTTTGCGAAAAGAACAAAACATGTCTCAATCAGAGGTCGCAAGTCTTTTAGGTATAACCACAAAGACTTATGGCCTTAAGGAAAGAGGCGAATCACCCTTTGACAGTGATGAAATGTTCAAGCTGTCCAGGTTGTTTAATCGGCCAATGGATGAAATTTTTTTGCCCCGTAGTCACCGAATTGGTGACAAATTTTAAAAAAGTTTTTGACAATTTAAAGGAGATGATTTTATGCCACAAGTTGCGAATCAATCTTTGCTAGAGCAGGGAATCTTGACTCTCATCCAACAGGTTTTTAAAAAAGGCTTTGATGAAGGCAAGCAAAATGATTACCAGCTGCTAAGCCGGAAGGAGCTTTGCTCCCAGGTATTGCATATTGATGTGAATACCTTTGACCAGCACTTTAGATTTCAACCAGGTTTCCCAAGCGTAAAAGATGGGAGCCTTGAACGTTACTATGTTCCAGCCGTTCACGAATGGCTGATGGAACATCAATCTATAAATTAAAAACCTAGGCGGGTTAATTTTGAGGAAGGATGAGTTAAATGAACACACAAGATTATGTATATTTTGGTCACTGTCTCGTGGATGGTGTGATAGGACTGATTGCGATAGCAGGTATTAGTGGAATTGGTTGGATGATCCATGAAGCAATCAAGAACCCGCATGATTTCTTCGGATGCTGACGTTAATAGTTATTTTCGTATTCGCAGCATTCGTTGAATGGTTTGAAAGAAGGTGATGTTATTCCATGCAAACAGAACGAAAATACAAAATTGACAAGTATCTAGAAATGGCACGTCTCACTAGAAATGGCGATAAAAAAGAAGAGTTTATTGACTCTGCTAGATACTATCTAGAGTTATCTGAAAATGAATTTGAATCAACTCAGTATTTATTTACGATTCCATATGTTCAATCGGCCTTAACTAAGGAAGATTTATTGGGTAAAACAGTTGGCCAAGTCTATAAAGAATACGTTGAGACATGTCAGGAAAATAACGAGCCAATTAAAAGCAAGATTTGCTTTGGTAAAGAAGTTAGACAAGCCTTTGGCTTAGTGGCTACTTATAAACGTCTCAATAAAGGTCAAGTTGCTAGAGTTTACGAAGAATCTTCTAAGGCAATAAACAATTAATGACACTCATAAAAAGAAGGTGATACCCATCCACAAGCTTTCAATTGATGATCTGATTTTCAAAGCCAAGCATCACTCATGGCTGTGGAAATTAGTGCATAAAAAAAGCCGACTACCGCAAATAGTCAGCATGAATAAATATTTTACGAACCGATTATACCACGAACACGAAGGGAGAAAACAATGAAAAACGATACAGTAATTGGTTTACGTCTACAGGTTTATCAATATCAAAGTCGAATTGATTCAACACCGATTGAATTTTCAGAAGCACTCGAATTTTGGTTTAAGAAGCTTGATACCGCAAAACGGAACTTGCTTAAGTTTGGCAAGTTGGCAGTAATCGTTGATGAAATTAATCAAGGGGTGACGAACAATGGCTAGAAAAGTGTTAAGTGAGCCAGTTTACCGAGTGCTCCCTGGCGGAAAGCTTTGGGATTATTTTCAGAAGGAAAGCGAACTTCAAGACGTGGCAAATGAGGTGCTAAATTCACTTTCTAAATTATTAGATGTTGATATTAAAGACTTGGCCATTTTTTCTGGTGTTCCAGGATTAAGAGATGGAAGCACAGGAGCTGAAAAATATGCTGATTATCTAAAAGTTCCTCGACATGGGTATTGCTACTTTAAGAAAAATAACCTGAAGAAAATTCCGGGATTGAAAGAGCTAAGTCAAAAAGAATTAGCAGCTGACGAAGCAGTAAACCCTTTTGTACCGCACGATGTTCTAGGCTTAAATAATTTGGCTGCTTCTCAAAGATTAGACGCTCAAAT
Source organism: Secundilactobacillus pentosiphilus (assembly GCF_002217985.1). Lineage (GTDB taxonomy): Bacteria > Bacillota > Bacilli > Lactobacillales > Lactobacillaceae > Secundilactobacillus > Secundilactobacillus pentosiphilus. The sequence goes on from NZ_BCMI01000035.1 coordinate 5,656, forward strand.
CTATGTTGGAACACGGCATGAACTTAAGGCAGAAGAAGCTAAAGGCGAAGTTGAACCAGTAATCTATTCCCAATATTTAGAAAAGATTACAAAGCATATTTCAAAGCAGGAGGTAGCAGACAGTGAAAATTAACCTTATCAAGCAAAAAAATGTCCCTAAGTCATATCACATTGGCAACGTAATTTATTTTTACCGTGATGATGTGGTGGCAATGGTCAGTGAAATTGGTGATGAATACGCACTCATCAACCTAGAAAACGGTAAGTTATATGGTTTATCAGATACCCTAGAAGGTCTGTTCATCCAAACTTACGGTGACCCTGGTGAACTCATTAACGCAGAACTAAGGGAGGTTAGGAGCAATGACTAATGAAACGGAATTATTGCAGCTTCCAGATTACTCAATTGAATATACGCCAACGCAAATCAAGATCCATAACTTTGAAGGACTTCAACGAGCAGTTAATGCATACGCTCAGCGGTATGCCAATGTCATTGTTACTGATGATACGGAGAAATCAGCTAAGGACTCACGGGCTAAACTCAACAAGCTTTCCAATGCGTTAGACGAAAAGCGCCGTGATATCCACAGGGATTACAACAAACCCTATGACGAGTTTGCTGACACCATCAAGCAGTTACGCTCAGTACTTCAGAACACGATTGATCCAATTGATGATGGTCTGAAAGAACTTGATGGTCAGCATCGTGAACAACGTAAAGAACACGTTCAGGCGTTGATCACCGAAATGGCTCCTAATTATGGTGTGAGTGCGAGCGACATTGAAATCGATCCAAAGTGGCTCAATAAGTCAACGTCTAAGAAAGCAGTTACTGAAGGCGTTGCTGTGGTAATGAAGCAGGTCAAGCAGGCTCAAGACAAGTTTAAATCTGATAGCCACGCTCTCACTAAGTACGCTGAAGTTAACAAGGTTGATGCTGCTCCGTGGATTGACCAATTGAAACAAGGGCAAGATTTAGATTACTTGTTTAAGGCAATCGACAATCAAGTTAATCTGCGCAAGCAAAAGCAGAAAGAACTGGAAGCTCAAGCAGCCGAAGCGAAGACTCATCAAACAACTAAAGGTGACACCACTATTGATACTAATACTGGTGAGATTGCAGAACACTCCGTTGTTTTACGAATCACCACAACGATTGAAGAAATGAAACTGTTAAAAAATTACATGGATCAGCGAGGTATCAAGTACCAGAGAGCGGGTGTCTAAATGAAAATTCAACATGCAAAAGACATTAAACGTGCTCAAGACTTCTCAGTATTGATTTACGCTCAGCCCGGAACTGGTAAGACCTCAACATTGAAGTATCTACCAGGCAAAACATTAGTGATTGACGTGGACCGTACAACGAATGTACTGGCTGGTCAGCCGAATATCGATATCGTTTACCTCGATATAAAGCATCCATTAGAAGGCGCTCGGAGCTTACTGGCAGATATCCATAATAATGAGCTTGGTAATTACGATAACGTTGCTTTCGACAATCTATCTGAATTTGAACAGGCTTGGTTAGGTGAAAAGGCCAATGAAGCCAAGACTAAATCCGGTGCGGAGATGGGTATCCCCCAGATGGGCGATTATAACCAGTACGGTTTTTATCTACCCGACATGATCCGCTACATCAACTCGTGGAAAGGCGTGAATAAAGTGTTCACCGCTTGGGAAACGACTCGCAAAATCGATACACCATCTGGTCAAGCGTACAATCAATTCATTCCACAGATCAGAGAGAAAGTCATCACGAATGTGATGGGCTTGATGAATGTGGTCGGACGGATGGTCATCAGTGATAAGACTGGTAAACGGGGTTTCCTGTTGAGCCCATCCAATGCGGTCTTTGCTAAGAACCAATTAGACAATCGAACGTCTGCTTTACCGGAAGACCTATTCACCAAGATTGGAGTTGATAAACGTGTACCAGCTTCATCCGTACCAAAAGGATCTGGTAAGCAAAGCCCGGCAAGCGCTAAGAAAGGGTAGCCACTCGGTATTGCTTCAAAGCCCGGCCGGTTCTGGTAAATCCGTAATCATTGCTGAGATTGCCCGTTTAGCGGTCAAAAAAGGTGGCACAGTGATGTTCATGGTTCACCGTAAAGAACTAGTCAAGCAAATCAAAGATTCGTTCAGAGAGAACGAGGTTGACCTCAGCCAGTGCATTATATCCACAGTTGGTAAGATTGCCAATCGATTAGAAATTCTGCCCAAACCAAGTCTGATCATTACGGATGAATCACATCACTCACTGGCTAAGACTTATCTTAAAATTTATGACCACTTTTCGGATGTTCCAAGATTAGGCTTCAGTGCCACGCCGTGGAGACTTAACGGCAAAGGGCTGCATGATGTGTATGACACGATGGTCGAAGGTCCTAGTATTGATTGGCTCATTGAAAATCATTATCTTGCACCATACAAGTATTACTCGGTGAAGCTTATCAATGACGATAAGTTGAAAAAATCCAGTACTGGTGACTACACGGCTAAATCAATGGACGAAGCTGTTGGTAAGACTATCTTTGGTGACGTGGTAAAGACTTACCTGAGTAAAGCTAAAGACCAGCAAGCTATTGTGTACGCACACTCTGTGGATTACAGCAAAGCAGTTGCTGAAGCCTTTCAAAAAGCTGATATTAATGCCGCTCATGCTGATGCGAAAACACCGGTTCGAGAGCGGGACAAAATCATGAACGACTTTAAATCCGGTAAATTAAAAGTTCTATGTAACGTTGACCTTATCTCTGAAGGCTTCAACGTTCCTGACTGTTCCTGCGTCATTATGCTACGGCCAACTGAATCACTTGTATTATACATTCAGCAGTCTATGCGCTCTATGAGATTTCAACCTGATAAGGTAGCTATCATCATTGATCACGTTGCCAATTACACTCGATTTGGTTTACCAGATGATGACCGTGACTGGTCATTAATGGATCGCAAAAAGAAGCAGCATAAAAATGATACGACACCGATTCGAACGTGTGAATTCTGTTATGCCGTGATACCGGCTTCAGCTAATGTCTGTCCGATATGCGGCAAAGAGCGAATCATTGAACAGTCTCAGAGTGAGATTGAAGAAGATAACTCAGTCGAATTGGAACGCATCCACGGGAAGCTAGATATGAAAGCTGATTACAACTCAGTACGTTATGCCCGGATGAAACCAGCCGATGCTCAGAATATGGAAGATTTACAAGGAATTGCCAAAGCCCGACATTACAAACCGGGATGGGTATTCTATCAAGCAAAATCACGAGGATTCATTAAAACGAAAGTTCATTAAAAATTAGGAGGAAACAAATATCATGGCAGATTTTATGAAAACAGATTATTCCAACAATCAAGGTAACGGTTACGAACCTCTACCAACTGGTACTTACGAAATGATTATCAACAATGCGAAGGAAAACGCTACTCAAAGTGGTGCAGAAACTCTGCAGATTGATTTACTTGTCCGTAACGACCTCGACAAGGTACCTGAATTGGCGGAGACCAACGCTAAGTATCACAATCGTCACGTCTTCATGGATAACTGGAAGCGTCACTCAACCAACCAATATGACTTAGATGGCTTCCAATACATTTTGCAGGCTGTCGGAGTGCCAGAAGGAACACCGCTTAAGTCGATTGATGACTTCATTAAGTTGATCACTGGTGCGGCAGTCAGTGTTTACGTTAAGAAAGAAGATAATACGTACCAAGGCAAGACCACCAAGGTCAATCGAGTTGCTCCTTGGAACTTCAGTGAAACCAAGTTCCCAGATGTTCAGCACGAATATAAAGGCGGTTCAAAGCCTGCTGCCAAAAAGCCGGTACCATCAGGTAAGTCTAATACTGATGACCCGTTTGACGGCAATGCAGACACAGTTGATATTTCAGATGACGATTTGCCATTTTAATTCGGAGGCGTAAAACGTGTATGAACTCATACCAGACGAACTCAAGTCCCTAAAGACTTGGGGTCTGTACAAACTAATTTGGAAACCAGAACGCAATAAATACACCAAGATTCCCATTGATCCCCACACCGGGAGAGACGGGAAATCCAATGATCCATCAACTTGGACGGATTTTAAAACCGCTTTACAAGCCATGCAGGACTTAGGCATGGATGGCTTGGGCTTTTACTTCCGGCCACCCTATATCGGTATTGATGTGGATCACATTGGAGCAGACTTGGACCGGTGGAAAACTGGCGATAAGGATAATGCCGTACAAGCGTTTATGAATCTCACTCATTCCTATATGGAAACCAGTGTTTCCGGTGAGGGGATTCACATCATTGTTAAGGGTAAGCTGCCAGGCACACGAAGACGTAAAGCTAATGTGGAAATGTACACGCAAGGACGGTTCTTTGCCATGACCGGCAAATCAGTCGGACCATTCCAGAAAGTTAATGAGCCTGGTAATGCCAACCTGCAAACTATCTACGACAAGTATCTCAAGTCAGATAACGTAGTTCAGATGGCTGACAAAACACTGCCACAGATGAACGACTTGTCAGAGCATGAAGTGATTGAACGAGCCGAGACTTCTAAGACTGGCCAGCGGTTCAAGTTATTTATGGATGGTGGCTGGGAACAGTTTTACACCAGTCAGTCAGAAGCCGATCTAGCTTTTGCCAACGATTTAGCATTCTGGACGGGGAGAGATTTCTCAAAGATGGATGCTATCTATCGGGAATCTAGTTTGATGCGTGAAAAGTGGGACGAAAAGCACGGTAAGACAACTTACGGCGTTGCCACTCTCAATAAAGCTATCAATGAAACCCACGATACCTTCACAGAACGTAAGCCAGCTCTGAAGTATAAGTTTGAATTTGCCGAAAATGATAAGCCGAAAAAAGAGCTGCCAACTCGTAGCTGGGACGATACCGGCAATGCGGAACGTTTCATTGATAAGTACGGTAAAGTCGTTCGATATTCGTTCATTGATAAGAACTGGCTCATCTATAACGGCAGTTACTGGGAGAGCGATGAAACGGGTGAGGTTCACAGCCTGGTTGATCAAGTTGTGGATGATATGCGACACGAAAAACTCAAGATTCCAGCCAATGCCAATATGAGCATGGATGATGCTGAAAAAGCTTTTTGTAAACATCTCAAACACTCTCGCTCAAACTCTGGCAAGAAAGCCATGATGGACGAAATCAAACACCGGGTGCCAGTGCTGCATAACGAGTTTGATAAAGACAAAACTTTATTGAATGTCATCAATGGCTATGTGGACTTAACCAGTGGCATTCTGCACGACCATGACATTGAAAAAATGTTTAGCCGTCAAGCACGGGTTGAATACACGGATGCGATTGACGCACCCGAATGGCAGCAATTCTTAAACCAGATATTCGGTAACAATCAGGAACTGATTGATTATGTACAAAAGGCAGTTGGTTATTCGCTTACTGGATCCACGAAAGAACAAGTGATGTTTATCCTGTACGGCAATGGCCGGAACGGTAAATCAATTTTTATTGATACTATCAGTGATGCGTTAGGCAGTTATGCTAAGTCGATGCAGGCTGATTCAATCATGGTCAAGCAAAGTTCCGGCAGTGCCAATTCCGATATTGCTCGTTTGGAAGGTGCCCGGTTAGTCACATCTAGTGAGCCGAATGATGGCTTGCGGTTAGATGAAGGGCTGGTTAAGCAGTTGACTGGTGGTGATACTGTTACAGCACGTTTCCTGTATGGCAAGGAATTTGAGTTTAAACCCGAATTTAAACTATGGCTGGCGACCAACCACAAGCCAATCATCAGAGGCACGGATGATGGTATCTGGCGGAGACTAATGCTGATACCGTTCGCCGTTAAGATTCCTGACAATCGTGTGGATAAGGACCTGAAGTATAAGCTGCAACGTGAAGAAGTCGGCATTTTAAACTGGATGGTTGAGGGAGCGCTCAAGTGGCAGCGTGAAGGATTGATTCCTCCACAGATTGTGCAACAGGCCAGCAAGGATTACCGCAATGAAATGGACGTAACATCTGAATTCATTGAAGAGTGCTGCACGACTGGCAAGCATGAGACAGTGAGAGCGAGCCAGTTATATCAACGTTATAAGCAGTGGGCTAACGATAATTCCCAGTATCTGATGAACTCAACGAAGTTTGGCAAAGAAATCATGCAGAAATATGATCGTAAGCGAGATAACCAAGGCAATTACTATGTTGGCTTATCGTTAAATGAATTTCATCAGCCCTTTGAAATGATTACCAATCATCCAAAATAAATTAATTGGTGTAGGGCTGTGTAGGGTTATGTAGGGTAGTGTAGGCAAGCTAATCCCTTGCCACCATTGGGCTGTGTATAGTTGTGTATAGTTTTTTTAATAAATAACATAATAAAAAAATAAAACTGTATATATAAATAAAGGTGTTGAAGTGCCTACACTGCCTACACTAGTATACACATCCTTGATATATCAACATTTATAGGCCGTGTATACCCTTTTAAAAGCCTACATCAGCCTACACGTTTTCATATAAATGAGGTGTAAGTATCGAATCCGAACACAAAATTCAATCCGACATCATGATGGAGCTGTCAAAATCCGGCTGTACGGTATTTCGTAGTAATGCCGGTAAGGTGCGAACGTATGACGGTAGAAATATCGTGCTGTTCCCGAAAGGAACTCCTGATTTACTAGGATTTCGGCATGCAGATGGGAAGATGTTCTTCATCGAATGTAAAAATGATATTGGTCGTTTAAGGTCAGATCAAATTCGCTTTGCAAAGTTCATCCGTCAATTCCCAGTTTTATATGGGGTGGCGCGTTCTGTTGATGATGCCTTAGAAATAATAGAAGGCAAGTAATATGGAAAATCGAATCAAGACATTAAGAAAACAAAAAGGCTTAACTCAAAGCCAGTTGTCAGAACGAATTGGTTTTGACAGTTCAGTAGCTGGTAAATGGGAACTAGGGAAAACTGAACCGAACCTGCAGACACTGTTCCAATTAGCCGATTTCTTTGGTGTCACCGTGGAGTATTTATATTGCCACGACTGAAAAATTAAATGAAAAAGGAGTGATCAAGATGTCACCATTCGTAACTAAGGTGCATCACTTGGAGGACAAGTATCAGCGTAACGGAAAGGTGAGCTTGGAGTTAATACCATAGATGACTTGGGGCAGTGGCATGCTGAATTTACGTCAAAACAATATAACCATTTTCGTAATATGCAGATAGCAGCAGGCTACCATACATTACCGAAATATGATCCAGACAATCTCGATGTGTTCATACCTGTTCCTGTGGAGGAAGACAAATGACCTTAAATATTGATTTTAACCGGCCGTTTCATTCTGGCAAAGATAAATCCATTTTAATATACATGACCCATTATGATGGTGATTACTCACAAGGTAATATTTGCGTATTACTCACATATGAAGGATTTTGGGTAGACCTTCCCACTCGAAATGCATGGCGTGTCAGGAAAGATATTGAGAACCACAATTTTGAATACTATACATGGGACGAAATTAAGCAAGTGGCTCAGGCAGAAGGCTGGGAAAGAAGTTTTGAAGAATTACCTAAATTGGAGGTGCACAGTCATGAGGCCGATTAAGTTTAGAGCATGGGCAAAGCGCAACGAGGTTTATATCCGTAATATTCAAGATGCGTATGACGGGATTGGACCGCATGACCCGTTCGATTGTTTTGGAGATGCACTTGATAATGACGATTATGTAGTTGAGCAATACACCGGCATGACTGATTTATATGGTACTGATATTTATGAAGGAGACATTATCAAAGTTCAAGAAACGCTGGATAACGGCAGGCTGGTCTGTTTATCTGCTGTTGCAAATGTTTATTTCGATGGAGATGACGGGCAGTGGAGATGTGATGGTGGATTTACTGGACCACTTTCAGAACACGCTAATACAGCGAGTGGCTCATTTATAAATTCTATGAGTGATGATTATATGCCAAATCGCTGTGAAGTTATCGGCAACATTCACGAAAATTCTGAATTACTGGAGGCAGATAAATGAGAAAAATAATTGGTATTGAGATTGAATTGCCATACCGTTATCGAGCGTATTTTGTTGGTTTCAATCCTCGTTTTGATGTTCAGAATGATATGTATTTGGTCCCTAAAGATAGTGTGGTTAAGGAAATCCATGGTAAGTCACAGAGTAAAGATTCGGAAAATGAATATGATTTTTCAGTTGAATATGAAAACGGCTCAGTTACGGGGTTGAAAAACTGCCCTGGATTGATTGTTCATTATCTGGAGGCGAACAAATGAAATATCGCAAAACTGAGTTAATTGACGCTGAACAGTTTGATGGGTCTGATGAAATGGTACGCAAATACGATATAGAGGATGCAGAAAAGTATGGACATATTTACGCGCAGCGATTTGTTATTCATACCTTGGAAGGTGATTTATCTATTGATGTCGGTGATTGGATAGCAACCGGAATTGATGGCGAGCATTGGCCAATCGCTGATGATATTTTCAAGCGGACGTATGAACCTGTAGAGGAAAAGCAATGAAAACTAACAATCAAGTAATCAAAGAACTTAAAGCAGAACGTGATGAATTGTGGACTCGCTTTAGTAGATTGGATCATTTTATTGACACCGAAGAATACGGTGAGCTGCCAGTTCATCATCAACGTTTAATCCAAAAGCAATGGGATTCAATGGATGACTATTATCGTGCATTAAACTCCCGTATCGCTGACTTGGAGGGCAAATAAATGAAAATTAAAGTGGAAAAGTTATTTAATTCCAAGCTTGATTTGCGTAAATATTTAACTGCTGACATACGAGATGAAGACCGAGAATCGTTATCTTATTATCACGATATTCCTGACTGGGTAATTGATGAAGTTCTTGATTGCGTTCAGATATATGTTAACAGCAGTGCTATTGATAAAGAGGTGGAATTACCAAAATGACTGAAACGAAAGAACAGCAGGGATGTCCGTATTGCCATGAGCCATTTAAAAACTTACTCGTTGAACCAGGAATTGCGGAGTACATCACTTTAACAGGTAACATTTATAGTTTGACCACTGAGATTGCAAATTTTGGCTTCACTAATTTTCCACTGAGCTACTGTCCGTGCTGTGGTAGAAAGTTGGGTGATCATGATTAAAGCAATGATTGATTCAGTAATTCGTTCGATTGGTTGTACAGCTGGATGTGGTGTCTGGTTAGTTGTTGTTTGTCTAGTGTTATTCGTGATTATTAAAGCCATCATGATCGCATTTGGATGGGTATTCTAGGAGGTAAATCAAATGATGAAGAAAGTAAAAGAGTTTTCTGGCTTCCGGAATGGAGAGCTGGAAGAATCAATTAACCATTTTATTGAGACTAATAATCTTGTATTGATTGATGTTAAGTATCAGATGGTAGCTAATAATGAGGGGAATAGCTACAGTTGCGCTTTATTGATATACAGGGAGGCCAAGCAATGAAAACACCTGAAGAAGCCTTGGGTTTCAGCTTAAACACCCAAGACAATAATTTAATTAAGCCTGATTATTATTCAAATCAGGGCATGGATTTATTTGACCGTTTCGAGGGCGGTTTGATGCCAGTTAGCCAAGTACAAGGTTTTTATATCGGTAACATAATCAAATATGTAACCCGTTATCAAAGTAAAAATGGTGTTGAAGATTTAGAAAAAGCTTCAACGTACTTGCAGCAGTTGATTGATTTTGAAAAGCGACTGGAAAGTTCAAAACCGGTTTATAACGGACAGGCAGGCGACGCTGGTGACAACTGATCAAATCAAGTTTAAAAATTATTTTGTTAAAGTATTTATGCAACACGATTCAGATATCATCCG
>NZ_BCMI01000036.1 GCF_002217985.1 Secundilactobacillus pentosiphilus
TACACAAAACTTTATATTATTTCATTTGTCAACTTGACAGGGCCAAGTGCATCGCTAAAACCTATCATACGCGCTTTAATGCGAACGCGGTCAACGCACTCACCGATATTTCATTATCCGTGGAAGCCGGTGAATACGTGGCCATCATGGGGGAATCCGGTTCTGGGAAAAGTACGTTGCTGAATCTCATTGCCGCGCTTGATAAGCCAACAGCGGGCAGTATTAATTTAAATGGTGCGGAATTAAGCACCATCCCAGAAAATCAATCGGCTAAATTCCGTCGGGAGCACCTAGGCTTTGTTTTCCAAGACTTTAACTTGCTGGATACCTTTAACGTTAAGGATAATATTGTGCTGCCACTGGTCTTAAGTAAAACCCCTGTCGTCGAAATGGAAAAGCGTGTGAAAAAACTAGCTTCACAGCTGGGACTAGCTGATAAGTTGGAAAAGTTCCCCTACGAACTATCTGGTGGGCAGCAACAGCGAGTGGCGGCCGCCCGTGCCCTGATCACCGACCCTGAACTGTTACTGGCGGACGAGCCAACCGGTGCCTTAGATTCGCATACAGCTGATGAGCTGCTCGAGCTCTTTGCTGAATTAAATGCTGAGGGGCAAACGATTCTGATGGTCACTCACTCTGCTGTGGCTGCCAGTCATGCTCAGCGGGTCTTGTTCATCCGTGACGGTCGCCTATTCCATCAGCTATACCGCGGTGATCTGACTCAGGATGAAATGCTCATAAAGATTAGCGACACGATGACGGCGATGTTGGCTAAGCAGGATGAGAACAATCAGTCTGACAGGCCATCTTCAGCCGCCGCAACCCAAAAGGAGGCAGAATAATGATGTTCTACTTCCGTTTAGCTGCCACCAACATTCGGGCGCATAAACGTATTTTTGTCCCCTTTATCCTGGCAATGACTTTACTCACGATTATGAACCTCGTCATGCTTTCAGCACACAGTGATGTCAAAACCATTTTTGCGAATACCAATGTGGGTATTCAGGCAGGAGTAGCTGAGATGTTCAAGTACGGCGCTTACGTCATGATCATTCTCGCGGTTATTCTGGCTTGGTATGCCAACGGTTTTTTGTTAAAGCAGCGAACTAAGCAGCTGGCACTTTACAGCGTGATTGGTTTTGGTAAGCGCGAGCTCCGGCGAATGGTGACTGCTGAATTAGCGATTTGTGCATTCATCAGCATCATCGGTGGCGTTATTTTTGGTACAGCCTTCTCCCGATTGAGTTATTTGATCTTAGGGAAAATGATTGGCGTACCCGGTAAGGCTGCCTTTGGTTTAAACCCCCAGCCAATTTTAGAAACGGCTGCAGTGATCGCCCTCATTTTTATGTTGCTAGTACTGCTAGACGCCAACTGGCTCCGTACTCATCAGCCACTAGCAATGTTGCAAGCTGTCAGTGCCGGTGAACGCGAACCGAAAACGCGCTGGTTACTGCTGATCGTTGGTATCATCACGACTGCTATTGGCTATGCGGCAGCAATTGGAATTACCGACGCGCTTGGCGCCTTACAATGGTTCTTCATTGCGGTGGTCCTGGTTATTATCGGCACGTACGCCCTGTTCATTGCCGGTTCCGTTTTTATTTACAAACGGCTTCGCTTGAACAAAAAATATTATTACCAACCGGCCCATTTCATTAACGTCGCTAATATGATTCACCGGATGCGTCAAAATGGTGCTGGACTGGCTTCGATTGCCATTTTAGCTACCATGACATTAGTTACCATCGCCACCACGATTACCCTTTACCGCGGTGTTCCACAAATTGTCGGTATGAATAACCCTACCGATTTTCAATATATTCGTCTGACGACGGCTGAAAAGCAGTCTAAAAGTGGTGTCACACCGGCGCAAAATCAGGCTGGCGTGACCGCTATTGCCAAAAAACATCATGTGACGATCACTAAGCGCAGTGTTGCTACAATCAGCGCTGCCTTTCCAGTTAAGCTTGGCACTGAGCACGTCAGTTTAGCTAGTGATAACGATTATAAGGGCACATTTGGGCCTAACAAAAACCTGATGAATGTCAGTATCATGACCTTAGCAAACTATAATCAAATGACCGGCAAGCACGTCCAACTTGCACAAAATCGAATTCTGTTAGGTACCACTAATAAAACGAAGCGCACACAGCTGTACTTTGGTTCTCGGAGAATGCAAGTTCAAGGGACCGCAGCGATGCCGTATACGGTCAAAAATGCGGCGGTCAATGACGGTCTTCTCGTTTTCAAGGATGATCATGCAATCTTACAAGCGGCCCGGTCGTTGAGCCCCAAGGCTGAAAAAAGCATCATGGCGGCTCTGGGGAGCATGCAGACAACGGTCTATCTCAATCTGAAGGGCTCAGATTCTAATCAAATTGCGATGACTAAGGCGATTAAACACGCTAATCTTGGTACGGTTAATGCAACCAGCGCCGCCCAAAACCGTAAAGATGTTCTCAACTGGATGAGCGCTTTTCTGTTCATGGGAATTCTCATTGGCATCATCTTTGTCTTAGCAACGGCATTAATTTTATACTACAAACAAGTAGCTGAAGGTCTCGCGGATGCTAAACGCTATAAAATTCTCCAACAAGTTGGCCTATCCGAACGTGAAGTACGCGCCACGATTAATTCTCAACTGCTGACCCTATTCTATATTCCGCTGATTGTCGCTGCAGTGCATACTGCCGTGGTCACACCGTTTATTCAGCGGCTCCTTACCCTCTTTGGTATCTACAATTGGGGACAGTTTGTTGGGATTGTTGCCGCAACATTAGCAGTCTTTGCGGTTGTGTACGTCATTATGTATAAGGCAACTGCACAAGTTTATTACAAGATAGTGAAGTAGGTAGTGACAGACACTAGCAACTGTCATATCTATGATACTAAGCGTTGATGAAAATCGTCAGCGCTTTTTTTAATTGGCCAGGCCATCTATTTTGACACTAAAAAGCCCAGATTTCCGTGAAGGATATCTGGGCTTCTTGCTGTTTACTGTTAGTTCGCACAACGCTGTATGTTTTTTAAAGTCATTGTTTAGCAAAATGTCTTTTCGTTTTCGCTTGGGTTAGGCCTATTAGGCTTGCGCCCTATCAAATAAGACTTAACGGTGTTTTCTTTGCTGAACTTCTTTTCGAAAAGCTTTCATCTGTTTTTTACCACCAAACATGCGGTTTATTTTGGCGTTTTCGCGTGCTTTACCCCGTAGATCTGTATTTCGGTCTTGTTCTGCCAGCAGTCGTTGATAATTTGCTAAACGATCGCTTGATAGCGTACCGGCACTGATTGCTGCCTGCACTGCACAACCTGGTTCATTTTGGTGGGTACAGTCTTTAAACCGGCAATTTTTTGCTAATTCTTTGATATCATCAAACGTTGCATCGACATCTGCATCTACTAATCCTAACTCCCGCATTCCGGGGGTATCGATAACAAGACTTCCGTTCGGCAGTTTGATCAGCTGCCGTGAAGTTGTCGTATGTCTTCCGTGAGCATCACTGTTCCGAACCGCCTGAGTAGCGATTTTGTCACTGCCCAGCAAGTGATTGATCAAAGTTGACTTGCCAACACCAGATGAGCCTAAAAACGCGTAGCTTAGACCAGGTTGCATAAATTCAGCGAGTGCGGTTAAACCATCTGGCTGGGTTGCATCACACACCAGAACGGGCGTATCTTTGACAATTTGTTTCACTTCTGCGAGCTGTGCCGGCAAATCATTTGCCTTATCAGCCTTTGTCAACACGATGGCCGCCTGGGCACCAGAAGATGCTGCGACCGCTAAATAACGTTCCAGTCGGCGCAAGTTAAAATTGGCATCTAACGCCGTGGTCAGAAGCACCCAATCAACGTTAGCCGCAACCAGCTGTGCGTCGGAACGACGCCCTGCCGCTTTACGCAAAAACACGGATTGGCGTTCGTTGAAACGCTCGATGATCGCCAAATCACTCGAATTACCAGGTAATCGAACCTGCACCCAGTCACCCACCGTTGGAAAGTCTTCAGGTGCAATTGCCATGTTTGCCAAGCGTCCAGAAACCTGTGCCTGAAACTGTCCTTGATCAGTCACAATTGTATACTGTAAGTGACTGGTAGCAATCACACGGGCTAAATCGAGTCCCTTAACGATCGGTTGTGTATCTGTCACACCATATTCATTTAATTTCAATCTTTTGTCCTCCTTGACGCGGAAGACTATGCTGCATTGTAGTCCTCCAGTGACGTGACAACATCCATTACAATGCCCAACATAAACGTTCACCCTTTCTTTCAGCGAATAAATCGCTATTTGTTGTTTATTATATCATTTATAAAGTGAGTGATGACATCAATTAACGCTACTAAAAACGCTTCAGCAGATTTAAACTGTTAGTTGGCTTTTTCTGCAAATGCTGCACTTAACAGCAAAAAGCAGTTCCTGATTTACTTAGTGACTGCATACTGGATGAGAACTGAAAGTGCAGTTAATAAACATTTAAGATTTCAATTAATAATCTATTAACATTAAACCATTATTCTACAAGTGTCAGGAGATGATAACCATGGCAGCAATCTTACAACTACAAAATATCACCAAAACCTTTGGTAAACAGCGTGCTCTGAATCACGTTAATTTAACCATTCAACCCGGTGATATTTACGGTTTAATTGGCAGAAACGGTGCCGGGAAAACGACGATTTTGAAAACGATTGTCCAGCTGCTTTATCCAAATGAAGGTAGCATCACACTGTTCGGTGCAACCTCCGGTAAAGATTACACTAAACAGCTGAAACGAACCGGCAGCGTTATTGAAACGCCCGTTGCCAACAATCAGTTAACGGCTCGTCAGAATCTCACCTACTACTGCAAAATCAAAGGCATCGTCGATAAGGATGCGATCGATGATGCGTTGGCGTTCGTGGGGCTTACCGATACTGGTAAAAAGAAGTTCAAGGACTTCTCGTTAGGCATGAAACAAAAGTTAGGCTTGGCAATCGCCCTACTTAATAAGCCGGATTTTTTAATTCTAGATGAACCTATTAACGGTCTGGACCCCATTGCCATTGCTGATTTCCGTCATTTACTGGTAAAGCTCAACCAGACTCAGGGCATGACGATTCTTATTTCCAGTCATATTCTAGAAGAACTCTACCAAATGGCGACCCGTTTTGGCATTATTGATCACGGAACGATTATTAAAGAACTCACTAAAGACGAGTTTGATGCTAAAAGCCGCGAGTACATCAAACTGCAAGTTGATCAGCCTAAGTTGGCAGCTACGGTGCTTAATAAGATGGGGATTGACGATTTCAAAGTTATCGATCAGCATACGCTCAATATCTATGATCTGTCGCTGGATAACGCGGCATTGGTAGAAATGCTTGTGGCTGCCTCAGTTAGTGTCACCACTATCGTCCGTGAGCACATTAACCTTGAAAACTATTTCAAATCAATCGTCGCTGAAAACGAGGTGACTCCAAATGCTTAATATGGCGCGAGCTGATATGTATCGTTTATTCCATTCTAAGGGATTTTACATCACCCAAATTCTGATGATTATTGTGACAACCATTAGTATCCTCACGTCATCAATGGGTATTATTGCTGGTGGTTCGGATGCACTTACCAATTTTCAGGCAGCCAATCAAAAAGTTGACTGGACAGGCGTCCAATGTGTTAAAGCGCTGTCTAGCGAAACGAGCATTCTGATTTACTTTATTTTGCCCTTATTTATCATGACGATTGGTTTTGAATTCTCGAGAAAAATTTATAAGAATCCGCTTAGCAGTGGCATGACGCGGCTTAACTACTTTATTTCCAAGTACGTTATCTTCCTGCTGATTTCGGTTTGTCAGGTGATTTTCTATTATCTGTTCATCTTTTTAGCTGGCGGTTTCAAGAACGGCTTTGGCAAAATCACCGGACATTTTTTAGTCAAATTACTTCAAACTTCTAGCATTCAATTACTAGAACTGAGCGCGATTTTTGCCATGGCGACGTTAGTCATGTACCTCTTCTTTTCAACGATCACTGCTGTGGTGACAACCATCATTTTTCCGTTGATCATTACAATTCTGGTACAGATTTTTACCAAGCAGCATTGGCTGAAGTATTTCAGCTTTCAAAATAACGTTGATTCTGCCTACTTTACCCACTACACATCTGGTCAAATGAATCAGTTGCTTTTGGCGGGATTCGGTACCATTCTCGTTTGTTTAGTATTAGCCTTCTTATCCTTTAGAAAGCGCAACTTGTAAACGACTGAAACGGATGAGGCCTTATTGAAGTAACTACATTAAATAAATGGTCTGGTTCTTGCATTTAACAGGAATTGGACCATTTTTAGATATGGCAGCATGTGGAGATGCGTGCCTAATTAAACTAATTTGAAAACTCACGCTAATGTTCTGGCTGTTCTTGACATAATAAATACGGAGAAACTATTATCAGGTTAAGTTAACATTATCGCAGTTTGCGTCATGACTGAGTTCATAAAATTATAGCAGTGTTAGTATCTTTTGGGGGAGATGATGGGATGATTCGAGTAGCAATTTGTGATGACGCTCCAGAAATGACCGGCGAAATTGAACGAACTCTTGCAGCGTATAATCCCACACTGTTTGACGTGTCCGTTTTCTTCACTGCAGGAAAATTAATTTCATCGCTGCAATCAAACCAATATGACTTCTTCATTCTTGATATTGAATTACCATCATCATCAGGGATCGATATTGCGAAAGAAATTCGTAAGCATAATTTAACTGTACCAATCGTTTTCCTTACCAATTTTAGTGAGTACATGGAAGATGTTTTCCAAGTTCAAACATTCGACTACATTTTAAAGCCGATAACGAAAGAAAAACTGTTCCCGGTTATCAAAAAAATCATCAAATATTTGGATTTAGATGACACCTATTTCTCGTTCACGTATAAACGAATTGAGTATAATCTAAAATTTGCAGAAATCGTTTACTTTGAAAAACAAAAACGTATCGTCATTACCCATACGGTACAGCAGACCTTTCAAGCTATTATGTCGACGCCGGAACTACTGCAAAAATTAAACGCTAACTTTGTACAAGTTCATACCTCATACATTGTAAATATTAACTACATTAAAGAAGTTGGAGCAGATCACATTATTTTAACGACAGATTTTGAGTCAATGAAAATACCTATTAGTCGAAAATTTAAAACAACTGCAAGAGACGCAATCATTATGAAAATGAGGAGTAAATTATGATCGATACTGTAATCCGATTATTGAGTTTTTTGATTTACATCTTTTTACTCAACTTCTTTTTTTCGAGTTGGTCAGTAACTAGTCGGCTATCAATTAAACGCATTTTAATCCTTTTAGGGTTAGCTGGTATCGTTTCACTAGCAGCATTTTTTACGTCCGACAGTATTGAACCGTTCATTAACATCGTTGTGACACTAATCGCAATGATGACGATTGCCAGCCAGTATGAGGTTCCCAAAAGAGATCTGTTTTTCTGGATGGTCATTCTACTGGCAATTAACTTTATCAGTGAATCAATTTCCCTAGCCATTTTTGATGCATTACTATCGCCTCAATATGATGCACAGAATCTATTGTTTGTCATTATCACCACTAGTATTACGATGACAATTGAGATTTTGATATTTTTAGCACTTAAGCTCATCTTTTTCCGACATCATCTTATCCTTGAATCTTTAAGTTGGCCTTCATTGGTTGCCTTAACTTCTATTCCGGTAGTATCCATCGTCGTTTTATTTAGTTTTCTGCTGGCTAAAGTTAATGCCACGATTCAATCAACCTACTTCGTACTGCTAGTAGCATTGGGCGTCCTTTATATGAATCTTTGTATTCTATACTTGTATAGCAGTTTCACCAAGCAACTTCGAAAATTAAATCAAATCACATTGCAAAATAAGGCTCTTTCATATCAGCTAAAGTATATTTCCAATTTAAAAAAATCGCAGGTAAAGTTAGCTTCCATTCGACATGATCTGAAGAATAAATTAATCATTCTTCGTGGCCTACTGGAACAGAATCAAATTGATGAAGCCAAAGTTTATTTACAAGAATTAACTGATGAACTTAATGTTCGTCAAAAATTTTATACCCGTGATATGATCTTGAATTATTTGCTGAATGATAAACACGAATTAGCCAGGCAAGCAAATATTAAATTTGAAATCAAAGTACTTCTATCCGAGCAAATCAACGTCAATAAAGATATCCTGGCAGTTTTAATTGGTAATTTAATTGATAACGCCTTGGAGGCGTCTAAAAGATTGCCTAACCCAACTGATGCTGCAGTTTCTTTAGTTATTAAACAATTTCAAGATAAGCTTCTGATCGATATTAAGAATCACTACAATCCGGAGGAAACAGTCACACGTCGTAAACGTCAATATGATGGACTCGGTACTAGAAATATCAAACGGATTGTTGCTAAATACAACGGACTATATAAGCAATGGACTGAGGGGACCAATTATCTGGTAAGCATTATTTTATTAAACGTAAACTAAGAAGCACCCCATTTTTCTGGGCTGCTTCTTCTTTAATTTCTATCACAAAGTATTCGCACTTGACGCTGATACCCTACTTCAATCACTAAAGTGCCTCACTCTTATCAATTTCATTCCCCATACTGATGCAGACCATGGTGGCAATTACAATTAGTGCAACTGCAATCAGTAGTGATACGAGTTCATACGACATTAGTGCAATTGCAGCTAAGTTTGAAAGAAACACCACAAAAATAATGCTGGCTGTAATGCCTTTGACGGCTGAATCAAGCTTAATGCCGATAAAACTAGAAAATAGGACAACTGTCAGTGTTAAGCAAATACAAACAATCGTTGACACTATAATATTGAGAATGTGTGTAAACGACTGATCCTTAGTTAGGGGTACGATGACATCCGTCGTCATAAAAGTCAGGTTTGATACTAACAGCCCAACAGCCATCGCTAAACTTAGAGATGCAGTAAATGCTTTGGTTTTGGTATAAAAAAGCGCCTTACGACTAATTGGCAATAAATATGTTTTGCTTTTATTCATGCCAACGTAGTCATGGACTAAATATCGACCAGCTAGTACCGTCCCGTAAATTGCCAGCACACACATTGTTCCAATCGTCGCTAAGGCGAGTACAGCATTATAGTGTGTTAGCATACTGCTGCCATCTTCTGTGTCAAACCTGCCCACTATTGCAAAGAAATATAGAAATAGTAGTTGTAGGCCCCCAGTTGTTAACCCAAGGGGTAATAGCATTTTCTTCATATGCGAAAACTCAAAGTCGAAGTATTCCAACGTCAAGACCTCCTAAAATAATGACTACCCTTAATAATTGGTTTCAATTTAACGACACCGTACAGTTAATAAAACTGTGGTAAAAGCCCATTAACCCATCAGAAAATTCTTCATTAATTTTGGTGATGCTTTTAATACAGCTTGTCTGCCCATCTGCTATTACAACAGCATCCGTAATGATGTCATTTAAATCAGCGAACGAATGGCTGGTTATAATAACAATCTTGTCTTGAGAGTGCTGTTTGATCAGATTTTTGGTTAAAACAACACCGTCAGGATCCAAACCATTAAAAGGTTCATCAAGAATCAAGATTTCGGGCTTATGAGAAATGGCTACTGCTAGTAGTAAACGTTGGCGCATGCCCAGTGACAAGTTACCTATCATTTGGTTTTCAGATACGTTCAAGCCAACATTTTCTAAAATCGGTGACCACTTCTGAGGTGCAGTAAGTCCAAAGAAGAAGTAGTGTTCGTCAAGCAGCTCTTTAATAGATAAATTAAAAAGGCTATCAGACTGCGCAAAAACAGAACCGATTTTCTTCAGAAAGTCTGTGCGGGTATCCCGACTTAGCACCAAGTTATCGATGCTAATGTCCCCAGTATTTGTGACCAGTAGCCCACAGATACACTTAAGGAGTGTCGTTTTGCCGGCACCGTTAGGACCTACTAATCCATAAATACCATTGTTTCCAAAACGTAAGTTACCAATGCGCAAAATATTTCTGTTGCCAATTGATTTAGTGACGTGATTGATTTTTAGCCGTGTCAAAATTAAACTATCCCCTTTTTACTCCAAAACGGATGAAGGTCTCGTGGGTATTTGGAACATGTTTACCATATTCCTAAATATTTCAATTTTTTGTCCCGTGCTACGTTTAACTGCTTTGATGTAACGAATGACACTAATAAGTTGTTGAATCATGTCAAATTGACCCGCTATGCAGTATTTTTTAACGACTTTAATTTTGAACTCGATGGTATAAAAATTACCCCACAATAGTTAGATTTTTGGTTTAACTATTGTGGGGTAATTCATTATTACGCCCCATTCTTCTTTGGCTGATTAGCTATTTTAAAGGTTACTTGAATCTGAAATTGCAGATCGTTGGTATTCAGGCTAACTTGACCGCCCTGCATCCGTGATAGTTCCACAATAATGTATAGTCCCAACCCGGCATTCTGGTCTCGGTGAGAAAGGTCTTCAGTGTAAAAACGATCTAGTAGCCGATCAAAGTTCTTGATGGGCGTCATTAACTGATTAGTTGCTGTCAGCTGAACACCTTGATCAACGTGTTTGAGTTCAATGGTCGCTTTTTGATAGCCGTGATCCAAAATATTACCCAAGATATTCTGTAAAATTCGGGTGGTTGCTTCTTCATCCAGTTGCCACATGATGTCTGGCTCAATCTTTAAAGTCGTCATAATTTGTTTCTGCTGCAACGCGTCGTAATAATTCAAACAGGTCTGTGTCAGCAGCTTTGACAGGTTTAACTGCTTCGGGGTAATTGTGATCCGATTTTCTAATAGCCGGTTATACAGCAATAGCAGATTAAGGTGCTTTGATAATGTTTGCAAGTTTTGATTTAACTTACTGACCTGCTGGTGCTCAGCTTCAGGCAGATTTTCGTTGCTTAATAATAACTGCGAGTATCCACTAGCAACCGTTAACGGCGTCCTCAGGTCGTGGGAAATATTATGAATTGCTAAGTCTAACTGCTGCTGGGTTTGAACTGACTGCTGATGGGTGGCTTGCTGCTTGGCAATCAACTGATTGATTTGCTGGGTCAAAGCCACAACTGCTGCGTTGCGAGTTTTGACCTTCAACTGTTGATTTGTGGTGTGCTGGTTGATGAATTTTAACTGGGTGATTAAAGTTCGGATATCCATCATTATCAGCAAGAAGTAAGTTAAAACGGCCAGTAGAATCACAAGGATAATTGCAAATGGTATCATGCTAACCGCACCCCGATCCCCCAGATGGTTTTGATATAAGCACGGTCTGGATCCAGTTTGGCTAACTTATTGCGCAAATTACTGAGATGAACGTTGATCGTATTCTCATCCCCCATATAAGGTGTTTGCCAAACCTGTTCATAGAGCTGTTCTCGGGTAAAAATCTGTTGCGGGTTCATCAATAGCAATTTTAAAATGGCACATTCCTTTTTCTTCAGCGGACAGCTTGCAGCGCCCTTTTTGACCACGAATTCCTGTGGGTACAGCGTCAACTGCTGATAAACAATGGGCTGTTCATCATTTACATCAACCCCTGTTTGTCGCAGCTGTACCATAATGCGTGCCTTTAACACGTTAATATCAAAGGGCTTCGTTACGTAATCATTAGCGCCTGCCACCAGTAAATCAGCAATGTCTGTGGCATCATCTAATGCCGTCAGCATGATGATTGGCACTTGGGAAGTCTGGCGAATAATTTGCAGGACCTCGTCCCCGCTTTTTCCAGGTAACAAGCGGTCTAATAGAATCAATGACACCGGATACTTTTTAAACAGCAGCAAGCCCTCAGTACCTGAATAGGCGCTAATGACTTGGTATTCGGATGATAGCATATTGGTCAAAAGCCCCTGCATGTCATCGCTATCTTCAACGATCAGGATGTTTTTCATGGTAGTCACCTCTACTTCTTAAAGTAAGCTTATGGCTTGAAGGTGATGAAAACAAGTGCGATTTTGACTGAGTTTTAAAATCTCAATATTTAGTTTTCCCAGATATTGATAATCATATGGCTACAAAAAGGGCTCTGACAGCAATGCCAGAACCCTGTGCTTTACGTATATTTAGTGTTATTCAATTATTTATCTAAGTTCATTATTAAGTCTATCTCAACATTAGTTAGCCCGGTAATAAGCCTTGACGTTAACAGAGCCCGCTTGAGTTTGACTGCCATCTACTGGGTCAGCGTGATCAAACGTGTATTTCTGACCATTTTGAGCAGTAATATTCTTCAAACTGATGCTATCAAGAATATTACTAATCTGCCCACTGGTTATTGGTTCTCCTTTGGCAACTTCATTGTCATAATCGCCACCGGCGTGGGACAACGTTGTACTATCAACAGCATTCAAGGTTAAGGGAAATTACCGAATAAAATAGACCGGTCTTCCGTGACTTAGAAGAACCAGTCTAGTTGGTTTACCATTGCTAATGGCCCGTAATGACCTTCTTAACTAATTTCAAACCGCCAAACCGCACGACGGTTTTACCCTGATGGTGATGATTATCGAGAATTAATTTAATCACGGAACCGGCGCCGTCCTCAACGGAACGCATGAAACGGTTATCCATGTGGTTGTTCAGGTCGGTAGTGACACCGCCTGGTACCACGCCGAAGATGTCTACAGGAATATGCTGTGATTTGAAGCTTTTACCGAACATTTTCGTCATCTGGTTTAAAGCTGTTTTACTGGTATAGTACGCAAACGGGTGAAAAAACCGATTACTGTTTGCCGGAATCGTCATATTAATGATGCGGCCATGATTACGTTCCAAAATTGGGGTAAACGTTTTGATCAGTTCGAAGTTGCCGATGACGTTAACATCCAGGGTGGCTTTTAAATCGGCCGTCTTGGTATCCAGCGGTTCAGCATCCATATCACCGGGAATACCAGCGTTATTGACCAATACCCGCAGTTCTGGGTGAACGTTAGCAATTTTATCGGCTGCCGCGTGGATGGTTTCCAAGTCGTTGAGATCGATTGGCACCCATTCCACGGTGACCCCTTCCGCTTGTAATTTTTGAACGGCTGCTAATCCGCGTTCCTTATTCCGGGCGCCTAACAGAATCGTCCAGTCCTTTTGTCCTAGCTGGCGGGCAATTTCAAAGCCGATACCCTTGTTGGCACCAGTGATCAATACGGTATTTGACATTTTAAATCCCTCTTTACTGAAATTAATAGTAACTATAGTTTAACATGCAATTAACCCGCAACACCCAACTGGATTTCCTGATAAAAAAAGGCCGATTCATTGCTGAATCGGCCCTTTATGAAGTTAATTGTTATTTAGATGACTAATAACGCGGAACTAGGAACTGGTAAAGCGGGTGCGTAAATGACGTATACTTGATGGCATCGGCAAAGTCACCGGTGACCATGTCTGAGTCATTGCCAGTCATCAACTTTTGCACCCAAGTTGGGTCCACTAACAGTTGCTGACCGACCGCCGCAAATTCAGCGTTCGCTAGTAATCCTGCAACGTCTTTCCGGTTGCGCACGCCGCCAACACCCACCAATGGTTTGCGGCCGGCAATTCGTTCGTGTAAATAAGCTAGGATCGATTTTGCCTGATACTTATCAGCTTGTGCGATCCGGTCGTATTTGTCCAGCGAAACGTGCAGGTAGTCCAGTGGCGTCTGCAAAAGCTGGTCCACTAAGTAAAAGGTATCCTCCAAGCTGATACCAGGCGTGGTAAACTCTTCTGGCGAGAACCGGTACCCCACAACAAACGGGCGATCAGCGTACTGGTTGACCGCGGCAAACACGCTATCTAACACCTGCTTAATAAACGTGAACCGCTTCTCTCGGTCACCACCATACTCATCCGTGCGCTGATTAGACTGCGGTGAATAAAACTGCTGCAGTAAGTACTGGTTAGCGCCGTGGATTTCGACCCCGTCGAAACCGGCTTCAATCGCCCGCTTCGTTGCCTGACCGAAGGCGTCAACGGTCTGATGGATTTCAGCTGACGTCATCGCTCTTGGGGTCGCGGTTTTTTGTGAGCCATCACCGTGCTGACCCGCAACTGCGCTGGCGGAGACTGCCTGCTTGCCATTTAAAGCATCTAACCGGCTCATCCGGCCAGCGTGAAAGATTTGCACGAACGCTTTAGCACCCTGAGCCTTGATGGCGCTGGCTAAGTTTGTCAATCCCGGTAAATCTTCGTCGTGGGCAATACAGAGTTCACCAGGCCAGCCCTTTCCCATATCAGTCACGTTAGCAGCACCGGTGATCACAGCGCCAACGCCCTGAGAGCGTTCAGTGTAGTAGTGGATTTCGTCCGTGGTGATCGTACCGTCATAAAAGCTTTGTAAAGTAGTCATTGGCGGCATCATTAGCCGGTTTTTAACGGTTATGCCAGATTGAAACGTAAATGGTTCTTGATAGTTTGTCATCGTATTATTCCTTTCCCATAACATCTATTAATTAAATACTACGTGGCGTCTTCCGCAGTGTCAATATCTGCGAATGAAGGCACTGAAAAAGAGGCCGAGAGCATTACACTTGCACTTGGCCCTGTCAAGTTGACAAATGAAATAATATAAAGTTTTGTGTA
>NZ_BCMI01000037.1 GCF_002217985.1 Secundilactobacillus pentosiphilus
CCCTGTTAAATATGCTTTAATAGCTATAATTTTAGTATCCCAGGAAATTTTAGTCATAGAAATACCCCCAAAGTTGTTTCCAACTTTGGGGGTACACGTCAGATAGTGGAGCCGGTGGGGCTCTTTTTTTGTTGGGTGCGGGTTTTGGCTTGCGGCTTATTGCGGTGGGTTTTTATGGAAGAACGGGATGTGGTGGCTACGGCTTGGTGCTGGCCACTGGAAGGTCATACATAGTTAGTATTATGTGCTTAATTTGACAATCGACTGGGTTTGTCTCCACTTTGGGGTTATGGGCGTTTGAGGGGAACATGTGTGCTAGAATGGTGAGTGGGCTTGACGGTGGTACCTGCCTCTCACAATCGTAAGCTTCTGCAAGAATGTATTGCACGACTATCATCCACGTGAATTAATACTTAATGGTTTGGCCATATAGATTGGAGTGCCCCCCTTTGGAAAACCTCAACGCTCGAAGAGATAACATCGCTGATAACTGGCTAAAGTTCATCGGCAATAACAGTTCGTTTATAGTGGTGAGTGAAAATAAACTACGGGTAAACACGCCCTTTTCTGACTCCTTTGGTGATCAAATCTCACTCATGATTTTGCTGAACGATAATGTTTATACGGTAACCGATCAGGGTTATACCTTATGGAATTTACAAACGCACGGTGTCAACTTGCCAGATAAGAAATCTCAGGACTTTAAAAATCTGACGTCGATTCTCAATAAAAGCAATGCCGAACTCACCGACAACAACGAGGTTCAAGTGAAAGGTAACCAAGACGAGTTACCACAAATTATTAACGACTTAGCGCAAACACTTATTCTAATTTCCGGTTTGATTTACTTAGCTTAAGTAGTGAACAAAAATGAAAGGATGACCTGTCATGAAGCCAATGAAGGAACAAACTAAGATCACCCAGTGGGGAAACTCAAAGGCTGTCCGTATCCCTGACAATGTGGTCGAACAGCTCAACCTGAAGAATGACGATGAGCTTTCGGTTACGATTGAAAATGGCGCAATCGTGCTAACGCCGTTGGCAAAAAAGCCGACTAATATTCACGAGTTGTTTGATGGCTGGATTGATGATGGTGTGAGAGATGCTGAGGTTGATTGGGGTGCGCCTATGGGGAATGAATTTAGAGAATAAAACACGGGAGCATCCGTTGATGGATACTCCCGTTTGGATTTGCTATTTTTTGTATAACCATTGGTACGAAGACCAACCGCCTTTAGCGTAGTGGTACTTAATGCCTATCTTCTTGCTGGACTTCTTGTATATTTTCATGCGATTAGCACCGCGATAGTGAAAATGGGCGCTCTTCTTTGTCGGAATGAGGTAATAAGTGTGGGCACTCAGTTTGCGGTAACGTGCTGGATAATTAAACGTATTGATTGGATTGATGGAGGCATAGCCACCTGACGGCTTGTGCCACCCGTGACTGGTTTTCACCATGGCATAATTGCTATTGTAGTATTTTGTAAAATGAAAGACATAGTAGGCGCCCATGTCAGCGGACGTTTTCCAGTAGCCACGAATTACTGAAGGATTGCCATTGTGATATGTTGCCGCTTTTGCCGGCTGACTACCCACTGCCAAGGTACCGGCAACGGCTAGACTGCCTATGATTAAACTTAGTTTTCTCATGGTTCAATTTCCCCCTAGATTATTAGTTTACTTATTACGTGATTAGTATGGGATTACTGAGGGAAAATTGCAACTGGGTCCGAATCATTACGTTGTTTAGAGTCAGCAGGATTGGTGAGTTGTCCCCTTTTTTGAAAAGTTGATTTGATTCATAAAAAGGCGGCTTCTAAACGGGCTCCTTTCTGATTCACATATTTGCATCATCCTAACTTTTATAATCATGCAATATTTAATACACTACTTTAACCAAATAAATTATCATGGCTGCCTGTATCAGTAAGAACTAACTTTAGTCTATCGCCCTCAATGTAATAAATTAACAACCAGTTTGATTCAATATGAATTTCATCAAATCCACTCCAGATTCCTTTGAGCTTATGATGCTTCATACCTTGTAATTTACCGTGGTCATCATCAACAATCGCTTGAATAGCGTCTGATAATTTTCCAATATTGTAGTGTTTCTTTTTTAATTTCTTAGCTGCTTTTAGAAATTTCGTAGTTGCCTCAATCTTCATTGATATAGTCTTCCAATTCTTTAACAGAGTTGAAACTCGTCAAATTATGATTGTGTAAAGCATCCTCGCGTGCTTGTTTAACATCATCAGGAATCAAAGAAAGTCTATCCAGTGGTAATGATTTCGTCCTTACTGTTTGAGTTAAGAAGATATTAATTGCCGTACTTAAATCAAGCCCAAGTTCCGCATAAATTTTCTGAGCTTCCTCTTTAGTACTCTTATCTACGCGAATACTTAGTCGAGCATTTTTACTTTCTACTTTTGTCATATCATCACCTCACAAATTATATTAGTACATTATGCACCCGTTGTACATCAAAGCACACCCAAAAATTAAAAATAGCTTTAGGTACAATTCAATACCTAGTGTGCTGACCGTCCTTTTGGTTTAATCATAAATTAAAAGCAATACACATTTCACGTATACCAAACCGAGATTGCCAATACAATCAGGTTTTTTCCTCGGTGACACAAATAACCCGGTAATCACCGATGCGATAACGCGAAAGTCCGCTTAGATTTGCATTTTGGCTCTTCTCTTCCACACTCTAATCTTCAGGGTGTTGAGCTATGACTGAGTTTTATCCATTCATCCCAGATGTTTCATCACATCTTTGAAAAATTTCAGCTTATAAATCATTATCTATCCTGGCAAATTTAAGAAAGCCTTCCTCCAATAAGTACGCTTCTTTACCAACAATTAAAAAAGCCTTCCAACCTGTCTGGGTCAGAAGACGTCATTTTTACAACGATACTTTAATATTTTAATCATTATGTTGCTTTCTCTGTGCATCGGCCTTAGCAAGCCGATGCTTTTTGCGCTCATTCTGCCAAAGCAGGACAAAGAAGATTGCACTGCTGATGCCCCAAGCAATGCCCGTTATTAGTGATAGCCAAAGTGGGTGGAAAAAGATGGTAACTATCACAAATATAAAGGCAACTGAATTAAATCTTTCATTGATCCTGTTCCATTTGTCGTATGGTGCAACCCATACCTTTGCGGTTTTCATTAGTAATCCTCAGCTTTCAGAGATTGAGCGGTTGGCTTAATCTTTATTCTACTAACAGTTTACAATACACACCTCGTCTATGTCCAACAGGGATTGCCAGTACGACCAACTGCTACACCGCACCTTTACCTATAGGTCATCATCCGCCCCGCCAAACTGACGGAGAACTTCTGCCATTGAATAGTTCTCCTTGCCACTTCCTTGATAGCGTTTAAGGGCGACCTTGGCAGCCAGCTGATCACATTTGTCTTCCAGTTGTTCCATCGAGTATTTCTTAATCAAGTCAGATAGTGTGATGCCGTAGAAATCTGCCATGTCCTGCAGCCATTTCTTTTCGGAATCACTGACGTGAACTGGAATTATTGCCATGAGTGGTCGTCCCCTTTCTGTGTTTTATCATGATTACTTGTGATAATGAATTCGTACTACTGTGAGGTGCATACTGTAGGTTAAAAACATCAGAAAAACGGACCTACACTTTTGGTCAAAAATCACACTGAATGTTGCAACAATACATATATTACCAAAACTGATATCATTACGATAGTGGTGAACTAGAAACACTTGAAGGGGCCAATTAAGTTCTTGATGGAGGTATTTTTTATGAAAAGGTACTTAAAAAGATTGTTAGTACTGACTGCATCTTTTGCCGCTTTCTTGTTACTAACAAGTTGTTCTTCCGATAAGCCTGCTAAAAAGCCGGCTCCTAAAGAAATTTGGCCATCTAAACAAACAAATGCTAAAGCTCTGAAAATCAGCAATTCTCTTGATGAACTTGATTTTAGCTTACGCGTTCAAAAATATAGGTATGTTCGTTATTCGGATGTTCTTAATTTCAAACACCCCACAAAATACACAGGGGTTGCCATGAACCTTTCAGGAACTGTCTTCCAGATAGAAAAGCTACCAAATAGTAATAAGTCTGTGTATTTCATAGACGGTTCCGGCCAGAAAACAAAGACTTACCTCGTCGCTACAAAAACAAACAAGCATATTAGAACAGACGATTATGTAGTTTTCGGTACAATAATTTCCGGACCAGTTAAATATAACACGAGGCACCACAAGCAAGTAAGTGCCATAGCTGGGTATGCTAAATCAGATGAAGTTAAAAATGCTGGCAAAATGGGTGATTAAAAATAGTGAATTTAAAATGACACCTTCAATTCAGAATTGAAGGTGTCATTTTAATTAAGCCTTAAAGTTGGATCCTGCTAACCTCATTTCAGATGATACTATTTAGTAGCAAAATAAGGATGCTTCAGTTATACTTAAAGTAAATTAATGAACACACGGTGAACCCATGAACGAAAATGAAGCACTCAAATTAGTCAAACACCTAGTTAATATCAACCAGTTCACTATTACTAAGCGACGACAATCAGCTGCGTACCCAGTAACTAATGCTTTAGCAAAAGTAATCATTAACCAGTTGAATATCAAGGATTTTGTTCGATATGATGCGGATAGAAGCGCCAAGTACGCCGGTGAATTTGTTTGGATATTCGAAACCGATTTTGAAGAGGTATATTATATCAAATTTAAATTCACAAATGACAATAAACATGTCAAATTCATCTCGTTTCATCCAAGCAAGTATCAATAAAGGAGGAAAGCGCAATGAAAAATACAACTAACACCTATATAAAGGATTACACGAATACGTTCGTAATCAAGGGACATTCCTATACTGTCACTGCGCCCGCTCGATTTGATTCTAAAACTAATGAATTACTTGACGATTTTGAACTAGATGATCGAGCTGCTGAGAAAGCCAACGAAATGTATCGAGAAGAATTTAATCTCCTCTCACCCAAAGAAATTAAAGACTTTAGAAATCGGTTAACACTAAGTCAACGTGACTTCGCAAAGTTAATCGGCGTTAGTCCCAACACAATTGCACTCTATGAAGCTGGTGCTTTCCCAACTACGGCACATAATCGTCTATTAAAATCACTTATGTATGATGACCGAAACCTGAAGGACTACATCACTGTTGATCAACATCAAATACCTTCTGATATTCAGAATAAAGTAAAAGAAGCACTCAATTCAAAATCAAATTCCAAAAAAGTATTCACTCAATTTATACCTGGATTCTCAAAATACAGTTCCCTTCAATTAGCTAACTGGTTTCGTATAAAAAACTTTCATGATAGTTTAAAAGATGAGAACGTTGAAGAACTTACCCAGATGAAAGTCGTTAAACTGCTCTACTTTGCTTTTGGACGATATGCTACACAAACTGGAA
Source organism: Secundilactobacillus pentosiphilus (assembly GCF_002217985.1). Classification (GTDB taxonomy): domain Bacteria; phylum Bacillota; class Bacilli; order Lactobacillales; family Lactobacillaceae; genus Secundilactobacillus; species Secundilactobacillus pentosiphilus. Next base: position 5,430 of record NZ_BCMI01000037.1, read on the forward strand.
AAAAATTATTTACCTCACCGATTATTGCTATGCAACACGGTCCCGTTGTTGAAGAAGTTCATCAAAAGTTTTCAGGCAATAGAGGAATTATAGGAGAAACGGGTCAGAAACTTGATGACACAGCATATAATGATTACGAATTAATAGAAAATGATCCTGAAATTTCCAGAGTTTTAATGGAAATCGAGAATGATTATGGAGATAAAACTGCGGTTGCACTAAGAAATATTACGCATCAACCAGGTTCTCCTTGGAGTCAAACATCACAAGGATATCCAATAGACGAAACTCTGATTTTAAGAGTTTTTGGAAATCAGCATGAAATGTGAATAAGCTGATTAACCACGATAAATCATTGAATTTGGCTTGACTTGAAAGGAAGCAAAATTTATGAAACTTGACCACGACTGTGTTAGAGATCTGCTTTTACTTCTTGAAAAAGTACCATTTGAAGATGGAGATTATTTTGACTTAGATGCTATCATTAATTCTTCTAATATAACTAATATAACTGACCTGTATTCTGTTGACACAATTCATTATGCTTTCGTTGAACTTGTTGATGCAGGATACGTAGATGGAGATACTGTTGGTCAAAATCCTATAACGTATGGATTTATCAAAATTACTTTTGAAGGACATAAATTTTTGGATAACATTCGTGATGAATCAGTTTGGAAACAAACTAAGCAGACCATAATCTCTAAGATTGGGTCTGCATCATTAAATATTATCAGTTCGGTAGCTTCTAAAGTTATTTCTGACCGTCTTAATCTTTAAATTTTAATTCTGTGCAAGGAAATCCTTCCAATAGATTTTTTTGGAACTTAAACTTTAATCATCGTATAGTAAGTATTGCTGAAACCAATAAATCACTGCTAAATGTTAGCTATTAATAAGGCTGGTCAGAATTCGGAGAAGTCCTGATTGGCCTTTTTTTATGGGATTTTTGAGGGGAAAATAACTGTTCTACTGTACGATCATTCGCCATGATGTGGGGTTATTTCTACCTTTTTAGTACCAAGAAATGCACGTTTAATCAAGGTCGAACTCACTTTTTCAAAGACAGGTTCATCCATACCACCTAGCTGAATAGCTCTAATGTAGATGTCACGAAGATTGTTCGTTGGTTTAATATTTTTGATCGTAATATACCGATTTTCAGGATTAGTAGATGTAAAGACAATTTTTTTGTAATCTAACACCTCTAGCGGACGCAGATTGTGAGAAGTAAAGATCAGTAACCCCTTTGCGTTTTCAGCAATAACATCGACAATCTCACCTAGTAAATATTCGAAAATACCAGCATCTAGTTCATCAATGATGGCAATCGCCCGCGGGGTATTGTAGACGTTAATCAATGTACTTAGTATGGAAACAATTTTTTTGATACCATCAGACTCATATCGTAGCGGATACTTTTTCCCGTCACGTTTAGCCATTAACTCAACAACGTCCATTTCCTTTTGTTCTTTAGTAACCACCGTATCTTTTTTCACCAATTCTATGGTAAGCTGCGGAATCAATATCGGCAGCATTTGATTGATCTGCTTGAATATTTTTTGACTGAACTTGTAGATACTTGGCTCAATTTCGTGTTTACCATCCATTGGAACTTCCGTCATGCCAAAACCGCCTTCAACAGAAAAACTGAGCGGTAAACTAATATCAGAGTAAATTTGACCTGAAATTTTGCTTGAATAAATGGATAAATTTAACGCGAAAGTATTAAAGATTTCCTGTACATAGTGTAATTCGGAGCCGAATATCGTTTCATCTTGAACAATTGCGACCATCTGATTATTGAAAAACAGTGAATCACCCTTGGGTTTTACAATACCGCTAACGATTCCAAGTTTGATTTGATTCTTTGACTTAGCAACCTTGCTTTCAACACTTTTAGTCAAATCTAGCAGTGGCAGATCAATCGATGAACTTAATTTAGCACCCTGATTGTAGTGAAAAAGTAGTCGCGTTTTCGCGCGTGGAGCGTTGCGCTTATAGTAAATTTTTTCATCGTCAATCCATAGTTTTGACTGCTTCGTGCTAAAGGACACTTGATAAGTCACATCAGCTTTCTCACCAGCAATGACAACAGATATAGTTGACACATTTCCTTCTCCAAGCGGAACTAGATCTACTAGACTATGGTATAAATTCTCAGATTTCGGAACTACTGACGCTTCAATGATCGTTTTTACCAACGTCATTGCGTCAACAAAGGTTGTTTTACCTGAACCATTAGCTCCATATATCCCCACCGTATTCAGTGGCTGGTCTTTATTCGTGAAGTTGATCTTGCCATATTTCACGTTTTTGACATTTTCAATCGTGACTTCTTGGAGATGATAATGAAGATCGTAATAGCTAACTTTTGTTTTCATTTTAACTCCCCATTTAGTATATTTTATACTGATCATTGGCTTTAGTATACAAAATGTATCTGTTGATTACAAGGATTGCGCAATAAGTTGATGAATTTATATCATTGCCGTCTGCACAGTAAATACGTGCTTGCTGTCCCTTTTCTTTAACTTTTTCATCAAAAAATAAAAGGCACTTAGAATATTCGTTCATTCTAAGCGCCCCTTGAAGTGTATTTTTCTTGTCAATGTCACTCTTGTTCATCTTCGTAGGTGTTCAGAGCCCCATATAAGTCAGCACCAACACTCGCCCAATCTTGTTTCAGAGCCTCATAAGAGCCTCATAGTCTGACTCAAGGTCATTATCAGAGATGTCATAACTATCCATGGTTGATCCTAAATCTAGAACACGGGCAGCACCTCTTATAAATGATGGCTCTGCAAACAATGTATTTATGTATTTCATATTATCTTATCCCTTCCTTGATACTGCGTTATTTAAAATTTCTAGATTCAAATCCTTCTTAGAGTACAGATGGATATAAACCTTAATTGGCAATGGACGTAAATACTTTTCCATTAAAGGCTTAACCTCATTTTCCCAATCAAGACCGCCATTTCCCGTTCCTAACTGAGGAAAGGAAATCGATTCAATACCTCGTTCTTGATACGTTTCAACGAATTTCTTTAGACCTGCTTCTATATATTCTATTTTTGATTTGTTACGCCAGTTCTTTTTGGTAGGGAAGTTAAGAATCCATTTTGTAGGGGTCTTATACAACCAAAGCTTACCGACCGTCAGATCACCAGTTTCACAAAAATGCCGATATTCTTTAAACATATCTGGGTACAATTTTTTAAATTGAAGCGCAATCCCTTTTCCCATTGCGCCGACAGTATTAACCGTGTTAACTAATACTTGCGCGGAACTGTCAAAAAGGCTTGTTTGTACGTAAATTAGCATTTTGTACCTCCCTTCAAAGCAAATCGTTTTGTTATTATAATAGTACGATATTTCAATCCGTTGCACAATCAATACCCAGTCACTGCTTTACTTTAATAATACATACGGCGTGACACGCCACATAGTTCATCTCATTCGCGCTTAAAAGCGTTTATCCGTAATTATCAATTTACAAAGCCATTTCACCACTTCTAATTTAGCAAAACGCCGATTTGCTAAATTAGAACCACTTTTTGTTCGGTCTATTTGAGGATTTTCGCAAAAAGCGAAATACACAGCAAAAAAGCAGCTGAATATCGCCTAAAAGACAATAATAGCTGCTTACAAATTTATTAGTCTCAGTTTTGTCACCTTTTACTAACACTGTGATTTACCTTTACTTTCCCCCTCAACTGAGCTATCTTTGCATGGAAATCGAGAAGACAACAACTGGCAAAACGGAGGAACCCCTCATGAAAAAGGTCTGGATCGCATCACCGACATTTATTCTACTGGCAATGGTGCTGGTTGGCGCAGTTGTCACCGGCATCCGTCCGCATTTACGCAACAACCTGCTGGGGTTTGGCGCAATGGGGCTGATCGGCTATTCTTTCGTGGCCGTCTTTGTGTATGGTATTGCGCTAATAGCGCACGGCCAACCTAGCAAACTGTCGGAAATGCCGCTGGGCAGAAAACTCCTATTGGGTTATTTAACTGCCGTTTGGGCGATTACGATGGCGGTCGTGATTTTCTTTGTGGCGCGAAACTAAGACGATCATTTACCAAACACTAAAAGCGCGTCGCAGTCGTTAGTAATTTAACGATTGTGACGCGCTTACTTATCAATTCAGTATTCAATTACTTCTAAACTAACGCCTAACCAGCACTGTCACAATTTAATTGGTGCCGTCGCGAACTTTTGCTCCAACGCGTTGATGTCATCCAAGCCGATGAAGTGGTTAAACTGCGGGAAAGTCACCATGTGATCAAGCTGGAGCTTAGTGGTCCCCAGTTCAACCATATCCTTCAGCAACTTTTCCGTAGCGTAGGTGGATGTGTAGATCAAAACGTTCGGGTGAACGGCAATCGAGAAGCCCATCTCATGGATTTCTTCGTTGGAAAGCAACGGGGTCTTGCCGTTTTCAATCATGTTGGCCATGACGGGAACGTCTGGGAAGCTGTCGGCCACCTTTTGTAGGTCGGCTTTAGTCTTAGGTGCTTCCACGAAGACTAAGTCCGCGCCAGCTTTGTGATATTGCCGGGTACGCTCGATGGCGTCGTCCAGACCGGTAACCGCGTAGGCATCCGTCCGTGACATAATCAAGAAATCATCGTGCTGCCGGGCGTTCACTGCGGCGTGAATCTTGCTGACCATGGCATCTTCTGAGATGACAGTCTTGCCGTCCATGTGACCGCACCGTTTAGGCCAGGTCTGGTCTTCAATGAACAGTCCGGCGGCCCCCATATTTTCGTAGACGTGCACCAGCCGGTCGATGTTTTGTTCGTCGCCGTAACCGGTATCGGCATCGACAAACACCGGAATATCTACGGCATTGACAATTTCACGGGCGGTTTCACTCATGAGGCCAAAGTCGGCGATTCCGCGGTCGGGCTGGGCTAATTTTCCGGCAGAGGTCGCGTACCCCGCTTGGAAAATTGCCTTGAAGCCGGTTCGTTCGGCAATCTTGGCACTCAGCGCGTCCGGTGCAACCACCATGTTGACCAGATCACCACTGAAACACATCTGTTTAAACGCTTGACGCATTCTAGCTGCTTTTGTCATCGATTACACCTCCGCTTTCGTCAAAAATTGCTGTACTGCCCGCTTCTCGGCTGCCTGTCTCGCTTCTGAAAGCGCGCCGGTGTAAAAGACGGCCTTAAATCCCTGGCTGGCCACATCTTGGTCGGCGGTAAACGTGTCCCGGACGGTATTGACCACTAAGCCGAAGGACGCGCTGTGCGCTAAGTCGGCAACCGCTGCGAACTGGTCCTGGCTCACGTGGCCCACCAGCACGCAATCGGCTAACTGATTTTCTTGGAGGTATTGCAGCCGCTTGCGCAAGCCATCTGCTTGGTAGAACTGAACCCCGTCTAACTCAGCGAAGAGCATCGTTTCGGGATCCTCGAAGGAAGCTTTGGCCGCCTTGAGTTTCGCCACGAAGTCACTAAATTCGATCATGGTCACTTCATCCTGAGCGGTATGGGCCGGGAAAATCTGGTCATTTAACACTACACCCGCTGCGCCTGATCGTTCCAGATCCTGCGCCACGAAGTACGTTGTCAGCTGATTACCGAACCCGGATTGCGCGTCCACGACCACCGGAAAGTGGCCACGTTCCTTCACGTGTCTCAGTTCAGCTGATAACTCTGAGGGCGAGATCAGCCCTTCATTCGTTGCCCCCAGTTCGGCGCGAACCACGTCGTAGCCGTTCAGGTACGCGGCCGGATAACCGCTTTGTTCAACGGTATCAGTGGATTGCGCATCCATCGTGCCAACGACGGTCGTCATTGACGCTTGAGCAAATGTCTCTTTTAATTGCATATGTAAAACCTCCCAAATTAAATGCTATGTATTACTTAAAGCTGATGCCAGAAGCATCAATGTCAATTACAATTATTCAACTAATCACGTCTGATGAATAACTGATTAAAATGATAATCGAATTTTAACAAACAAGAAAGGTCACTCTTCTACCCCCAGTGGGTAAAAAAATGACCTAACGGGTAAATTGCTGTAAATGGCCCCAGTCCTGTTTGGTGATCGGCGTGTTGATCACGATCACCGGTTTCGCTGTTTCGATGGCAAAGTTGGTGATCAAGAGGTCACACGGTTCGTCGTCGCTCACCAGGACCACGTGATACTTATCTTTCAGGTAGTCACGCAGCTGTTTGAGCAGCCACTCCCGGTAGCTGGGCGTCGCATCGATCATCAGTTGTATCTTTAACGTGGGATTGAGTGGTGTTGTATCGAAATAGGTTAAGACCACCGTGACATACTGGGCTGACAGGTACGTTAAGTTGTCAAAAACCGGGTTCCCGGTGGCACGTAACTTCATTAATACCTGACTCACTGCTTCAATGACCCAGGGTCGTTTGGTGACCAGCTTATCCGCGATGCCAGCGCGATCCAAGAGCAGCCCGCCCACGGTAAAGATCAGGGTATAGGTGTGCAAAACGTTCAAAGAACTCAGTAGCCGCGCTTTTTGAGTCTCATCATGAAGCTGTCCAAACCGTGCTTGGAGTTCATTAAGTGCCAGGTCGCTGCCCCTTGCGACCACCCCGGTGGGTTTCAACGCGTCGGGTGTCAAATAGTGGGTAAAGAATAGTAGACAATAGTCAAAAAACTCATTTTCATCGGCCATCTGTGCGTCAAAAATTCCGGGTAGCTCGGTGATGGGCTGCTGGCGGATGGTGGCCTGCGTCACGACCTGTGGCAGCTTGATCAAAGCCCCCACACGCTGGCGCTGCTGACAGATCACCAGCCAATAGCTTAATTGCTGGCGGGTAATGTCGTCTAAGTAAATCCCCAGCTGATCCGTCCACTGGGTAAGCTGTCGCACGATTTCCTGCTGGTCCACGTGGTCAAACGGCCACTCAAACCGCGAATAAGTCTCCCAATATACCCGGTAGTAACACAGCCGGATCATGGCTTCGGGACCGACTAGAACATTGTTAGCTGGTGAATATCGCAAACCGTACAGCGCCACGTGGGTCTGCATTTTCTTAACATGACGCTTCGCCGTAGAAAGGCTGCTAAAATACTTTTCGGAGAAGTCCCCCAGTGAATCGGCCGTCTGTTCAAACGTCGACCGGATCAGCTTGGTCATCAACGACTCCTTCGTTAAAAACGACATTACCCGGTCCAGGTTCACCTTGGCACTGCGCTGCAGCGACACGCCGTTGGCATCAACTGAAAGTTGCAGGTCACTGGCCTTAAAGTGAGCAGTGATCAGCGTTTCAAGTTCGTCCAGATGGGTGGTCACTGTGTGCCGATCGACCCCCAGATCAGCCGCGATTTTGAAAATCAGGTTACTGCCCGGGTGATTATCCAGGTAGCGGATCAGTTTGACATTGATCGTGTCTCGAACCATGAATGGCTGCATCTTGACGTCCCCCTACTCGTTTAAAATGATAAAACGATTAAATTTATCTTGTATTTATTAAAATAAACTTTTATACTGACAATTGTCAATTACAATACTTAAGTTTCATTTTAGCGTTAAAACTATCTGCTATACAGCTTTAACCGACTGTTTCACGACATCATAATTCAACTAATCACGTCAATTCACTATATTAGGAGGAATTACTATGTCCGAATCCATTGCTTCACCAGTTGCCGTACCAAACGAAGGTACCGCGACAATGCTAATACATAAAATGAACACGGTTCAAACCACTAAAACTTTTCGGCGGATCTTTTACCTGGCCGCCATCGGCCTGTTTCTGGATGCCATGGATATTTACCTGGCCAGCGGCTCGCTGAACAGTTTTAAAACCAGTGGCTTTTCAACCACCATGCAAACTTCGATTTTCCTATCGGCAGGATTTCTGGGCCTGTTTTTAGGCTCACTTTTTGCCAGCGTCATTGGTGATTCAAAGGGCCGCATGAAGGCGTTTCAATCGAACTTGCTGTTGTTTGGTCTCGCCACTTTTATCGGTGCCTTCTCGCCCAACATGGTGTTTTTGATTGTCACCCGTTTTATCGCTGAGATTGGTCTGGGTGCTGAAATGGTCACCAGCTTTTCGATTATTAACGAATTCGCACCCGTTGCTTCTCGTGGTAAGTGGTGCACGTTGGCGTCTTGCTTGGCCAACATCGGCGCGCCGGTTGCCATGCTGCTGTGCCTCTTCGTGATCCCCCATTTTTCATGGCGCGGCATGTTTTTCATCAGTGGCGCTTTGGCCGTTGTCTTCAGTTATTTCCGCCACGATTTACCTGAATCTCCCCGCTGGAATATCCAGCACCATCGCTTTGATGAAGCAGCCAAAACGATCAATCAGCTTTTCTCTGAGATGAAAGCTGAAAATAAGCAGCCTGCAGAATATACCAGTACCAAGAAGAGCACCGGTCACTCAAACCAGCACCTGCTTCGTAACAGCTTCGTTGCCATCAGTCTCGCTATGGCAGCTATGGTTTGTCAGTATACTTTCACTTCTTGGGTGCCTACTCTTCTAGTTAGCCAAGGGGTGACTGCTTCCAACTCACTTATTTACACCACGGTCATGATGGTCGGCGCCCCCATCGGTGCCTTCATCGGCTCCGTGCTCGTTGAGCGGATCGGCCGCAAGATGAACATTATCGTCGCGTTTTGCTTGGTTGCCGTTTTGGGTGTGGTTTACGCTCACTTGAACAATGGCACAGCGGTCGTCGTTACCGGATTCCTGCTGACCATCTGCTTCTATATTTTGAACGCCACTATTATTGGTGTATACATCACGGAACTATTTTCTACTAAATACCGGTTCCGCGGCGCCGGTACTGCTAACGGGTTAGGTAAACTCGCTAACTTTGGGATGCCCTACCTGGTCGTTACCCTGTTGCAAGTAGCCGATGCCAGTGCCGTTATCTACGTCATCGCCGGTGTTGCAGCCATTGCTGCGGTGATTACTGCGGTATTTGGACCTGAAACAAGAGGTGAACGCGTTAATTAGTCATGTTAATTTTAAAGGGCTAAGGTCACTGATTGGTGTGACGTGTACCCAAAAAGTTGGAACTAAATAGTTTTATTCTTCTAGGCAAC
>NZ_BCMI01000038.1 GCF_002217985.1 Secundilactobacillus pentosiphilus
TACTCTTTTTTTCTGTCATTATATCAAAAAAGCAGGTAGTTAAAAATCCGAGGATTTTAACTACCTGCTTTTGAATTAAGAGACTTATGTCACAGCCTCTTTCTTATGCCCAATTTTATTCGGTTGAATTTGCGTAGTTAGCTTCATAACTAGAAAGGAGCATGATTTGCAAATGAAGTATAACCGATTATTACTGGGAATAGCGGTCGTTATGGGAGTGGGGTTAAGCGGGACTAAAGCCCATGCGGCTAAAAATGTCTTTTCACCCTATGACCTCACGTATGAAGTGACGAGGACGGTGAAAAATGCCGGTTCAAGTAAATGGGTTGAGTTACCAAAGCAATCTAAGACGGTTTCGGTGACGGAATCAATACCGGGTGTGACGGGATTTACGAGCACCGGGTTAAGAACTTACAGTTTGAAAGCCGCGTATCCGGATTACTATGATGCTGATGATCTAACAACGCTAAAGCCCATATTGATTAAAGACGGTGAGAGCAGCGTGCTGTATCGGGCTAAAATATATGCCAAAAAGGAACGGCCTAAGTTAAAGTACATCCTTGAGAATCCTGATGCTACTAAGAGTTCCAAAAAATTCACGGATTATCAGTATGCGTACGGAACTGTTGACGGTATTTGTCGGCCGGTTTTAACGGATTCGCTTAAGACCGGTTATGATTTAGCTAATCATCAAGAAATCGTTATAAAGCGAAATATGGCGCCGATTGAGACCGTAATTCACCGTAAACAGCTGAATTACCAAGTTGCTTATACCACTTCAGATGGGAAAAAAGTAACAAATGAAAAATTCCCAGAAAGCTTTACAGTTGCTTACGACCAGATGGCTGATAAATTTGAAGCACTCTCGAAGCTATTAAGTGTAAATGATTTTGAGATAGTGTCCCGTAAAGTGACGTATGATGAGGAAGGAAACGGCAATGTTCAGTTCACAATTAAAAAGAATTCTATCAGCAATCCGCAGCCAATTCCTGAATTGAAGCCGGAACCCGAGCCACAACCACAACCGCAGCCAGAGCCGGCCCCGGAACCGACACCAGAACCACAGCCAGAACCGGAGCCAGAGCCGACACCAGAACCGCAGCCAGAACCAGCACCGGAACCGCAGCCAGCACCGGAACCAGAGCCAGAACCAGCACCGGAACCAGAGCCAGAACCAGAACCGAAGCCGGAACCAGAGCCGGAACCGGAACCAGCACCGGAACCAGAGCCGGAACCGGAACCAGAGCCGGAACCGGAACCAGCACCGGAACCAGAGCCGGAACCAGAACCAGAACCAGCACCAGCACCAGAACCAGCACCAGAACCACAACCCCAGCCTGAACATGAGTCGAAACCAGATTCTAATTTGGTACTCCAGCCTGAGATTAACGTGAAACCTATTTATTTGGGAAATGATGGCGTATCATCAGACTTGCCTCAATTAGAAAAACTATTTCAAAGAGTCGTTAAATTGATGGACCGTTATGTCCAATTGCTAGAAAAACAGCGAACAACGAAACCAAAAAGGGACCACCATAAACGGGTTAAAACAAAACATCCAAAAAACAAGGGTCATAAGCACCATAAAAAGCATCAGAAGATTGCCAAGAAAAATCAACGGCTGAAACGAAGTAAACACGGTAGTGCCAAGCACCGAAGCAAACATAGTCGTGTGAAAGCAGCTCATCATTTTGCATAGTTCTTTTTGAAAAGGCGTACTAAAAGCTTGATTTAGCATCAGGCTTTTAACTACATATGATAAAATAATATCCGAACGAAAATGTTAGGAGTATACAATGAACGATATACAACATAAAAAAGTTGATTTTTCCCGAATCAACGCAGTGGCACAGGGAATTATAATTGGTTTGATTGCCGGAGTGATCGTTAGCGTGTTTCGCTTATTAATCAGTCACGGACTATTACTGGTTCAGTGGTTTTTTCGGCAAGCTAATCATCATCTTTGGCTGCTGGGAATTTGGCTGCTAATCAGTATCTTGCTCACATTATTAATCGGTCGATGGCTGAAAAAGACACCTGAAATCAAGGGATCGGGCATTCCCCAAGTAGAGGGCCAGCTAATGGGAGAAGTCGAATACGACTGGTGGCCGGTACTCTGGAAAAAATTTGCTGGCGGCGTTTTGGCTATTGGCAGCGGCTTGTTTCTGGGGCGTGAGGGACCGTCAATCCAGTTAGGTGCGACCGTTGGACAGGGCTTTGCTGCCAGCCGGAAAATTTTGGGTAATAAACGGCGGATCTTAATTGCGAGTGGCGCTTCTGCTGGTCTTTCCGCTGCGTTTAACGCGCCCATTGCCAGTTCATTATTTATTTTGGAAGAGGTTTACCATAACTTTTCCACAATGGTGTGGATCACGGCGTTGGCCAGCGCCATTGCCGCCGACTTTGTTTCCACGTTCTTTTTCGGTTTAACACCCGTGTTACATATCACCTATGTGCATGCTTTACCGCTAGTTCAATATGGCTGGCTGATTTTACTGGGATTGTTGCTAGGTCTTTTTGGTCGTCTCTACCAAGTTATCGTTTTGCGAGTGGGGTCTTGGTATCATAAATTCAAGTGGCTGCCCGATCAATATAACAGTTTGATAGCCTTTGTTCTGCTTATTCCAGTGGGCCTATTTTTGCCTCAAATACTGGGTGGCGGAAATCAGCTTATCGTTTCGATTGGCGGTCAAGCCCCTGGCATTATGATTTTGTTAGTGGTTTTTGCCGTGCGATTTGTTTATTCAATGATTGCTTATGGTACTGGTTTACCGGGTGGTATTTTTTTACCAATCCTAACCTTAGGTGCAGTTTTAGGCACGTTGTTTGGTCAAATCCTCGTGGCTTGGCATTTGATGAGTCCAGATTTAGTACCTATTTTTACGATTACTGCGATGGCCGGTTATTTTGCCGGTATTAGTAAAGCACCGTTTACAGCGATACTGCTGATCACCGAAATGGTAGGCACGTTGCAGCACCTGATGCCGCTGGCGATTGTTTCGCTGATTGCTTATTTAACCGTTGATGTTTTGGGCGGCACACCCGTGTATGCGGCTATGTTAGAACAATCCTTGAAAAAAGCGCATCATGGGCAATCATCGCCAGTGACTCAGTTGGAATTTCCGGTGTTTGAGAACGCCATTATGGATGGTAAACAAGTTCGTGATGTTAATTGGCCGGAAGAAACTTTGCTGGTGGAAATTAAACGGGGAGAACGGGTCATTGTTCCTCACGGTGATACAGTGATTCATTTAGGTGATACGTTGTTATTAAACGTGCCGCAAAAGGGACTGTCAAAGATCCGGCGAAAAATGACCCAATTGACTGGCAGGTAGTTGTTTCGGCTATTCCACTGACCATAATTTAAGCCATAGGGTAGTAATCTATCTATTTTTATGATAAATTGTATAGAGGTATTGTCGGAGACAAAGTAACAATAGGAGGCAATTTCTTGTACAATTTACTGTTAACATTATTGATGATCGATAGTGTACTGATTATAATTGCTGTGTTAATGCAGCCTGCTAAGCAAGACGATGCAATGTCTGCCTTAAGTGGTGGCGGTACAGATCTATTTTCCCATCAAAAGGCGCGGGGCTTTGAAGCATTTATGCAAAAAGCAACGGTTGTCTTGGGAGTTATCTTCTTTGCGCTGGCGTTAGCATTAGCCTATCTTTCTTCACACTAGCAATAGATCCTCCTGTGATGACCACAGGGGGATTTTTGACTTCTACCACCACTGACCGGAGGTGAATGATTGATGATTCAGTTACCCAAACCCTTCTTTTTTGAAGGCGGATCACAAGCGGTGATTCTCCTTCACGCTTATGCTAGCAACTCTAACGATGTGCGGATGCTTGGCCGTTACCTTCAAAGACAGGGGTATACAGTACTGGGACCGATGTTCACTGGTCATGGTACGGGAGAACCGGCGGATATTCTAACTAAGGGTTCGCCTGATACTTGGTGGCAAGACACACAGCAAGCAGTTCAGTCTTTAAGGGATAAACACTATGAACGAATTTGCATTTTTGGCTTGTCATTAGGCGGTATTTTTGCCATGCGAGCTTTGGAACAGGATAGCGGTTTGTTAGGCGGTGGTGCATTTAGCTCGCCAATTATCACATCGCAAAAAAACAACTTGATTCCAGAATTTGTGCAGTTGGCCAAAGCCACCTATAAGTATCAGCAACTCGATGGTGACGCCGAACAGCAGCGTTTAAATTGGCTGACGGCACATTTACCGGCACAGCTAACGCAGATCAATCAATTTGCGGGGACGGTTGCCAACGGCCTCAGTCAAGTTCAGCAGCCAACCTTTATTGCTCAGGGCGGTCAAGATGGGCTGATTGATGCGCAAAAGGCGTATGCCTTGCGGGATGCGCTAACTAGTAGCCAGGTCAGCTTTCACTATTATGAAGATGCTGGTCACGTGCTTACCGTGAATAGCGCTCATCACCAACTGGAACGGGACTTAACAGCATATTTAAAACGGATTTTTAACTAATAACAACAAATCAAAGATTAATGAGGACAAAAATTTGGAAGACAACAATTTAAAACAACAAATTACGGATTTACTGCGTGCAAACCCGACGAAAAAGTTTCGGGTAGAGGATGTTTCTGACGCCTTAGGGTACCACGGTTCAGCTGCTTTTAAGCTGATCGTGCAAGAGTTTGCTCGCTTGGAACGTGAACAGATAGCCGCGGTGACTAGCGAAGGCGAATTTCAGTTAAATGAAAAGGCACGGACTTTGAACGGTGTCTTTCACGCTAATGACAAAGGTTTCGGTTTTGTCGCTTATGATGACGAATTACCCGATGCTTACATTGCGCCGGACAACACGATGCTGGCCTTAAACGGCGATGAAGTGGATATGGAAATTGTCCGTGCTGCTGACCCGCATTCTGATCGCGGACCAGAAGGCAAGGTTACAGGGATTGATGTCCACAATTATACCCACGTTGTTGGTGCTTTCATGCAGACTGATGACGATATGGGCTATTACGGCCAAGTTCGTTTAACCGATAAAAAACTTTCACGGTATAAGTTTTACGTGGTGGACACTGGTTTGAAGCCAACACCCGGAGAAGTGGTTACTGCTGAAATTACCGAATATCCTAATTCCGACCACCCGTTAGCAATGGTCGGCATCGCTAAGAAGGTCATCGGTAGTGTGGATGACCCAGGCATTGATATCCTGCAGATCGTGTACGCACATGATATTCCGGCTGAATTTCCTGAGGATGTTTTGCAGGAAGCTGATGCCATTCCAGATCACGTTACCGAAGCCGAAATGGCCGGTCGTGAAGACATTACCGATCAGGACTTAGTGACGATCGATGGCGAATCATCAAAGGACTTAGATGACGCCGTTACGGTTTGGAAGATGGATAACGGCAACTATCATTTAGGGGTGCATATTGCTGATGTGTCCCACTACGTTAAGGAAGGTTCTTTGCTGGACCAAGAAGCTTACAAGCGTGGCACCAGTGTTTACTTAACGGACCGGGTTATTCCAATGCTGCCTCGTCGTTTGTCCAACGGCATTTGTTCGTTGAATGAAGGCGTTTTGCGGCTATGTATGAGTTGTGAAATGGAAATTGATCCTGAAGGTAACGTGGTTAATCACCGGATTCATCCTAGTGTGATGAAGTCAACAGCGCGGATGACTTATACCGACGTTAATAAGATTTTGGAATCTCATGATGATGCAACCCGTGAGCGTTACGCACGATTAGTGCCAATGTTTGAAACCATGGGCGAACTGCACAAGATTTTATACAAACAGCGTAAGCGTCGCGGTGCCATTGATTTTGATGACCACGAAGCAGAAATCATCGTGGACGAAACCGGCCACGCAATTGACATTAAGCTGCGGATCCGCGGCTTAGCTGAAAAGATGATCGAATCATTTATGCTGGCTGCTAACGAAACCGTTGCGGAACACTATAACAAAGCTAAAGCGCCATTTATTTACCGGGTCCACGAAACACCAGATGGCGAACGAGTTAAGAGTTTCTTCGAATTCTTAACGGCCTTTGGCATCAACGTTAAGGGTGACCCTGATCACTTGCGGCCAAAGATGCTCCAGAATGTTTTGAAATCCGTTGCTGGTAAGCCGGAAGAAGCGGTCGTTTCAGTGATGATGTTAAGAAGTTTGAAACAAGCGCGGTATACGGATCAGTCCCTTGGTCACTTTGGGTTGGCAGCTAAATACTATACCCACTTTACGTCACCAATTCGCCGGTACCCAGATACCATGGTCCACCGTTTAATTCACTTCTATGAAGAAAATGGGATTAACGCTAAGAGTAAGGAACGTTACGCTGATTTACTCGAAGAAATTGGGACGCATTCATCAGAAATGGAACGCCGTGCGGTTGATGCTGAACGGGATACCGATTCTATGAAGAAGGCTGAATACATGGCTGACCATCTTGGTGAGGAATTTGACGCAACCGTCAGTTCCGTCATGAAGTTTGGGATGTTCATCGAATTGCCTAACACGGTTGAAGGCCTGATCCACATCAGCCGTTTGACCGATGACTACTACGAATACGTTGAAAAGTATTTGGCTTTGGTCGGTCGCAAGACTCACCGGACTTACCGAATTGGACAAGCGGTCAGAGTTAAGGTTGTCAACGTTGATAAAGAACAAAGCCAAATTGACTTTGCCCTCGTTGATCCTTCAGCTGCGCCAACGTCTGATTTACTGCCAAAACGGGAGCACCATTCCAATAATTACGGTGGCAACCATCGAAACGGCCGGCCAAATGACCATCACCGTTCTCAAAATGGCGGCAATGGTAATCGTAATCGTAATAATAACCAAGGCGGTAACCGGAATGGCGGACGGAACAATAACGTGCGGCATACACGAAACCAGACGCAATCCGGCAACCGTCAGAATCACAAACCAAATCGTTAATATTTAAAAGTGAGGTGAGGACTGTTGGCAAGAAAGAAGACACCAACTGACAAAAATGTCATGGCGCAAAACAGAAAAGCTCGGCATGATTATACGATCCTCAATACCTATGAAGCTGGACTTGTATTAACCGGGACCGAAATTAAATCGATTCGCGCAAAGCGGGTTAATTTGACCGATGGTTTTGCCCAAATCCGGAATGGTGAGGCTTGGCTGATGAATATTCATATCAGTGAGTATACTCAAGGTAACCGGTTTAATCACGATCCGTTGCGTAATCGTAAATTGCTTTTGCACAAGAAAGAAATCAACAAGTTGCAAGGCGAGACGCAGGATAAAGGGATCACCATTGTTCCCTTACGGATCTATATTAAAAACGGTGTGGCAAAAGTTTTGCTCGGCGTTGCTAAAGGGAAGCACGAGTATGATAAACGTGAAACCATTAAGCGACGGGAACAAAACCGTCAGATTGCCCGAGTCATGAAACACTATTAGTACGATCAGAGTCTGACCGTACTCAGTTGAAGTCACAAATAAGAGGATTGGGAAAAACTAGCCTCTTAATAAAAGCAGGAGTGAAATTCTTGGATTTTCAAGAATTTCACTCCTGCTTTTATTTACGGTACCCGTTATTCTATTACCTGAAGTTGAGTTTCTTCTCAGCCCCAATCGTGCTTAGATTCTGGGTGTTAAACGTTTTTTCCCACTTTCGCTTAAAATAGCGGTAATTTTCCTAAATAATGAATATCATCCCGTTCAGCAGCATCGCCCTCTGCTAATATTGCTAATTGCGAAACGACAGTACCACCGGCCTTTTCAACTAACGCTTTAGCGGCAAAGACGGAACCACCGGTACTAATAACATCGTCGACGATGACAACCCGTTTGCCTTTAATGAGTTCAGCGTCAGCACCATCGAGCACTAGTTCTTGATCAGCACTGGTGGTAATGGCGTTAACTGGTTCACTGATGGGGTGTTGCATGTAGTCTTTGACTGATTTCCGTAAGACGATATAGCGGTCGTGATTCGTCAGCCAGCTTAATGCTTGAGTTAACGGAATCCCTTTGCTTTCCATGGTAATCAGATAGTCAAATGGCACATCCGCTACCAATTTCGACAGCTTTTTAGCGGCATAGTGGGTCATTTCAGCGTCCCCTAATAGCACAAATGAGGCAATAGTGACGTCTGGGCTGATTTTGATTAATGGCAGATTTCGAGTCAATGGTCCTAGTTTTAACTGATAGGTTTTAGTCATTTTTTACACTCCTAAGCCAATCAATGGCAAAACAAATTTCAACACACCGCCAGTCAATAATCCAGCAAACGGATCAAAGACGGCTGTGACAACAAGTGTGACCGCTGGAATCAAGTTATTGGTGCCACTCAGGGCAGATGTAGCATTCTCTGGGAACGTGATAACTGCACCTAAAATGAATAGAAAACCGGCAATCGAAGCACTTGGCACATATTTTCCAATTTTAGGCAACCAGCCCGCAAAGAGAATCACAGCCATGATCAGCATCATCAAGACACCCGCAATGACAGGTTCCGGGGCACTAGCCGTTGCGGAAATAATCGTTTCAACGGGCGCACCACCGAGGAGACTAGTGCCCATGTCAGCTAGGGCTTGCGTACTGGTTAGCAAATTCAAGTTAACCGGATTGGGCTTTAAGCCCGTCATTTGTCCCGTAATCAGGCCATAAGAGATATTGGCCCCAATGTTCAGGCAGGCTAGGCTAAGTGCGCCACGGAGAACCCGCCAGCTAAAGGTGGGTTTTAAAAAGTGAAATTTACGGGCGGTAACGTAGCCCGGTAATGCTGCACGATAGTGTTCAACTAAGCTGGCGTAACAACTTGATAAAATAACGGACAATACGATCGTCCATACCAGATCTTTGGTAATCAAATAAGTGAGCGTTGCAACTGCAATGGATATCCAGCCGGTCCGTTTTTCGATTTTAGTCATTTGGATGGCAATTTTTGCCAGCATAATACCAACGCCGGCCATCATCGCGGCCATGATGTGATTACCCAAGAAAGACATGATGCGCGTCAGAGATCCGGTCACCCCGATGACGATCATAATCAGTGAGCCACCAAAAATAATCGAAGTCCGTTCCCGAATATTTTTACCTAAATTTCCCGTTAGTGCGAGGGATTCAGCCTGAAATGAAATCGGGGCTACGGAGCCAAACAGTCCGTTAACGCCAGATGCAAAAACAAATGAAAACGTGGTCGGAAAAACGGCAAATCCCAGTGACATTGCCATGATACCTTGCGGAATTCCGTTTAATACCACACCTATTGCTGCCAATAAATCTGCTAGCCAGTGCATAATGAGCCTCCCCAATAGTCGTATTGTTCTCTTATCAGCAATAGTGTAACGCAATTTAACGTGAAATTTAAGAGAAAACAAGATTTTTATTAACTATTATGCTAATTACTAATGATATAGTTCGTATTTTTGGCTTCCTTTCCGTTTTAAGACCTTAAAAAAGATCTACGGTTAACCCTGAAATGAAGGTTAGCCATAGATCTTTAGTGTGATTAATATTAATCGTCATCAGTGCATCATTCGGTGCCAAACCTGGTGATTGGCGTAGTGCCAAGCGCGACTGCCACGTAAACCGATTTGTCGTTTTAGCGATGCATGCCAAGCCTGAGCAGGATTCTTCAATTGACTATGACCGCTAGCCCAATGATCTAACGTTGCCGCAATACAGATACAGATTGGTTCCAAGTCCTGAGAGGTAATCTGCATTTCTCGGAGGTCACCATCGCTGCGGGAATTCATAATCGTTGTTGTTCCGTGGTAAATTTTATAATTACCAGTAACAAAATTTCCAACAATGATCCAGTGCAGATTACTGATATAAATCATTTCGTTGAAGAAACCCAGCCGTTTAGAGATTGCACCCACCTTTGCCCCTTGATAATAAATATCAAAGCGAGGAAGCAAGCCTAATGAAGTTTGGCGAAGTTCAGCCAGTAGGTCTCCGCTAATTTGGTACAGTGAAAGTGCGTCTTGGTGACGCCCCCATTTACCAACGAGGAGATAAATAGAACGTCGATCAGCGTCTCGGACGACACTGGCCCCCTTAGCAGCCAAACTGTCTTGTCGAATATACAGTGCGCGCATGGAAGCCCTCCATTCATTTATGTCATCAACTAAGTCAATCTTACTTTCTTATCGTTATTCATTTTAACATGGATAACGTCTAAATTGAGCTTTCTCATGCGTCATTTTTTAAGTTTTACTGAGAGTGGCTTTCTTTAAAAAATTGACGGCAACGACCTTTCAAGGCTAAATTGACTGGGGGATTATTTTCATTTGGCTGCTTAAACGAATTTCCATGGTTATTACTAATAATTCGTGAAAATCTATGATAGAATGAACGTTGAGGTGTTGGGAATGAAACCGTTTATTCATAATGATTGGTGGCCGGTGTTAGAGCCTGAGTTTAAGAAGGCATACTACCAAAATTTACGTACTTTTCTGATTCGTGAGTATCAGACGCAAAATATCCATCCAGACATGTTTCACATTTTTGAAGCATTTCAATGGACACCGTTTTCAAAGGTCAAAGTCGTGATTCTAGGCCAGGATCCGTATCATGAGCCCCATCAAGCTCATGGGCTGAGCTTTTCAGTTCTGCCTGGCGTTCAAGTGCCGCCTAGCCTGAGAAATATTTATAAGGAATTGCAGTCTGATTTGGGCATTAAGCCTGTCAATCATGGTTATCTTGAAAAGTGGGCAAAGCAGGGTGTATTGTTGCTAAACTCGGTTTTGACGGTCCGTAATGGCCAAGCCTTCTCCCATAAGGGGAAGGGTTGGGAACAGCTAACGGATGCGGCTATTCATAAGTTATCAGAAAGGCCTACCCCGGTAGTTTTCATTCTTTGGGGCAGGGCGGCTCAAAACAAGATCAGTTTGATTGATACGAAAGCAAACATTGTGATTCAATCAGCTCATCCAAGTCCTTTGTCAGCTAACCGGGGCTTCTTTGGCTCTAAGCCGTTTTCTAAAACCAACATCGCATTGGAATCATTAGGAGAAGCACCAATTGACTGGCAGTTACCTGAGCACGTTACTGCTGAGGAACCAACACCACAGCATGAGGTGTCAAAAGAGAATTGACTGGTCGGAATTTCAAAATCTGGAGGTCTATATTGTGGAACTTTTTGACAGTTTAAAGCAAAAGATTAGTGGTTTAGATAAGACGGTTGTCTTACCTGAAGGCGAAGACATTAGAATTATTGGTGCAGCTAGCCGACTAGCTTCAGAGAAATTGCTGCAGCCAGTTCTGCTTGGTGACATTGATAAAATCAAAGCAACTGCTAGTGAAAAGGGATTTGATTTGTCCGGGGTTAAACTGGCGGACCCAACCAATGCGTCTGAAGACGAAAAGAAAAAAATGCTGGATGCGTTAGTTGAACGCCGTAAGGGTAAAAACACACCGGAACAAGCAGCTAAAATGCTTGAAGATCCTAACTACTGGGGCACCATGATGGTCTATCTTGGTGAAGCGGATGCCATGGTATCCGGTGCTATTCACCCAACTGGTGACACCATTCGGCCAGCTCTGCAGATTATTAAGACCAAACCGGGTGTTAAGCGTATCAGCGGCTACTTCATTTTGTTAAAGGGCGAAGAACGCTTGCTGTTTTCTGACTGCGCAATCAACATTGATTTAGATGCAGAAGCAATGGCTGAAGTGGCCGTGGAAAGTGCCCAGACTGCCAAGAAGTACGATATTGATCCGAAGGTTGCCATGCTGAGCTTCTCGACTAAGGGTTCCGCGAAGGCCGACCAAGTGACTAAGGTTCAAGAAGCAACCAAATTGGCTCAAAAACAAGCGCCAGACGTTGCCATTGACGGCGAACTTCAATTTGATGCAGCGGTGGTACCAGAAGTTGCTGCTAGCAAAGCGCCGGGTTCAAATGTGGCCGGTCATGCCAATGTCTTTATTTTCCCAGAACTTGAAGCCGGCAACATTGGCTACAAGATCGCACAACGGTTAGGCGGTTACGAAGCCATTGGACCGTTGCTGCAAGGCATGAACGCACCAGTATCTGATCTATCGCGTGGTTGCAATGAAGAAGACGTTTATAAAGTGTCTATCGTCACTGCAGCACAGTCGGTATAAACTTAATTTTAGCGTTAACAAAATTTTTGGAGCTGTCGGCAGTATCGCTGCCCCAGCTTCTTTTGATTTAAGGAGCTACGTTGTATGACAGTTACAGTTAAAGTTTCAACACCAGAAGAGACAATGGCAATTGGCCAAAAAATGGCGCCGTTGCTGGAACCAAAAGATATTATTTTGCTGGATGGTGATTTGGGCGCTGGTAAAACCACCTTTACTAAGGGCTTGGCTGCTGGGTTAGGAATCAAACGGAACGTGAAGAGCCCAACCTTTACCATTATTCGGGAGTATCAGGACGGCCGGATTCCCCTGTATCACATGGACGTTTATCGCCTGGAAGATGGCAGTGGCGATGAATTGGGGCTGGAAGAATACTTTAATGGCGACGGGGTCAGTGTCGTGGAGTGGTCTAAGTTTGTCGCTGACGAGCTACCTGCAGATTACCTCAGAATTGCCTTCAAACGGTTGGATGACGAGGGTGAAAGTCAGCGTGAATTGATTTTTGAGCCGCACGGTAAGCGGTTCGAAGAGATGCTTAAGAAGCTACGGGAGAAATGATATGGCAAATGAGCCGGAACTAGTCGTCCGTAAAGCAGTTCCAACGGACGCTCAAGCGGTTTTAAAGCTATTAAAGATTTTAAAGACGGAGTCGACTACTTTTGAAGATACAAGTGATGAAGTCGATCCCGCTACTGAAAGCGAACAAATTAAACTGATTGGAAAATCCAAGCAGCAGCTATTGCTTTTAGCCGTACTAGATGGCGAAGTGGTTGGACTAGTGACGGTTTTACCAACGAAGGCAAAGACGATCGGTGAAATTGGGGTAGCTGTACGCAAGAGGTATTGGCAACGTGGTATTGGTCGTGAGTTAATGCTGAGTGGCCTCGATTGGGCCGCTTTAAGCAGTACTTACAGTACCATTACCTTGACGGTTCAACTGCGTAATCCAAGAGCAGTAAGACTCTATCAAGATATCGGGTTTCAAACGATTCAGACGTTACCGGTAACGATTTCAACTGGAGAAGTTGTCGAGGCTCACGAAATGCAGTTATCAGTTAAGTAGATAGAACATAAACAATCTAAGATTAGTTCTGATATTAATCGATGAAAATCGACTAATATCA
>NZ_BCMI01000039.1 GCF_002217985.1 Secundilactobacillus pentosiphilus
AACTAATTGGTACTGTAATTTCACATTGTGATGACATTATCGCTCATCATCAGAAAGAGCTTGAAGACTTACGTCAGTTAAAAAAATTATTTCTTCAAAAAATTTTTGATCAAGAGTGGCGATTTAAAGGATTTACTGATGCTTGGGAACAGCGTAAGCTTTTAGAATTGACTAAAATATTTGACAGTGCGAGAATTTCTAACACTCTTTGGACAAATAAAGGGATACCATATCTTCGCTCTAGTGATATCAACACAGAAAGTCGACAAGATGAGCTAAGTATCTCTCCCGAACTATTTCAAAGACTAGATAAACAAACTGGATCACCTAAAAAGGGTGATCTTCTGATAATAAGCGGTGGTACTGCCAAGAGCGTCGGATTAACTTTCTATAAGGACGATAATTCGCTAGTCTATGTACAGGGTGGTGCGATTCTGTATGCGCAGACATCAAAGTCCTCAATGGTAGACGGTAAGTTTCTTCATTTCGAGTTTCTTACTAGACGACTCCGAAAATACGTTCATGATAGTATGACCGGCATTTCAATACGCCATTTTACAATTGATCCTGTTTCAAAAACCCCAATTATTTTTCCTTCAATTAACGAACAACAAACTATTTCAGGGCTTTTTGATGGCTTGGATAACGCTATCGCTCATCATCAGAAAAAGCTTGATCAGCTGCAGCAACTTAAAAAGTGGTTCCTGCAAAATATGTTTGTTTGATTGAAAATGGTATAGTTCAGTAATTACGCATATATGTAGCGAAATAGATTAAGTGATAACACTAGTCAAAATATAAATAATTCTGTATCAATTAATTAGATAATCTCTTGATTGTCTAATTTTTTGTATGGAGGTGTCACTATGGCACAGAAATTGAAATTACATGAGTATTTCTTTCAATGGATTCATCTTTATAAGAAAGATGCGGTGCGGTCTGTCACATATCAGAAGTATGAAATGACACATCGTCAACTCGTTAGACTAGTTCCAGATTTATACTTGAGTGATATAACTCGATTAACATATCAACAATTATTAAATGATTATGCAGAAAGTCATGAAAGACAAACTGTAATGGATTTTCACAGGCATATAAAAAGTGCATTAATAGATGCACTTGAAGATAATTTAATAGGTCGTGATCCTACACGAAAAGCAACTATAAAAGGTGTTCAGCAGCGGCAGCATAAAATAAAGTTTTTGAATCAGCATGAAATGCAGAGCCTATTGAATATATTGAGATTAGATGAGGGAGTTAATTGGGATTATTTCATACTTTTAATTTCTAAAACTGGACTACGCTTTGCAGAAGCACTGGCATTGACACCGAATGATTTTGATTTTGCTCATCAGTATTTAAATGTTAATAAGACATGGGATTACAAGTCAGAGAAGGGCGGATTTGCCCCAACAAAGAATAAGTCATCAGTTAGGAAAGTCCAATTGGATTGGCAAACAGTGATTCAGTTTTCACAATTAACCAAAGGGCTACCTGAAGATAAACCAATATTTGTTCAAAGAAAGGTATATAACGATACAGTTAACCATTATTTGGAGAGGTTGTGTAAAAGAGCAAAGATACCGGTGATTTCTGTGCATGGTCTTCGTCATACGCATGCATCACTGTTACTATATGCTGGTGTGAGTATTGCATCAGTAGCACGGAGGCTTGGGCATTCAGATATGACGACTACCCAACATACGTATTTACACATTATACAAGAGCTAGAGAATCAAGATAATGATAAAATAATGAAGCACTTAGCTAGCTTAATATAAGAGTAAAGTTATAAGTCATGGATGATACTATATCCATGATTTTTTTAATGTCGTTGATGATGAGCGATAATGTCATCACAATGTGAAATTACAGTACCAATTAGTTCCATTTCTCCCACACTGGTTGGAACCAGAATATGCAATCTAGCCAAGTCACTGGCATTTACCGCTGGATAACTAGTACCAGTACTAATTGCCATTACATGATTTACAAAACTTTGTTGCTGTAACACACTCAACAAGAAAGTACTGCTAATACTGGGTCTTAACTGCGCATACCCTGTTGAAAAAACGAAATTATCACCCGTTTTATCTTGGAATAGATAATTGTTCTTTTGATAAGGACGTACCATTTGATAAAAAATATCTCCCTTTTTGGCAAGCCTTTGAGCCCTAGAAGGGGCACCTGCTTTAGTCTCCAATCGATACTTCCTTAAATGTGTTCCTTTAACTGAATCTAAATCTACATATTCAAAACTGTTTGGTATATTTGTTTTTGGGTTAATCTGGACTATCTCTTTAAGCTTACGCTGTTCCCAAGCATCCGTAAATCCTTCAAATCGCACATTTGGCGTCATTTTATTACTCATTTACCAAACAGCTCCTTAATTTTCGTAAGCTGCTGTTGAGCGTCAGCATTTTGGCCCACTAAATCACCTAACATATCACTAAACTCTGCTTCTAACTGATCAATTTCAGAATCTGTCTTCTTCATGTCGTCCACCAATTTATCAACATCAACAGGCGGCTCTTCTTCAAAAGTATCTACATACCGGGGAATGTTGAGATTAAATTCATTTTCAACGATTTCATCATAAGTCGCCTTATGGGCATACTTGTCAACATTTTCCCTTTTGGCATAAGTATCAACAATCTTTTGTACTTGCTCATCGGTCAGATTGTTTTGATTTTTTCCTTTCTCAAAATCGTTAGAAGCATCAATAAAGAAAATATCCTTATTTTGTCGATTCTTTTTAAAGACAAGAATAGCAGTCGGAATAGATGTGCCATAAAACAAATTAGCTGGCAAGCCAATGACAGCATCTAAAACATTATCAGTTTCAATCATATACTGACGAATTTTTCCTTCACCCGCGCCTCTAAAGAGCACACCATGGGGTAAGACAACCGCCATAGTTCCATCCGTCGAAAGGTGATATAACATATGCTCAACAAACGCAAAGTCAGCTTTTGACTTTGGCGCCGTTTTACCATACTTACGAAAACGCTCATCTTCCAACTTGCCCTCAGGATTCCATTTTGCTGAATACGGTGGGTTTGCAACTACTGCGTCAAAAACCTCACTATCAAAATGATCGTCCTCTAAGGTATCACCATTATAAACATCAAAACGACTGTAATTAACGCCGTGCATAAGTAAGTTCATTCTGGCCAAATTATAAGTTGTTCCATTTAATTCTTGTCCGTAATAAGAGCCAACTTTAGCTGAGTTTCCTACCCGTAATAGCAGAGAACCAGAACCCATAGTTGGGTCATAGACCGTTTTTAATTTATCCTTATCAAATGTAACAATTTTAGCTAAAATTTTTGATACTTGTTGGGGTGTATAGAATTCACCAGCCTTTTTCCCAGCGTTAGCTGCAAATTGACCAATTAAGTATTCATAAGCATCACCGAGTACGTCAATTTGTAAATCGCCGACACCAAAAGGAATATCTGCTAAATTCAGCATAACTTTTGCCATGAGATCCCCACGCTGTGCGGGAGTTGAGCCTAGCCGATTAGAGGAAAGGTCCATATCAGCAAATAAGCCTCTAAAATCATCTTCCGATTCGCGACCAATCGTCGAGTTTTCGACCTCGTTAACTGCCATCTGTAACTTTTCAATATCAAAATTACCAGATTCAATGTCTTTAACTAATGAACTATAAAGATACTTGGGCTCAATAAAGAATCCTAACGTTTGGGTAACATCATCTTTAAGTTCAGGGCCAATCTCATCATCTGCATACGCTTGTGCAAAAGTGAGTTTATCATT
Source organism: Secundilactobacillus pentosiphilus (assembly GCF_002217985.1). Classification (GTDB taxonomy): domain Bacteria; phylum Bacillota; class Bacilli; order Lactobacillales; family Lactobacillaceae; genus Secundilactobacillus; species Secundilactobacillus pentosiphilus. The sequence continues at coordinate 3,784 of NZ_BCMI01000039.1, forward strand.
TGCCAACTGCTTATTAACATAATCTTCAACTCTACCAGATAAGAAGCGATAGAAGATTAGTCCAAGCATATAGTTTCGATATTCACTTGCATCCATATTTCCACGCAAATCATTCGCAATCGCCCATAGCCGCTTTTGCAAATCCGCCTGTTGTTGCGCTTGTTCGATATGTGTTTCTGACATTAAGATAATTCTCCTATTCTATGACAACACGAATTTTTTCAATGCTCTAGTGACAAACGTTTTAACTCGACTCTTAACTGTGCGTTTCTCCATAAACTTCAACCCATTTGCATTTAAAGCCTCATTCAGTGCTTTGGTATTTACATGCTCACCATAAAAGCTAACATCGTCCATTTCTTTTTTGATAACCTCTTCTGGGAGATGGACTTCTTCAGAAAAGTTCTTAACAGATTCCTCGCGTTTCCGAATGAGGTATTGGTTAAGCTCATTGCCAACATTGTCTTCTGGATCCAGTTTAGGAACAATTTCTTCTAGAAAAGCCTGAAGTAAATCAGATTTCAATTGTAAATTAGGATCAGCAGCGTTTATCAACATTTTCTTTATTCGTCGTGTATCTTGTCGTCGCTCATCTTCATCTTTAAGATTAATCGCATGAATTAAATTTACAATATAACCCACATCAATCGTATCAGCAGCAATTAATTCTATTTCAAAATCAATATCGTCTAGTACTGATGAAGGATCAGGACCCTCCTTACCATCAATTAGCTCCTGGTAAGCAGTCGCATACTTGCTTCTGTATGACTCCATATCTTGATGAGAAAAATCCGCCATTTTTCCAAAATCAAATTCATCATAAACGCGTATCTTATTATAAATCCGAAGAATTTCCCGAAAGGCCAAAACAAATTTCTGTAACGCTTCATCTCCCAAATCATGAAGATTATCTACGCTCTGGGGCGTGGGCGATATCTCTCTCAGCTTTTCCACGGCGTCATCAAATTGTCCTTGTAATTCATCATAACTTGGAACGAAAAGCGATTCCGATGAGCCTGCTGAAAATAGTCTCACAGCATTATCTGTATCCTGTTTCATATTTCGGTAAGCCAAGATATTCCCAAAGGGTTTAGAATCCAGTTCTATCCGATTGGTACGAGAAAACGCTTGGATCAAATTATGCCACTGTAATTTTTTGTCAATGTACAACGTAGACAATTTGGGCGAATCAAAACCAGTTAAAAACATATTAACAACTATTAGGACATCAATATTAGTTTCTGGCGTCTGATAATCAAACTGCTTCATCCTCCTCGAAACATCATTGAAATAGTCTTTAAACTTGTCAGTACTGAAATTTGTTTCAAACATTTGATTATAATCTTTTATAACACTCTCAAGGCCATGCCGAGACGTCAACGTCTCTTTACTATCTTGCTTTTCTTCATTATCCTTTTCATTTGCTTCCCAAGTAAAAATAGTTGTAACGTGCAGCTGATGTTCTGGGTCTAACTTCTTAAATAGCTCATAATACTTCAAAGCTACCCGGGTACTAGGCACAGCTAAAATAGCATTGTAATGTCGATTATGGGTAATCTGACCATGGTTTAACAAGATATGCTGAACAATCATTTCTAGCCTATCGTCAGCTTCCATAACTTCTTTTTTATCGATACCTGAAACCATTTCATTGCCATCTAAAAAAACGTCTTTACCGTGAATAGTGTTCAAATACTGCATAGAAAAGCCTAGAACATTCCGGTCCCTAATAGCATCTTTAATTAGATATTGGTGTAGACATTCGCCATACAATGTTTCCGTTGTACGTCCATCTTGCCCAACGTTCTCCGCAAAAATTGGTGTTCCAGTAAAACCAATGTGCTGGGCGTTTTTAAACCATCGGTTAATACCCTTACGCATTTCGCCAAATTGACTGCGATGGGCTTCGTCTTCAATAAATACCACTTTAGCATCATGGTAAGGGGTCAATAAATCTTTATAACGATCATTTTGAATCGCATAGTTAAGCTTCTGTATTGTCGTAACTATTAATGGATTACTTTTACTTTGTAACTGCTCGACCAACATTTTAGTACTATCAATACGATCTAAGGCCCGACTTTCGCCCTTTATTTGAGGAAGATATGCGTTAAAGTTATCCGCTGTCTGGGTATCTAGGTCGGAACGATCAATCAAAAAAATAACTTTTTTAGCATCAGTTTTTTGCGCAATAATCTGACTAGCTTTAAAAGCAGTAATAGTTTTACCAGACCCAGTAGTATGCCAAATGTACCCATTTTCGCCCGGATGATTCTGTACTCGATCAATAATTGCTTCTACGGCGTACACTTGATAAGGACGCATAACCAATATTCGCTGTGCATCACTATCAAAAATAGTATATCTAGCAATTAAACTATGAAGTCTTCTGCGATCAAAGAACGATGCTGAGAAGGCATTAATTTCATTTAACCAATGGTTCTTTTTATCCGTCCAATAAAACATGAAATTTGAGTTTAATTTACCATCATTGTTAGCAAAATACCGCGTATCCTCACCGTTTGAAATAACAAATATTTGGATGAATCTAAATAGTTGACGAAAAGACTCATTACGATAACGAATAATTTGATTGAAAGCTTGTGGCAACTCAACACCACGTCGCTTTAATTCGACTTGAACAATCGGCAAACCATTGATCAAAATTGTCACATCATACCGATTAGTATACTTAGCGTTAACTGTAATCTGATGCGCAACTTCAAATTTATTCTGTTCAAAATTAGTACCGTCGAAGAATTCCAAATATACTTCTGAATTATCGTCTCGAGTAATAACAATTTTTCCTTTAGGTTGATAATCCGAACCTCTTAATAACTGGGCCATTTGATAAATCGTTTTTGAGCCAGTCAGTTCATTTAAGGCTCTAGTGAATTCTGTATCTGTTAATACTTTCCCTTTTAAACGATCGCGATTACGCTCATTAAGAACATCTCTAAAGTGTGCAATAACTGCTTTTTCATCCTGCAACTTGATTGTCTTATAACCAAGTGCATTCAAACGCTTCATAAGTTGATCTTCAAGTTCGGCCTCGGATTGATATTCTCTTGTCATTTTCCTCAAACCCTTTAGTTTTAAATTATTGATATCTAGTTTAACTAAGCATGATTACACTTAAATTTATTCCGACTTTATTTCTTTAATTCTACGGTTTAAACGCTGGCCGTGCAACCAATTAAATGTTCTAAAGCATTTCTAAAAAATTATTCATCAGTTATTCTCGCTATTAATTTCAATGACTTTCTTAAAAAATAACCGTATGCTATTCTCATAATTTTTAGCGTGTCGACAATCAAGTGGAATGCCTAACACCCCTATAGTAATTCGATCGTACTGTGATACTTCCTCAACAATTTCATCGCCATCAACTGGAGCCACAATAATTGCAATTTGAGCACTGATTAAACTGGTATAAGCAATAATTTGATGAATATCCCGTCGAATTCTCTCTTGTTGACTTTCATGATCTTCGCCATGTCGAACATAAAAATAAGATTTATACTTGGCATCTAGTACAATTTTTTGACCAGCAAATTCAGCAACCATATCAGGCTCTAAATATCTCGGCATTAGCTGCGAGACTTGATGTCGATAATGAGGCGTTAAAGTATGGCTAATTCTTGTGTTGTTATCTACTTGATTAACCGTATGAGCAAATAACCTTTGAATGTATCGCTCGAATAACATTGAGAAATCAATCCGCCAACTATATTTCCTTTGCGTCTGTTGCTGAATAAATACATTTAAAGACTCTTTCAATCGTTGGATATCCGTGCTTTCTCGCTTTTGAATTCGAAAGAGTCCTGTTTCATGCTTCACACTGTTACTAAAAGAAATTTGATGCCGTAGAAAAGCCATATTATCTGTACAATTTTGTTTAACCTGATTAGGTGTCAAACGGCTGTTAATGACCTGAACAGCTTCAGAAAGAACGTTTGAAGCTCGTTCAAATTCAGTGTGATTTTGTGTCATCACATTAACATTCGTTGGAAACAATAATCTTTTCTGCGGATCTGCAGCTTGCTTAGCGTATTGTGACCATTTAACATTACCAACCGGTCGCTCAAGTTGCATCCGTTCGTTTTTAAACATCTGCCAATCACGTGACTTCACAACAGCCACCATATTTGTAATAACTTCTTGGGCCATTAAATAGCGTGGCGTCGGTGTCCCTTCAGATCGTGTTAATTTTAATCTGGCATCAGTCTCTGGCGTTAAGCTAACACCAGCAAAGTCAGCCAACTCACTCATCCACGCAAACCAGTCAGTTTCATGGGCACCATATCGTGGCTTTATGATCAAGTCGGTAATTGCTTTTCCCTTACCGGCTTGAGGCATCCGCAACGGAATTGCCCCTACATATCCATTAGTAATGAGATGTAATTCACCCCTTAACTGATAGGTTTCAATATTCAGGTATGAGAATGACTCTCTATTCAGTTCAATAAACGCCGCTTGGTCCTCTAGCGGTGTTCTACGATCAACCATTCTTTTGGGAAGATGATAAATATAATCTGTAAAGGTCGGAATCTCAACGGTAGAAACATGAAAATCTTTACCCAAGATAGCCCTCCTAAATAAACAAGGTCTGATTTAACTCGTCAACAAAGAATTGATTCAAGGCATCTTTGGCTTGTATCATTAATCCATTATCAAGGTATTCACGAATTAGTGGGAGAAGTTCATACTCCATCCGATCCTTCATTAAATCATCCGCATTTTCAGAATCAGTTAAGTAATACGCTTGTCCCGGTTCTAACATAAGTTCTTCACTAGTCGCATACGTTTGGAAAATGCGATCCATTGCTTCAAATTGTTTTGAATGAAACACCTGATTACCAGATGGATTGAGTGGATGCGGATACATAGTGAACCAAGCAAATCGGCGTCTCAAAGCAAAATCAACAACTGCCAATGATCGATCAGCCGTATTCATAGTTGCGATAACGTATAGATTAGCTGGTAAAGCCTCAATCTCAATAGGATTTTGTGGATTACCAAGTTCCACTTTTCTTCTTTGCTGATCAGTTTGCTTCTCAAAGAGGTAGAAAGCTTCACCTAACACATTGCTTAAGTTAGCGCGATTGATTTCGTCAATCATCAAAAGAACCTTTTGACTACCATCTTCCTTTGCTGCACGAATGGCTTCCAATAATGGGCCTTCAAAGTATTGATAACTTAATTATCCCTTATCATCAGTAACCGGCTTATAACCACCCACAAAATCTGAATACGTGGTTTCAGCATGAAATTGAGTGAAAAATGATTCATAATTCTGACTCAGCTGATTCATTAAATAGGTTTTCCCAGTACCTGGTGCCCCTTGAAGGACGACATATTGGCGATTATCCAACAAATTTTGAATACATTTAGTTGTATCTTGCGTCTCATCGTAGTCACCGTGGAGTGCATTGATAAACTTGTCAGCTACTTTAGTTTCACCCTTGTTGGACCATTGACGTAATTCGGCATAAATAGCTGCAACTGCTTTGAAAACAAGCCAGAAATCTTTTTTACTGTAAGTTTGATCCTGAACCTCTTCAGTCACCATTGGTTTATCAACAAAGGCAACAAATAAATCCTGAGCATGTGAATCAATGTTGTCATCCTTATACTCTTTTTCAAGCTCCTTTAATTGTCGCTTAGGTGCGTCATCACCATAGTCTAAGGAACAAAAAGACTTTATTGTATTCTTACCTTTTGTATAACTAATGATGTCCTTCTGAAGATTCAGGAATCGTCGTCGAGTCCCTGGAAGAGTTGCTAACTGGTAGTCATCACCAAAACCGTCGTTTCCAATATCTAAAGAAATTCGATAATGTTTTTCTCCAGGGTTCACTTTAACTGATAGGCCAGAATAACGGCCGCTAGCTGCCTGATCACTACGGATAAAGGAAATGAAACCGAATCCTTTTTCGCCTTTAGTTAAATTATCACTGACATTCTTACGCGTAATATATAGCTTATCTTTAGAACCATCTTTGCCTCCAACCATGTTCAAAACATTTTCAAGTTCTTCCACAAATGTTTCTTTTAAAGACATTTTTATAGCTCCTCTATAGTTAGTAATGCCATTATATGATGAATTCACTGACAAATGTTGCTTATTGATAAAGATTAATGATAACTATTATAGTTAACCAACATTAACTAAAATTATCTTTTTTATTTTCAGTAACTGCGGTCCATTACTAGCTTAAAGCATGGCTTTCAAGCTTACCTAAGAGTAATATTTTAGTAAAAGGGAGGCATATTCAAATGTTAAGAAAAAAGTTCATAAGATTGGCTCTTAGTATCATTGCCGTATTAGGTTTATCGCTGGTGGTTCTACCCACACAGGCCTCGGCAAAAACAACTTTAAAATCATTTCCCACTTCATTGCGTCGAACCTGGTACCATTATGATGGTCATGGTCGCTACGACACCATTCATTTTTCGTCTAAGAAAATGCGTTACTCACAATATTACGATCACAAATGGTACCACAGTACTTCGACATTACATTATCGGAATGCTAAAACGGATCCAGAAAAAGCAAAAACTCATCGTTCTTGGATTATTGGCCATACTTATCATATTGGTAAAACCACTTGGACCAATACAATGGGCTGGAATCAATCAGCCGGTGATGGCAGTTCATACAAAATTGAAATTAAAACCTACCACCATAAAAAAGTCCGCGTACTGAGTGAAGCTGGCGGTGCAGGGTTCTGGATTGATAACCACTTCTACACCAGTAAGGGAACCGCCCATAAATTGGGCAACCATCATTTTTCAGGAGAACATTATTATTAATTTTTCTACTGATTTCTAACTCGTAACATAATGTGTACCACCGACTAAAATTAATCGGCGGTACACATTTTTCTTCATTCACCTCCTTTAAGATTCCGCTTTCAAATTTGTAATCAAAACGTAACTTACGAAGCACCTCTCCTATTCGATATACTAACCAACATTGTGAATAGAAAAGGAGAAACAAATGCCTCGTAATTTTAAAGAAGAAATCGTTTTTACTGCCATCATGGCCGGCTTAATGGTCCTCGTCATGGTTGGTTACAACGTTGCTTTAGCAGAAGGTTTCACTAATGAATTTCTGCTGCACACTATATCTGAATATCCCGGTGGCCTGGCTGTTGCCGTTATTCTTGACCTCTTAGTCGTCGGTAAGATTGCCAAGTTTGTTGCGTTTAAATACATCATCAATGATTATATGAAGAAAAATATTTTGCTGATCGGCTTAACCATCTCCGTATTAATGGTATTAGGCATGGTCACCTGCATGTCGCTATTTGGCATTATCATGGCTGGCAACGTCGGCTGGAGTGCATATGGTCACGCTTGGCTATTCAACGTCATTATGGCACTGCCACTGCAACTATTGATTGTGGGCCCCATTGCTAGATTTGTATTGGGTAAAATGCAGACAGCTGCAGACAATGTGGCTGTTTTACGCGAAAATGCAGAGAAAACTGAACTATAAACCTAACTCGCCGTTAATTCATTTCCTCACCATTCCACTGCATAATCGACTATAATGTTTAAGTAACCTTCTATCTAAAAAGGACTTAATGACTATGCAAAAAGAATTGAACTATTATCACCGGTACCTGCGCTCGTACTGGTGGTCAGAAATATTTAATACCGTCATCTTCGTTGTGGCACTAGGCGCAACCGTGGTAAATGGCCTGATTGGTGGCAAGGACTTGGTTTCGGCCTCAACCTCAAACGTTCTCTTTTACGGTGTCCTCATTATTATTGGCATCACTGTTATTGTGATGTTTGGCAAAGTAAATCGCCAAAACCGAGCCGTGGCCCAATTTAAGATATTCATGGCTAAGGATAATAAGCAGCTTTCACAGGATGATCAGTCACTTTATAATCAGTGCAAACGTTACTACAACCGTGGCCGTCAGCTGGATAAGCTCAATATGGTCATCGCCTTAGGGGTGGTCTGCGGCTATATTTTAATTAGTTTATGACAGTTTTTAATAATGTAAAATTGTCCTCGCAGTATCAAAACTTGCGGGGGCAATTTTCGTTCCCACCATATTTGTTTCACATGGAACAATCGACAGCAATTCTTCTCTTTGGGTGTGTTTATCTAACAAATAAGACTACAATAGAAATATAGCTTTAGAACATACGTTCTCAACAAAGGGGGATTGCCGTATGGCCTTACAATTATTCGAACCCGGTCATCCGTCACAACGGACGGATTCAAAGGAACGCAAACAGGCGCTAGATGACACATTAAAAAAGATTGATAAAAAATTTGGTAAGGGCGCTTTAATGCGCATGGGTGATAAACCCAATTTAGATATTAAACGCTTCTCATCCGGCTTACTCTCACTGGATCACGCCATTGGCGGCGGCTATCCGTATGGCCGGATCATGGAACTCTACGGACCAGAATCATCCGGGAAAACCACGTTGGCTTTAACCGCCGTTGCGTCACTGCAAAAGCAAAACGGCATCGTGGCCTACATTGATTTTGAAAATGCTTTGGATCCAGCTTATGCCAAGAACCTCGGCGTTGACCTGGACTCGCTGTTACTGTCACAACCTGGGACTGCTGAAGACGGCTTTAACATCGCTAACGAACTGGTCAAAAGCGGTGCCGTGGACATGATCGTTTTCGACTCGGTTGCTGCCATGTTGCCAAAAGCAGAAATCGATGGTGAAATTGGTGATAATCACGTTGGGTTGCAGGCGCGCTTGATGTCGCAGTCGCTGCGTGGCCTCACGAGTCTAGCCAACCAAACGCAGACTACCTTATTATTCATTAACCAAATCCGTGAAAAAGTTGGCGTGATGTTCGGCAGCCCCGAAGTCACTCCTGGTGGCCGCGCGCTGAAGTTCTACTCGACTATTCGATTAGAGATCCGTCGCCGTGACAACATCAAAGAGGGGCAGGATATTATTGGGACTAACGTTAAGATCAAGGTCACCAAAAACAAGGTCGCCCCGCCATTTAAACAGGTCGAAGTGCAAAACTTCTTTGGCAAGGGACTTTCTCACGCGGGTGATCTGCTGACCATCGCGGTAGATAATGACATTATCCAGAAATCCGGTTCATGGTATTCCTATCAAAACGAACGGCTCGGCCAAGGTCAGCCGAAAGTGATCGAATACCTGGAACAGCATCCAGAAATTCAGGATAAAGTTGAAAAAGAAATTAAAGATATGTGGCGCGACGAGAAGAAGGATGAAGAACCGGACAAAGATGATAAGTCCACTGGTGATCATACAAAAGCGGTTTAGCCACTACAGTAAAAGAGCGCTGATCAATCTGATCTGACGTGTACCCAAAAAGTTGGAACTAAATAGTTTTATTCTTCTAGGCAACT
>NZ_BCMI01000040.1 GCF_002217985.1 Secundilactobacillus pentosiphilus
TCATCAGATGAATTATTGTATTTCATCTGACAACCATAAAGGGATTATCGCACCCAATGGTTTTTATTGGGATGGTGCCTTTTAAGCTGTGCTTTAGTCAAAAAATCAACTGGGATCCTTATCGATATAGACTTAAGTCACAGGCCCTTTAGAGGTCTGATTTTTCAGAATATTCTAAATTACCTAACCGCTTAGTCTCCGCATGGTCCACACCAGTTTTAAACAGCAGAAGACCCAGGAACCAAAGCACCGAACCAATGAGTGCAACTAACGTTTCGAACCGGAACAAAAGCACGATACAGACCATTGTTAAGAAAAGTAACACAAAGTAATCCGAGTAAGGTGCCAGTGGCATCCTAAACTTGACCCACTGTTCAGGCTGATCGGCAACCACTCGTTTATATTTAAGATGAGCTAATACAATCGATCCCCAAATAAACAGGAAACACGTCGTGGCAATGCTTGAAATCAAGGTAAACACTTGACCGGGAATGAAAAAGTTCAGTAAAACCACGACCGCAATAATCACCGCTGAAAATAACAGCGCATTGACTGGTACTTGTGAACGGGAGAGTTTACTTAACCGTTTTGAAAGTTTAGTTTGACCGCCATAGGATAGTGAATACAGCATCCGGCCGGTGGTGAACAAGGCACTATTGCAGGCAGAAGCCGCCGCTGTTAAAACAACAAAGTTAATAATTGCCGCTGCCGATTTAATACCGATTGCAGCAAAGACGGCTACAAAGGGACTTTGGTCGGGCGAATAATAGTGCCATGGGTAGATACACATTAAAGCTGCTAGTGATCCCAGATAAAACAGAATCACCCGCATTGGAATCTCGTTAATGGCCTTAGGAATAATCGTCTTGGGGTCACTGGTTTCTGACGCCGTCATCCCAATCATCTCAATGCCAATAAAACCGAAAATCACCATTTGAAATGACAAGAAGAACCCCTTAGCACCGTGTGAAAAAAAGTGGCCGTCTGTCAGGTTCATAACGGAGGCATGGCCAACTGGCGTTTTGAACTGCATGACCACCAATACGACGCCAATTGCAATGAGGGCAATAATCGCAACCACTTTAACGGCAGCAAACCAAAACTCCGTTTCGCCAAAAGCTTTAACGGTGATTGCATTGATCAGTACTAAAATCAGCAAAAACATTAACCCGGTCACCCACTGCGGTAAACGAGGAAACCAAAATTTCATGTACAGCCCTGAAGCTGTTAAATCCGCCATGGCAATCGTCAACCAACAGATCCAATACGTCCAGCCAGTCACGAAACTCCAGCGTTCACCCAAGTACTTTTTAATAAAATCAATGAAAGAATTGGCGCTTAAATCGGACAGCAGCAATTCTCCAAGTGCTCGCATCAGTAAGAAACACGCGATACCTGCAATTAAATAAGCAAGTAAAATCGAGGGGCCGGCCAGATGAATCGACTGACCGGAACCTAGAAACAGACCGGTACCAATCGTACCGCCCAATGCAATCATTTGCACGTGCCGGTTCTTTAGCCCGCCAGATTGTCGCTTGGCGGGTTCTGGTTCTGCTTTTGCCATAATCTTCACTCCTTATTTTGGAGTCCATTATACACGCGAAAGCTATCAAATTAACGGTTGATCAGTATTGAGCATAAATCGGTGTTGATTTGTATACGTTAACGTGCGGTACTGCTGTTATTATGACTTACATGAGAATTATTCATCTTAAAGTGAAGACAATTCACTTTGCATCGTTCCCCCATTAAAATAAAGACGCCTTAACCGATAATGGTTAAAATTGGAATCAAAAAAGACTTGATTCATTTCGAATCAAGTCTTTTGATATCCAATTAAGCTTACTTAGCTAAGCGCTCAACGTCACGCACGATCATTAACTCTTCATTCGTAGGAATTAACAGGGTTTTGACCTTTGCATCAGCCGTAGATAAATCACGTTCAACACCACGAATATGGTTCTTTTCTGGGTCAACCGCAATCCCGAAGTAACTTAACTTATCAGCAACTTCCTGACGGATAGGAATATCGTTTTCACCAACACCGGCAGTGAACACAATCGCGTCAACACCGTTCATTTCAGCAATGTATTTACCAACGTAGCCGACGATCCGGTTGATGTACATATCACGTGCAAGGTGTGCTTTCTCATTATCATCCTGAACTTTTTCGAGGTCCCGCATATCAGCTGAATATTCAGAAACACCCAGCAAACCAGACTTCTTGTTCAAAATTTCGATCATATCGTTAGGATCCTTAATGTTTAACTTTTCCATTAAGAAGGTCACCAGTGACGCATCAATATCGCCTGAACGTGTTGCCATCATGACTCCTGCTAAAGGTGTGAAGCCCATAGAGGTATCAAATGACTTGCCATTCTTGACGGCGGTGATTGAAGCACCCGCCCCAATGTGCATCGTGATCAGCTTTAAGTCCTCTAGCGGTTTGCCAAGCATTGCAGCTGCCCGACCGGAAACATAACGGTGACTCGTCCCGTGCGCACCATATTTACGAGCACCGTATTTTTCGTAGTATTCGTATGGAATGGCATACATGTAGTTAGTCTTAGGCATGGTAGTATGGAATGAGGTATCAAAAACAGCCACGTTAGGCACACCTGGTAAAATCTTTCTAAACGTCCGAATCCCCATTGCTTCAGCTGGGTTATGCAGTGGTGCATATTCAGCCAAGTCTTCAATCTTCTTCAAAACGTCATCATCAACTAAAACTGAATCTGTGAAGTATTCACCACCGGCAACGACCCGGTGACCAACACCAGTGATTTCGTTATAGTTAGCAATGATCTTCAAATCAATCAGCTTTTCAAGCATTAAGTGGATGGCTTCTTCATGGTTGTTAACGTCTTGAACGTTCTCAAACTTCTGACCATCACCGTACTTAACGGTCACAATGGAATCCTTTAAGCCGATCCGTTCGATGACACCACTGGTAATGACCTTTTCTGAAGGGACTTCGAATAATTTAAACTTTAATGTTGAGCTTCCTGCATTGACGGCAAGTGTTTTTCCCATGTCATAATCTCCTTATGTTAACGCTTTAGTAAATCACTAAGCTCCCAATCAACTATTTCTGCAATGAACTTTGAAAACGCGGCCTGATCCTTAAATGATGGGAATTCTCCAATCATCACCTTATCCGCTTGTTTAACGTCTTGACCATGACGCTGCAGCAGCAAAATTGACTTTGCTGACTGCTCCGCCGTAAATAAATCTTTTGGCAAAGCCAGTAAACCTTGCAAATAAGCCGCATCTTGAAGCCAAGACAGCAACCCCTTAGATTCTGGCGTTGAGAATAACTGACTTGGAACTAGAAAGACGCCGTACCCACCCGGCTTTACATAGCGCATTGCTTGTTCCAACAATAAATGATGGACGTAAGAATGGCCTGACTGGGCATGTGTCTGAAACATTGTGACCTTTTCATCAAGTGGATAATAACCAATCGGCAAATCGGATACAACCAAATCAGCTTCCGGAATCTGCAGCTCGCCTAGCGCATCTTGATGCATGAGGGTGACTGCAGCTTGCTGCAACGTTGTACTGATATCCGCCACTGATAATAATGACTCATCATTGTCAATTCCGATTGCGGCTACCTTTTCGTGGGTCGCATCCTTTAACTGATTAATGATCGTTGTCAATAAATTAGCCGTACCAACGGCTGGATCCAGAATCGTCAGCTGATTTTGCTTTTCGACTAGTCGAATAACTATATATCCCATCACCATACCAATACTATCAGGGGTCATTTGATGATTACCCTGAATATCATCCTCTCGCATGGCTTTGAGCATTGATAACTGAATCCCCTGACGCGCAGTTTCTGGATTCAGTTGGTTGCGATCAACAGAATCATAAAGGCCTTGAAGCTGCTGAACAACCTTTTCGTCCGGCCGGCCATCCTCAACTTGAACGTGACCATCGATCAAATTATCACCAGACTCAATAAAGGCGTCTAAATAAGACGTTGAGAGCGCATCTTTAAGCAACTCGCTTGATTCATCGAGAACCTTAAAAAAAGCCTCTGTTTCTTTAATAGCCAGAATTGTCAACCTCCTGTCCTATTGGTTTCTCCACACAAATTATAGTTTACAAATATTCGGCTGTTAATTCAAGCGAACACAATAAATTTAACCGTCTCAACCGTTATTTAGCCCGTAGCTTCTGCTCGTAATAATGAATCAAAACGTTATACGACTCTACCTCACGCTGGTACCCCTTTAATTGGAAAAGTAAAATGCCGCTTAAAAGAATTAAAAAGAATAACGCAATGATGGTGACAAAGCCCTGACGGTTAGTCACGCCGACCACCCCCGATTTCCGTGATTGCCGAAAAGTGCTGCAATTTAGTCTGCACCTTTATTTTTAAATGCCCGTGGTCGACATCAAATTCATAGTAGGACATTCCCTTAAAAAGGGGCATGTAGCCGCCCCTATCCGTCGTCAGGATGAGATTGCCATTATGGCCCTTTAAAATGTATGTCCGACCACGGTGGTTATGGGGAATCAGCTGTGCTTCCTGCAGATAAGCCTTTCCCAAGGTGAACTGGTACTGGTCGCCTTCGAGTTCCCCCAACATGTGATACCAGGCCAACTGCTCGTCATACCGTTGCTGAGAACGAGTGTTTAGCATCTGCATCCCGAATTGAAGACTCATCATTGCTAAAGCGGTTACCACAAGTGCAATCAGCGTTTCAATCAACGTAAAGCCCGTTTTCATTTTGCCACCTGTTTTTGAGCTTTAAACTCAGTTTCCATTTGATGCCGAAGCTGGAGTACCCGTTCTTGTCGCTGTTCCAGCTGTCCTTGCATGACGAGCTGAACTTGAGTATACAAGATTAGCCCGGCACTGATCAGTACTAAGCCAATGAGTGCATCACTTAACATAAACCCGCTTTTACGCCGCTTGCCGATCAACATGGTAGACCCCCCATCCCATTTGAATCACTAATCGATAAGTCCGCTGATCAATGTCTGAAGCAAACGCTACGGTTCGCGGTGAAACCGTAGCGTTTGAACGTATCAGTATTCTTTCAGACTGTTTTGGATGCATACTTTTCGGCATTGCCAGCTGTTTATCGTTCTTGACCGTGTGAAAAATGACTGGAGATCCTGGTTGAATGGTAATCTCCGTTTTTTGCCCGCGGTATTGCGCTTCATAGAGTGCTTGTTTCCAGTAACTATCAAAACTGGCCCAAAAAGCCCGTTCCGTTTGCAGCGAAGGGCCTGAAAAACGTTGACTGCCAATCATGATCAGAATTAAAATGCCACTCACGATCACCAGGGTAATCAGCATTTCAATCATGGTAAATGCCTCACGATCCAGTTTTGACTTCATCGCCATCGATTTTGATCCCCTCCTTGACTGCAATTTTAACCTGTTTGGCAGTCAGATAACCCGCTTTTTGCAGCTCACCAAAGCTAGCTGTCTTCTTCTCGGTCGAATCCAGATACGTATCCAATTGAGTTTGAACGACGGTTGTCATGGCACCAGTGTGTACCGTATTCGCACGATTTTTTTGGTGACTAATATTCGGCGCAATGATTAGAATCAATAACCCGATAATAAATAGCACAATCGTCATTTCAATTAAAGTAAACCCGCTCTTTTTTCGTTGCATTATAGTCCTCCAATCGTGTGATACATCGGTAGAAATAAGCTGGCATACGCACCAATAATGACACCGCCGATAAGAATAAAGGACAACGGCTGGATCCAAGTCATCATCACTTCTAGTCGGTTGGTCAGGCGTTGATAATAAAGGGCCGTCAGCGCCGTTAGTTCTTTAACTAAATCGGTTTGCGATTTACCACTTTGAAATAACATTTGCAGCTCCTTCGGTAAAAAATGAAATTGTGCCAAGACCAGCGGTAACGGCTGACCAGCAGCTAAGGCTGTCTCTAATTTGCCGCCTAACTGATATAAAAGCGTACTGGTCTTTGCTTTCCTTAGTGTCAGCAAAATCTCCTGAAAACCAAGACCGCCCTCAAACATAATGGTGAAAGTAGCCAAAAAATAGTAACCATAATAGAATTTCACAATTGGGCCTAATATTGGAATCCGAGCAGTTTGTTCGACCCGTTTTAGAATCGGTTGCTGTCTGATTGCCTGATAAATACAAATACTGATCAGTATCAGCGGTATTACTGCAATACTCCACCACCAATTTGTCGAATGGGGGTGATCAGTCGATGCTAACGCTTCTATTTGCGGTAAAATCACTAGTTTCATCCCCGTAATGATCACCGCCAATATAGCCACTAAAATCAGGGGATATTGCAGCAGCCGCTTAATTTTCTGATGCCGCTGATGAGCGGTTTGCAATAAACGGCTGATTTGTCCTAAACTCTGCGTCAGCTGGCCGTGTTCTTCTGCGAGTTGCAACTGCAAGCCAATCTGGTCATCTACAAAGGGCTCAAACGTCTGGCTCACCATATACCCCGAGTGAAGCTGTTCATTGATCCAACGTAGATCTGCCAGTTGCGGTTTATACAGCACTTCACAAAAACGAATCGCATGCCGAACGGAAAACCCAACGAGTAACAGATCACTGATGGTTCGAAAAATCTTGGCCTGCGTTCTGATTGACCAAGGCTTAACCTGCTTTAAATCGCTGAAAGACGGCGTTGGTGATTTGCTGATTTCTTCTTGCATGTTTAAGATACTCCTCCCATTGAGATGTCATTGCAGTGGATGATTGCCAGCCAGCAACAGGCCCGCTTGCCAAATCAAGCAATGCGGCTAACCCTCCGCTAACAGTTGGTAAAAGGCGCTGATACGCCACACCCGTAATGGCCTGATTAAGTGCGGCTGAGTCAATTCCCAACTGACTTAATCGGGTAACAGTCCCCTTTGCCGTTTGGGCGTGGACACTGCTCAAAACGAGGTGCCCGCTCAACGCTGCGTCAACCGCTGCTTTGGCCGTTTCATGATCCCGAATTTCACCGATGATCAATACTTCAGGCCGGTGTCGCAGCGCCACCTTGATCAGGGCCTGATAGCTCATTTCAGCTGCCGGATTCACCTGCAGCTGCAAGAAATTGGGGGCTATGATCTCAGTGGGGTCTTCGATTGACAGGACGGATAAACTGCTGCTGAGTTGTTTAGCTAATTGGTAGATCGTACTGGTTTTGCCTGAACCAGTGGGCCCGGCAAAGAGTATCAAACCACGCAAACGGCACCACTCAGCCAAACTAGTCAGCTGCTCGGGCACCAATAACGCCAACCGTTGTTCTTCTAGCGGCAGTAATAACCGAATGACAATGGATTCTTGATTGATAAAATTACCCACACTGGATAATCTGAGGTGAACCGTCTGCCCATCAACGTCTAAAGTCAAAGCACCTAACTGCGGCCGCCGTGTTTCGGTGATCGCCATGTTGGCCCGGTATTTAAAATGGGCAATTAATTGCTGCCCCTCACTACTGGTCAGTTCACTGACCAGCGACAGGCCATCACCGTGATGTTCAAATACCTGATAAGCATCCCCAACCGGCTGAATGTGCAAATCGGAACTGCCCGATGCGACGGCTGCACTAAGTAACGCTTGTCCTAATTGTTCTATCATATCCTATATCCTCCTGCGGCTAACTACGCTGACCGCGTGGCAGGAGTTTGAGGGCAACAAAAAAAGCCGCCCCTTTTTAGGGACGACTTTTCACCTTAATGCTTATTCAACGTTTTCAGGCAACTTTGCTGCTTCATAAACATCTGAAACATCATCGTTTGCTTCAAGCTCATCAATCAAGCCTTGGTATTGAGAAACTTTATCTTCTGGAACTTCAGTAGTGTTCTCTGGGAACATCCGAACTTCTGCAGTATCCAAGTTGTACTTCTCTTGAAGTGCATCCCGTGCTGCAGTCAAGCTCGATGGATCCGTAAAGATTTCAAACTGGTCGTCGCTGGTCTTCATGTCATCTGCACCAGCGTCAAGTGCGTCCATCAAAACCGTATCTTCATCGGCATCTAAGCCATCACGTAAGATAACGATGTAGCCCTTACGATCAAACATATAAGAAACTGAACCAGCAGCGCCTAAAGATCCGCCATGGTGCGTAAAAGCGGAACGAACTGCAGCAGCGGTTCGGTTCTTGTTATCGGTCAAAGCGGCCACCATAACAGCAGTCCCACCAGGACCGTAGCCTTCATAAGTGATCTCTTCGAACTTGGCACCGCCAGCACCTGAAGCCTTATCGATAGCGCGTTGAACGTTATCCTTAGGCATGTTAGCAGCACGAGCCTTTTCCATCACCAAACGAAGTTGAGGGTTGTTTGCTGGATCAGGATCACCTGCTTTAGCGGCTTGATATAAGTCACGTGATATTTTTTGGAAAATTTTTCCACGCTTAGCATCTTGGGCGTTTTTACGCCCTTGGATGTTATGCCATTTTGAATGTCCTGACATTTCACGACTCCTCTTTTCTTAATTATATTCGTTTACACAGACCTTATTATAATATCACGCGGTGAATTTCAAAACAACCTGTCAGCAATGAAACCGCTAAAATTTTCTAGCTTTGCTGAACAATTGCCAAGATAAACATTGCAATAACGGCAATCACCTGAATGATATCAAATAAAAAGTGCGTGTAAATGGCTTGCCAAATATTTCTTGAAAAATAATAGATTAAACCAAATAGAACACCGACACACATGTACGGCACCATTTGAGCCAGCTGACCGTGAAAGTTATTCCAGTGAACCAGACCAAACGCAACGGAAGAGATCATCAGCATGATCCAAGTTAAAGTTCCCCGTCCCCGCCACTGGTAAAACAAGGCGTGGCGAAAAATAATTTCTTCCGTAAACGGCGCCATTAAGGTGGTAAGACTGGCTACCAGCGCCATTCCCGCTGACTGAATACTCATCACCGGAAAACCGCCGGCACTGGCAACTCCCACCGTTTGGAGGACTTGGCGGACAGCAATCAAAACAACGTACGCCGCCAAAACACCGCCCACTGCAACCAGCGTCCCGACACCTAAATGCAGCTTAAATCGGCGCCAATGATCCGCCAACAAGTCGTGATACAAATAAAGCGCCATACAAAAGCCCGCAAAGAAGATCACATCAACCAGGATGATCCGCAGCCACTTATCGGTAAAAACAGCCGTTACCAGAGCCCCCAAGCCTAGTTCTGCCAAGGGAATCAAACCTGCAATAACGGTTTTGCCAACCGGAATAGCCTGTGCCTCAATCAATGGGCGACTCTCCCGCGGCTGCCTTTGAAAATGAAGCTCAGCCGTGTTACCGGTTGAAATTTTTACTGTGAACTGCTTGCTCTTGATCAGCCAGCAACCAATGGCCCCAAACACAACGGTATAAACAAGACTGGTCCAAATACTCATTCCTGCCGTATTGCTTAACGTACCAAAGGCTAACGCATCGAAGGCATCAATCACACCGTGCGCAACAATCGGTAGCCATAGACTGCCAGTAACTAAGTAAATCGCCGCAAAAAAGAAACCTAGGCCGATTGCTTCGAGCATCTGTACCAACGTCATGGTAACACTACCGTTTCCAGTAGCGTTAACTAAATGAACTAAACTAAACATCAAGCCGCTTAAGAAAGCCGTCATCAGTGGCCCGACACGGTATCGCTGACGAAGACCGCTCACCAGCACGCCCCGAAACACGTATTCCTCAAATAACCCAACGGAAAAACCCACTAGAACAGCCGAAACAACGTGTTCCAGTGTCAAATGAAAGGTTGGTTTAAGCGTTGAGTCCCCGATCAAAACAAGTAAGACTGGCAGGATCAACGCCCATTGGTGACGAACGCCGTGATGCCACCAACTGACGTTTGCTTTGGGATACCAGTGGTTCAATCCCCACCAGCAGACCAGTGCTAGTACCTCCGTAATAATCTGAACACCCATTTTTGACATTATCGGCACTGCCATTGAAATCAAGTGGCCAACGATTGAAGCCAGTGTGACCACGATGATCGTCATCACCACGGTTCCGGCCGATAATAGTGCTGCTCTATACTTCATGAGCTCCCCTCCACCAAAGTATCCAAAAATAAGCAGGCTCCGCGCCACTTCCAACAGAAGATCGTGCTAAGCCTGCTTATTATTTGACTAGCCATAGGCAGCTAGTGTGTTGATGCGCGTTTCATTAAGCCATATGGCAATAAGACAGTCTTGTTTTCCACTGCTTCATTACTCATTAATTTAGTTAGTAACCGCATGGCAACGGCACCGATATCATAAAGTGGCTGAGTAATGGACGACATCTTTGGCCGTACCATTTCAGTCAGCTTCGTATCGTTACTCGTAATAATTTCGAAGTCATCAGGAACGCTTAAGCCAGCATCCGTCACACCGTTCATCACACCCGCAGCCAGCTCATCGTCACCGATCACCGCAGCAGTAGCCTTGACAGACTGTAACGCGGGCTGTAAAAGCTGGCCTGCTTTATAGGAATAGTCAGTTTCAAAAACCAGTTTATCATCATAACGTAAACCAGCCTTTTTTAGCGCTTGTTTGTAGCCCTTAAGCCGATAGTCCCGGTTGATTGGGAAATCCAAGCTGCCAGAAACGAACGCCACCCGTTCGTTACCGTGGTCGATCAAATTCTTAGTGGCTTCTTCCACGGCGGCAGTGTAGTCGATGTTAACGCTTGGCATCTGGTCTTGATCGTCCACGCAGCCGGCAAGAACGATCGGCGTTTTAGCGCGTTCAAATTCTTTACGGACTTCATCGCTGATATCATTACCCATGAAGACGATCCCATCAACTTGTTTGGCCATTAAGGTGTTGAGCACCTGAACTTCTTTGCGGCCATTCTCGTCAGAGTTCGTTAAAATAATGTTGTACTTATACATCATAGCGATATCGTCGATGCCTCGTGCCAAGGCTGAGAAGTAAATGTTGGTGACGTCTGGGATGATCACCCCAACCGTCGTTGTCTTCTTGCTAGCCAAGCCACGGGCCACGGCGTTCGGACGATAGTCCAAGCGTTCGATCACGTCTAAGACTTTCTTCCGGGTCGCCGGTTTGACGTTGGGATTCCCGTTAACCACTCTTGATACAGTGGCCATCGACACATCGGCTTCACGGGCGACGTCATAAATTGTTACGGTTTGTTTATCCATTGCGATAGCCCTTTCTTTATTGGTTTAATTCGTTTTCATTGATTTTTCAGCAACTCGTTAAATATATCAGATATATTTTCAGAAATCAAACTGAAAACGTTTTCAGCTTGATGATACACTCTTCTAAGTGACTTTTCAAGACCACTTTAAGAGTTTCAACTACTGTCATCGCCCGTATTGGGGCATTAAAAACTTGTTTGACTATTCAATTAGTTTCTGAAAATCCTTGCTCCCAAAGGATTAACAGGCTGCCTATGGAGCAATAAGTTGATCCTGTTTCCTGAAATCGTACAACCCGAGCGTTTTTTTTGCAATTATTTTTTCACCTAGGCCATTACTTCAACCATTCCCGGTTTAAATGAAAACGGCCATCAATAATCCTTCCTATTTTCAATTATCAACAACTTCAGCTAAGTCTCTTACCAACATGATATAATGAGTGCATTCTAATTCGAGGTGATTATCTTGTCAAAATTACAACAGGTTCAAGAATGGACTGAACAGCATCACGCTGACTTTACCTATGTCAGTGACCCCGCCACGATTCAATACCTGACGGGCTTCTACAGTGACCCCGTGGAACGGGTACTCGCGTTAATCGTTTTTGCTGACCAGGATCCTTTCATGTTTGCGCCGGCACTGGAAGTTGAAGCAATTAAAGATACCGGCTTTTCATTTCCAGTATACGGTTACTTAGACCATGAAAATCCATGGCAGCTGATTGCAGGCCACGTGAAAAAACGTGTCAGCCAACCAACCGAAATTGTTTTGGAGAAAAATCAGCTTTCAGTTGATCGGCTAGAACAGCTTCAAACTGTCTTTCCCGAAGCTTCTTTTGACCAAGATATCACGCCTTTCATTAACCAGTTGCGCGTCATCAAAACGGCTGATGAAATCGAAAAATTAAACGTCGCCGGTAAGTGGGCAGACTTCGCCTTCGAAAAGGGTTTTGCAGCAGTTAAGGCTGGCCGGACCGAACAGCAAGTCGTTGCGGAACTGCAGTATGCCTTAATGAAGGCAGGCATTATGCAAATGAGCTTTGATACCCTAGTGCAGGCCGGCGCGCACGCTGCGGAACCCCACGGGGCGACAAATGCAACCAAGTTTGAAAATAACGAACTGATCCTATTTGATCTCGGAACCGTCTGGCAGGGTTACATCTCAGACGCTTCTCGGACCGTTGCACTGGGTAAACCAACGGCAAAGCAGCTGGATATTTACCAAGTCTGCTTAGAAGCACAGCTAGCTGCTCAAGCGGCTGCTAAGCCTGGCATCACCGCTGCTGAGCTGGACAAAGTGGCTCGTGATATTATTACCAAGGCTGGCTACGGTGACTACTTCATTCACCGGCTTGGCCACGGAATGGGAATGAGCGAGCACGAATTCCCATCTATCATGGCGGGTAACGACATGGTGCTGCAACCCGGCATGTGCTTCTCGATTGAACCTGGGATCTACATTCCTGGCGTTGCTGGTGTTCGGATCGAAGACTGTGTTCACATTACCGAAAGCGGCTGTGAACCGTTTACGCACACCTCAAAGGAACTCACCTACGTTGGGTAATCCGTTATTCTACAAAAATAAGCAGGCCTGTGACTTAAGTCTATATCGATAAGGATTCCAGTTGATTTCTTGACTAAAGCACAGCTCAAAATGTACGCTGGTTCAATACTGGAAGATAGCCTTAGCCTGCTCCACAACTCAGATTCCGGCCATTTAACGCAAAAAAACGTATTCCGACAAAGTTCGACGGAATACGTTTTTTTGCGTTAAATTCTGGAATCTATCGAGTTGCGTCACACTCTCTTATTTTCCTACGATTAGTCAAGAGTTAAACGTGTTAGAAGTTTATACATGGTTAGC
>NZ_BCMI01000041.1 GCF_002217985.1 Secundilactobacillus pentosiphilus
CAAAATTGTTAGCACCAGATAGGTGGGCTACTTTGGAATCGTCAGCTGGCGTGTAACCAATTTTATCTTGTTTGGCGTTAACCTCTTCAATCCCCGCTACATCGCTAGCTGGTTTACGCATATCAGCAATATTCACTTTTTTATCCAGTTGCTGATTAACGTCAACCGTCTTGGCGTAAGCATTCCCCGCACGGTCAGTAGGATCTGTTTTAAATTTCTTTTGGCCGTCAATTGTTTCATCACCGGTCGTATGGACAACCGTATCGTTGGTAGCAAACGAATCATCAATCATATTAAATTGAATTTGACTTGCATTTGAAAACCCAATGTTGAATTTATACGTATATGATACCGGAGTAATACCAGAAAAAGCTGGTATTGTATCTGGACTATTTGTTGATGTGATAACTGCAATTAATTGTGATTGCCCATTTTGAGAATCAGATCCCCAAATTCCAAATACCCATGCCTTGTAATCAGCTCTTATGGATGAGTTATCAACGACTGTTGAAATAATCAAGGTATTACTATTTTTAGAAAATCCGTTTGCACTAACAGTTTGCACTACCTTGGGAACAGATGTCATCGTTGAGATATCCGTTGTCGATGGTAATTGAGTATCACTTATTTCTATCTTATCAATGCTTAGTGATGACTTGTTGGCCAATATTTGAGCAATAAGGTTGTTTCCGTTAGCAGTTACTTTTGCCAAGTCATATGCCATGTTAATTGCCTCCTTTTACATTAACTTCTTTAACCATGATGGACTGAGTCCCAACACCTACATATTCAATTAGTTTAGAATTATTCATAAACGCAATTGTATTAATCGTAACTCCGTTTAGCGTCGCTGATGATAAACGATCCATGAGGATTATCAGTGATTGGCTGGATGATATTAAACTAGTTGGAAGGTTATCAATGTCAACAACCTGTGGGTTCCCAACTATTTTGGTACCATCCCAATGATAATCAGTGTGAACTTTTAACCCGGAACTCTTGGGATCAATTTGAAGCGCATTACAAACAATATTAATAATATCGTTAATTGTTCCACCTGAATGAGCCGCTAACAGCTTCGTTTTTAAAATAAACCGATATGTGTCATCATTCGCACCATATCGAGGTTGGTGAATATCGTCGCCAATCTCATCAAGCTGTTCGCCGACAGCTTCATCAATTATCCATGAACTGTGGATGCTCTCAAAGTTGTTGTCCAGCCATAACTGAAAACGCGTCAGTACCCGAATTAAAGTGTTGATGTTGCTCCCGGCACCAACGGCTAATCCCCTGTCGAACATCTTAAATATTTCAGAATATAGCTCATCATAATTAGTTTGGTACATAGTCAACCTCCACATTATCATCATCGATAATCGGAATCTCGAAGGCGGTCAAAGTGATGTTATCAGTACTTAATTTAGTCTTATCGGTTCCAATCGTGATATCCGCGTAATTGACACCGTCAATTGCATAGATATTAGAGAAGAATTGATTGGTCACAACTTTTGAACCCATTTGCAAGCTTTCAATGTATCCTTCAACAGCCGCCTTAATATCATCTGTACCTTCATTTTTATCAAAGCTGTCATTGACTTTAACACTGACTTTGGCAAAAATCGGCGTTTCTTGTGGACGATCGAAGTAGATCGTGTGCGCTTCGCCAGAATCATCGATTGCTGTGCCACTCTTAGATCCATAAAGGGCAATTCCACCGCCACCAACTCTAAAAATTGTATTGACAACGTCCTGAGCTGCACCGCCCTGAACATAGTAATGAACAGTCTTCGGCGGGTTGCCATAAGCATCAGGAGCATTCTCCGAACTGTTATAAACACTTTTGACGGCCGTGACTCCTTGAGTGTTCATTAATGCAGTGTATATGCCATTAATTGTCCCAGATTCATTGGAGTTTGATGCCAATAGCAATCGGTTTCTAAAATCAAGATCTGTTTCCATATCTTGACCACCCTCGGCTGCCTGTGAATTGGTTACATTATCAATTTCTTCAACAGGCGACTGTTGGTTAACAATTGTACCTGCATCAACATTGTATTGTGATCCTAACTCGCTTGAAACAATAATTGTTGATCCGACTCCGTTTACATCAAGTTGACAGTCATCAACGGAATAAAATTCGTTACCATTGTCATCCATAAATACAGTTCCCGTTGGAATTACATATCCAGGTGTCCCAGTAAATGATAAGGTCACGCTGGCTGCTTCAGCTTGCTTTCGCATTAACCCGTAATTGCCCCCAACGCGATCAAGATTTACTCCCGTGGCTTGCAGAATATATCCCGAATCATGAACATTTTCACCGTTTTGATCAACATTGACGGCTATTTTGGCCAAAACTCGGGCGAGCGTTCCCCAAAATGACCTGGGCGATACATTGGTATCTTCTCCGTTTTCTCTTCGAATAAAGCCTTGAACGGTATCTAAAGCATCGTCATAATTCAGCGGCGTATAACCATTTTCATCAATCATTGACGACACCCGCCTCCCATACAACTTCTTTCAATTGATTCTTAACTTCAATCGTAATGTGAACTTTGAGCACTCTTGCTTCCCGTTCGAAATCTACATCGTGAATCTCATCAATTCGCGGGTCTTCAAGAAGCGTTTCTCTAATCGCCGCAGTCACAAACTGATCGTGAACATTGCTTCCAATTACGGCTCCCCAGTCAAGGCCTTCATTGGTATCAAGAACCCAACCACCTTTGCGGGTATTCAAGGCGATCATGCAGGATTGGGTGATCTCTTCGAGGCCATCGACCATTGCCACGCTGCCTTTATCATCTTGCTCAAAATCGCCTTGATCATTTATATAGACATCCGTTGCCATTTAATTCACCTACTTCATATCAATCTTGCCGACGATAACTCCATCATTAGCGTCATGCATCCGTTTGCTATCAATCTTGTAGACACTATCGCCCTTGGCGTTAGAGGTATCTCGGTCTTCAAACACAACCACCACAACATCCCCCACTTGATAGTTGATTATCATTTCTGCATAGAATGGATCAAAACTATGTGAGTCGCCAATGTCGTCGTGGTATTTGATCTTAATCGGGATAAATGATGCTTGCAGGCTCAGAAGCTGTGGCCGCTTGGTTCCATCCGAAAACAAAGCCAGCGGCTGAACATCGTACGTTTTATCGGCATTCACCTTAACAATTTTGCAGCGAATGGAACCATGAATATCACTCATCACATCGTCCCGAAACATATTAAAAAATTCATTAACGTAGTCACGACTTTTAGTCATTTGGCACGCCTCTTTTTCTGCTTTTCCTTAAGCTTTTTTCGATTAGCAGCGTCCAACTTCGCTTTGGTCTTTTTATCTTTGGTTTCAGCTTTTTTGACCGAAGCTGAATTCTTCTTTTTGTATTTAGAGTAGTCAACCAAATCAAGTGTTGATGTTCCTGAATCATCAGTAATAGACGTTGTGCCGCTATTAATTAGTACCCAGCCACTCAAAGTTGTACTTTCAATATGGAAGATATACCCAACGGTAAAATACGGCCTAAAAAGAGCTACAACTTGATAGTGTTGTAGCCCATCATCCGAATCGTCTTGAGGTTCCGGCTCCCCAAGCATTCCGGTATCATAGTTCAAATAGAAGTTCGATTTTTTGTTCTTGGAATAATCCGCAATCTCCAATCGACCATTAGGATAAGCTATCGGTGTCTTACACTGCGAAGCAATACTTTTAATGGCACTCATCGGTTTTGCTTTAGCCGTGTAGCCCTTGGTAAACTTCTTATCGTATACGAGTTTTAGCTTGTATATTTTGATTCCCGCCTCCTTGGCAATCTTTTTGATGATTGAAGAACCCTTGGTATTTTTTGCAAAAGATAAGGGTTTGTACTTAGTCTTTTTAGTTACCTTAGCTTTAGCAGCATGGTTAGCTTTTTGCTTAACATATTCTTGCCGTTTCTTTTTGGCAAAAGCATTTTTCTTGGTAATGATTGTATGCCCATAAGCTCGAAGCTGTTTGCTTGTAGCACCCGGATGGCTATCAATCCACTTACGGCGCTGTGCATTCATCTTGCTATTGTAAGCAGTGATTGTTTGGTCAAGCGTTTTTTGCGCAGAAATTGACCTTGAAGTAGTCGCCTTTTTCTTAACTTCAGGAAGTTTGTCATAATCACTGCCATCAACGATAGTGATTGTTGTGGTTTTTCCTGACGTGTCAATGGTTGAAGGGGTCGGTGACGCCAACTTTCCTTCCATGATGATACCGACGTTATTCGATGAGCCATCTTCACCATACCAGCCGCCATAAACCCGAGCGTTAGAACCCTTCGTCAAATAATTAATATCTTCAGCCGGCAAGTTCATCACCGAAACTTGCGTCGTCTCCTTGCTGCCGGATGCATAGGACGCTTCAATATCCATTGAGATGTTATCAGGTACTTTGGCGTAACTCTTGAGAGTTAATTTGCCTTTTTTGCCATCAATCTCAAGCCTTCGATAAAGCCTAACGAGTTTCATTGCTCATCCCTCCAATCTTCCGGGAGCGCATACTCATTATCATCATCAGAAGGCTCGTCCTCGATTAATGAACTTCCTGAGTCATCATCTAGAAGATCAGAATTGTCAGTGTCATTCTCATCAACATCAGCAGTACTTGGATCTTCAATCGATGGATCAAGATCATCAAAATATAGAAAGACTGATATCTGAAAATTATCAATGCTGACGGTGTTCTCCACGCCAGTTTCATCAAGGGGGATAATCGTCACGCTTGGCAGATTAGCATCATTGATGTTCCACAATGGCACCCCATAAACAAGCTTTTCTCCGGTAATCAGCGGATTATCGTCAGCATCGTATAGGTTGAAATAAAAGTTATCGTAGCGTTCACGATAGTCGAACTCAATGGTGAAGTTCTCGGTTCCAACCGGTAAAACCACATAATTGGGGAGATCACTTGTATCAATAATTAATTTATCTCGTAAACTCATAAGATTCCCCCTACTTGACCCTTATCTTGATGTCAACCGGTATTGATCGGTCAGCGTACTTATTCCATTTGCGTAGTTGAGCAACACTGACATTGTACTTTTGGGCGAATTTATAGTACGTGTCACCCGGCTTAGTAGTTACCGTCCTCACGGCACTCTTGCTATTTTTCTGCTTATGACCACTACCAGATTTTTTGTTAGCCTTACCCTTATTTTTCGATGAATTGGCTTTCTTTTTGACATTTGAATCAGCCCAATCCACCTTCTGTAAAGTAATGGTTAGCGGAACTTGGTTAGTCAAATAGGTGTCGTGCGGCTTGTCAATTCCCGAGATGATCGCGTGTGGGAAAGACGTTTGCCCGATCAGTGATACTTCGGCTGTATTTTCAGCCCATTTTCTGATCCGTTCGAACTTTTTAACCAATGTTGGAACTGAACCATCTTCACCGATCAGAGCTCCGCCCACTGAAATACTTTCTGTTCCAGCCTGTGTAACCGTATTGATCGGTGTGTGTTTGATGACTGCCGTTTCATTAACGTTAACTGTTTCCGAAAAGTCTTCACTATCAGGCCATAAAATAGCGTAACTTTCTTTGCTGCCAGGGTTCACAGGCGTTATCCACGTCACATCTTTACCACCTGTTTCAGCCATCACTGCGGCGCCAATTGCTTTCTTCAGGATTGCCCGTTGTGTGGCTTTTTGAGCGGATAATGATTTTCTTTGGGCTTTTGAAAGCTTAGACCTGGCCGTAGCTTGTTTCTTTTTGAGCTTAGTTAAGGCACTATTTTTCTTTTGATAAACTTTCTTCAAGTTATCAAGTTGCTTTTTTAAAGCGGCTTTCTTAGTACCCGTAGCCTTGCTATATTGCTTAGTTACAATTGCAATTTTCTTTTTGGTACTTAAAACAAGTTTTTGCTGGCTTTTAACATCCTTCGTGGCATTTTTATAAATTCGCGTATCTTTGACAATCGTTTTACTAGTTGATTGATATTTTTGAAAATCAGACTTAGCAGAATTGAATGCCGTTTTAGCATCGGCTAAGGCTTTCTTTAAATTATTCAATGCTTTTAAACACTCACTAACCGTTGAATCAGCCGTCAGTGTAGGAATTGAAAATAGATAGTTAATCGAGTTCGATCCATTATCATTATTATTAAACGTCACTAAAACAGCAGATCCAGTTGAATAGATTCCTTCTGGCTCATTATAGGAATACTTCATACCATAGCTACTCGTTAGATAGCTTTTGACAAATTCCTTAGTATTTGTGTCAGCATTAAAACATCCAACAGTCGCTGGATCACTATTTGAGTTATAGGCACCACTTTGCCAAAAGATATATGGATAGCTTAACGACTGTGATTGCCACGTTTGCTGGCCGACACTAAATCCCATTGCTGACAGACTAACTGTCTTTTTAGGATTGCTTAAATTTCCCGGGTCACAAACGCAATAACTTTCCGCCGTAGTGTAGCCAACGAGGTTATTACTGGTATCATAATTAACTCGTAAAATATCAGGTGAATTGTAGAGCGACGTTAATGAACTTGCGTCAATCGAAGCCCCAGGCTGATAAGCGAACTTACTTATTTGGTAACCATTATGCCTGACAGAATCCCAGATATTACCTGAGCCATCAATTCCGAACGAGGATCCATGGCCCCCATTTTTAACCGTCATTTTAGAAACGTATTTCATTGCGCTATCCATTTGCTGATAAATGGTATCTTCACCAGAATTATAAGAAATCAAATAACCGCCGCCATATGGAACACAATACTGGGAACCGACATATGGCGACTTACCAACTACATATTGTGCCATGAGTTGATGAGCCGACTCATTTATATCGAGTCCGGCGCCATTAGCTTGATCGTCGAGGCTATCTAGATAGTCGGCATTTGCCTGATCATATGCTGCTTTGACATTATTTAAAACGGAAAGCGTTGAATTATAGGCATTTTTAGCTATATCTGCCGTGGTAGCCATTAAATAAACCCTCCTTCTCTTTTAGCCATTAAGTTGCCAAAGATTGCCTGAACCTGTTCGTTGACCTGCTTGGAAATATCATTGGCAACTTTAGTTCCAGCATTTTTATCATTAGCATTAACTGTGATATTCATGTTCAGGTTGACAGTAACGTTGTTGTTTGCATTGGCAGCCGGTTTTGAATGACTTGCTAAACCTTTGAGCGGATTATACTTTCTAAGGTTTTCTAGAAGCGCTTTGTGCATTTTCTTTTGAGATTCATTGCTGAATACCGAATTAGAAACTTTGCTACGTGCATCAATTGCTGAGCCGATAAGGCTATCTGCATTGCGCTTCTTTGGATTGATCGCAACCTCTGGATCTTTTTCGCCATAAACGTTTAATCTATTCTTGGTTGACCAGCCACCATTGTTATGAAGCAAAGCTGCGACTTTGACTGCATCCGCAACGTGTTCGCCTGTGTGGCCGCCTCGTTCCCATTCACTTGAGAATTTAGTTGCCAGGCTTGCTACTGAACCCTTACCACGAAGAACGCTCTTAAGGATTGAACTATTGGAACTGTCGCCGTTAAGTGCAAAGCCGATCTGTGTGCCCGCATTCTTCCATGAAGTACCGTGCTTCTTGGCATATGCTTTCAAGGCTGTAAATCTGCCCTTATACCACTGCCCTAGTCCAGAAGCACCAATACTGTTTTGAATTCCTGGGTTTAAACCTGATTCAAGTAGCCAGTTACCAACCACAGCCTCAATACCAGCTTTAGTTGATGAGGGATAAGCCTCTTTGATGGCATCGTACAAAGTCTTGGCACGTGAAGCCGTTCCACCGCTTAACCCAAGTGACCCAACATTACTTGATCTCAGGTGCTTCTTGACCCATTTAAGTTGTGGTGCAATTTCTTTCGCAACTAGCTTTGATAATGCCGACGAAGTTTTGTGGCTTTCTTTAGAAGATTTCTTAGCTTTGGTTGACTTCATCTTGGTGACATCAAGCCAACCACTAGTTGAATCCGGATTATTAGAAAATGGGTTACGCTTTGAGACACCAATATGCACATGGGTCCCAGCTGGTCCAAGAGCAGCAATTCTTTGCCCAGCTTTTACATCATCTCCAACGCTTACAAAAGTGTGTGCACCAGAGTTATTCTTGCCATTAAATTCTTGATAAATGACATAGTATCCATCAGCTGATTTGGTAACCATATTTTGACCAATACCAATTGGCCCACCCCAACCACGAGGAGCACCACCAGAACGGATTACTTTGCCGGGATGAACTGCATGAATAATATGCGCTCCGGAAAAGTCGTTGCCATCGTGAATAGACAGCCCACCGGAAACTGCACCTCGATAGCCCATTCCTGACGTATCATGAAACCCACTACCTGGACTGTGCAACCAAGTACCGCTGCCATACGCGCCACCGCCACCATTGCCTCGGGCATTGTCCATCTGTCGCCATACTTCGGCCGACCAAGGATTGCCATACTTGGTGGTAGATCGCTTGCTTAGCCCTTTAATAGCATTTCCAAGAACTGTATTAGACTTGGAAATATTTGATGAAAATTCATTTGTGAAAGCTCTGTTCGGATGGGCATTATTTTTACTAATAATTTTGTTGAGTTCAGTGTGTGAGATACCTGAACCTTTAGCAAAGTGCTGAATGCCCATTGAACGTCCCAATTCTTGGGTTTGTGATCCGTTAAGGACTCTGTCATGTTTCTTTAGGGGGATCATCCTATCATTCCCGTGAGGAATCAACAGGGAATTATTACGAATAATAGATTCTTGACGTGGACCAGACTTAGCATCATTCACGATCGCCAACTGGTCATTAGAAAGCTCTCCGTTTGAACCCTTAGCGTAGTGAATGGCATTGATGACGGAACTATTACCACCAAACTGTCCAAGGACTTTATCAATTCCTTTAATACCACCATTTAATTGTTTAACAGTATTGGACATTGCTGAATGCGCGTAGTTATCCATCTTACCAAGTGCATGACCAAAACCAATTGCCGTTGCTTTACCACTTGAAATTACGCCAGACCGCATCTGATTAACTTGTTTTTGGACACCTTTTTGCATACCGTCATAAGTCGAGATAGCCTGGTTCTTAGACTTGGTCGTGTAATGTTTAGTATCACTATTGATATTGCGCCACTTCGACGTGTTGCCTTTATCAAACTGAATCAACTGCTTGTATGAACCCTTTTGTAAGGCATCATAATCACTAACAGTCTGTTTCTTGATATCTTTAGTGTGCTTTGAAGTCGTTTTGCTGATTTTCGACCAAGCCTGGCCACTCTTCTTACTCAATCCATCAATATC
The DNA here is from genome assembly GCF_002217985.1 of Secundilactobacillus pentosiphilus. Taxonomy (GTDB): domain Bacteria; phylum Bacillota; class Bacilli; order Lactobacillales; family Lactobacillaceae; genus Secundilactobacillus; species Secundilactobacillus pentosiphilus. Next base: position 9,294 of record NZ_BCMI01000041.1, read on the forward strand.
TGACTTAGCTCGTTTACCGCCAAGCTTAGTGTTTCCAGTAGCATAACCAGGTAATACACGGCCATATGAACCATTGAGTACCTTTTTAGTATCTCGGTGATTAAGGATTCGCTCACCGTGCTTGACATGTGTGATTTCAGGCCCATTTGCACCCAACAAACGAGCTTTGCGACCGTTTACTGTATATGCCAGTTCAGTACCACCTTCACCAACGAGAGCAGCATGTGAGTGCATTGCAGCGCCACTAGTTCCTAAGGCATTAGCAGCAAGGGGGTTCCCAGGTAATTTTGCAGCATCTGTACTAGCTGTTCGTTTATGAAGCTTAGGGTGTTTCTTACCCGACTTCATAGAATTTAGGTAAGAATTCATTTTTTCGAGTTCGGGGGTCAAGTTGCTAGCCATAGCTTTAGTACCAAGATGACCAAGCTTGGTTAAACCACCCCAAAGGTTCCCCCACCAGTTGCCAAAGTGGCCCCAAATGCCTTTAATTTTTCCGGTCCAGGTATTCATTTGTTTCAAATTACCTTTAACCATGGCTGAGGTCTTTTGAACGACCTTTTCATGCATTGTTTCAGCATTATCAATAGTCTTATTCTTAGTAGTTCGGGCGGCACTGATGGTTTTATCCCGTTGACTGCGCGCGTTGGCAATAATCTTATCATGTTGCTTTTTACTAATTGAATGAGTTACATAATATTCCTTGTCGGCCGCGTTACGAACTGAATTGTACTTTTTATTAGCAGCACTTTTAGCAGATTTGTAAGTTTTGTTTGCAGAACTTACAGTTGACTTCATCGTTTTATATGAAGACCTGATAATTGAACGAGCCTGTTGCTGAGAAAGTTTCGAGGTACGATCTTTTAATCGACCGTAAATAATGGTTTCCTTGTTGGTATTATTGGTAAGTAACTTAGATACTGCCCGATTAGTTGCTGAAATAGCAGCTTCACGGCCTTTACCACCATTTTTTTCACTCCGGTTAATCTTGCTAATTCCTTTAGAAGCATTCGAATAGCGTTTATTCCAATATTTATTATCCGATTTTTCCATTGAACTAGCTTGTTTCTTAGTGATGACGCCTTCTTTGAGCAACCATTGAACTCGTTTGTTGGACGAAGATTTCTCCGAGCCAGTATATGACTTAAGCCCCTTACGCATAGATCCATATACGTTTTGATTGATCTTCGAGCCGGTTCCCTTGGATACGGTAGCCCAGTTATCATTAGCTTTATCAAATGAAGATGTAAATGACTTTAATTCTTTATCTCCAAACTTATCTAAGCCAAGAGTAACTCTTCGATGATGAACTTTGTTATTAGAATTTTTATGGGCGTACATAGCCTGTTGATAACCAAGACCATTAGCCGCTTGTTTTTTAATATATTTGCTTCCATTTTTAATATATTTGCTTCCAGCAATATATTTAGCAACAGAACCGCCAACAGACGATCCAATCATGGCAACCAATGGGTTGCCACCACTTAGTGCAAGACCCAGGCCAGCACCGACAGCATTACCCCCAGCTTGCCACATTTGACTACCGCCTTGTTTACTGTCGATGCCCTTTTTAAAGGCACTTACGGCATGACCACCAATTTGAAGACCAATCGTGGCATACGACATTCCTCTTAGAAGCCGGTCACTGCTTAATGCAGTCGCCGCATTGCCTAAACGAGATGGTGCAAAGTGAGTTGATTCGCTCCGGCTGGTTAGTACTTTGCCTTCACGATGAAGTCGGGATCCTGCCAATGGTGAAGCTCCGGCAACATCTTCAGCAACTGAAAGTGCACCTGACGCAGCAGAAGCCCGGCGTCCTTTGCCAAATAAAAGACTGCTTGATAATCCAAGCAGCCCTTTGCCGATCTTGATGCCTCCCCAAATACCAGCAAAAGCCGTTGCATATCCAGCAGCCTTTTTAATTGGTGCTGGTAGTCCGATAAGAACTTTAAGGAACTTGTTAGCAACGCCTAAAGCTTTAGTGAACGATGGCAAAACTGTCTTTGTGAATCCCATCCCCATAATGTTGATGTATTGCTTAAAGACGTCTATTTGATTTTTCCAAGACTGCATGTTCTTTTTGGCAAGTGATTGAATATAACCATTTTTGCCATATTGTTGAGCACGACTAACTTGTCCAGTTAGTGATCTTAACTGTTTCGTGTTATTGGCAAGAATCAGCCCTGATTCTTGGCCGGTTGTCCCAAAGAACATATGGAAGATATTAAACTTTTCAGCCGAACTCATCCCAGCTGTTGCTTTCTTTAACACACCCATATTGTCAGCCAGACTTTTAACTTGACCATTCGCCTTTTGAAAATCTGAAGGTTTAAGGCCTAGAGCTGACATAACTTGTCCTTGCTGAGACTTGGCTGCCATATTCGGGGCCGCAAACGAGTTCATTACCTTACGCAGACCAGTACCAGCAATTGAACCGTCCTGACCATTGTTTGAAAGGACACCAATACCGGCAACGGTTCTGGCGAGTCCTTGTTTGGAGCTGTGGGCTGTGGCACCAACATATCTCAATGCATCGCCCATGCCATTAAAGTTGGTGGCAGTTAAATCAGCACCATATGCCATTTCGTTCAGAACTTTCTTGGTGTAGGCAGCCATCTTCCTCTTAGAATTGCCAGCTTTAGTTTTATAGCCAAATTGTTCAAGTGTAGGAGCACCATAGTTAACAACCGAATTATATGGATCACCAGAAGCTCTCGCGGCTTGCAGGAAGTATTTATGTGATGCTAACTCCTGTTTACCGTTATAGCCTCGACGAATGAGTTCTTCTCCACCTTTAGCCATTGCGGTTGGCGAAACACCATATTGCAAGGCAAATCGATTGTTTTCTTTCTGCATTAATGAAGTTTCACGCCGTGACTGAGATGATGATTCTCCACCAGTCTTTAATAAGTTCTTGATGGTAATATACTTATTTTGCAGGTTGGTAACTTCGTTAGCTGACTTTAAGAAAGCTGCACCAATCATCCCAGCACCCATAGCGATTTGAGAACTAATATTTACAAAATCATTTCCGGCGTCGTAAAGATTTCTGAACGACTTCGTTGTCTTGCGACCACTTCTGCTTAAATTATCAAACGATGTCTTACCCTTTGTGCCGAACCTTTGAACTCGTGTATTTGCATGATCAATATCACTACTTGTTTGCTTGAGATTTGTCTTTACTTTGAAGTTTGCCTCTTTAGGCAAACGTTTAAATGAGTTCCTGGCTTCCTTGGAAGTATCAGAAAAAGCCTTGCCGATTTGCCCCGTATACTCACGCGAGCTATCAGCAAGGCCTTTTAAACGATTGTTTATGTTATCGACATCACTTGTAAGATTATCTGATAATTTTTTGGATTTAGAGATTAGACTGTCATATTTATCTTCAAACTTGGTCAATCCCTGAACCGACATGCGATTGCCAAAGTGGGAAAGTTGGTTGTTGGCCTCACGGCTTGATCTGATAAGCCGATCCATCTTGTCATTCGCACGATCAATCGCATCCATGTTTTCTGATACAACTCGGAATCCAACTTTGGCACTTCTTGCATATCCCATGTTAGAATCCTCCTCGCATTTGTGACTGTACTTCCA
>NZ_BCMI01000042.1 GCF_002217985.1 Secundilactobacillus pentosiphilus
CATCTTTTTGGCAATTTCCTTGGTTGATTCGCTGGTTTTCATAGTGATACCCTCGTTTCGTTGAAATGGAACGTTACTTTAGTTGTAGACTCTTTAGGTGTAGCGCCTTCGATGATTTGACCATCTTCGTTGACGTACTTGCCACCTTCGGTAAACTTGAATTCCTTCTTAATTTTGGCTTTATCTGGCTCTTTCTTAGTCCGAATAAAGTTGTCCATTCCTTGCTTTTCCAGGCTCTCTAATACCTTGTTATCGGACCAGTTCACACCAGCCGGTGATTTACGTGTGCTGACCATGCCATAGGGAGTATCAACACGGAATTTAGGATCCTTCTTACGCTGTTCAAATAAGTAATCAGTTAATAGCCCTTCGAGATACTCGCGACTGTCTGCGTTAGCTTCTAGCTTACGTTTGAGCCAAGCGTTGATACTGTCAATCTGCTCTTGAGCAGCTTTTTTAAATTCCTTGTCCTGGTCGGCTGAAGCTTTGAGTTTTCGCATTGCCCAAGAAGCTGAGCTGACATCAGTTACTTGAAATGTTTTCTTTTCGGTACTGGTTTCTTCTAAATCGTCCTTAATCAATGGATTCATCATGCTTGATCACTCCTTGTCTGTAATTGAAAAAGCTTCATTTCAGTGGCATATAACTGCCGGAAGTCATGTGACAGTTGCTTGATGTCATCAACACCTGTCTTGCTGATACGTTTCTTTAGTCCTTCGATTAACGTTTGGTAGGCTACAATCAATTCATAGTCAGTGGTTTGTGTACGAATCATTAACTGTCTTCCTCCTCGCCTTCAACCTGATCCCAATATTCTTCATCAGCTAGTTCTTCGGCTTCTTTGTCGGAATCTTGGTCCTTGTAGTACTGGTCTTCTAACTGCTGGTAATATCTATCTTCGTTGTACATATGAAAGCCCTCCTACTGATTGCAACAGTCGCCCTGATGCAGTAGAATTGAACTGTAATATATTTACTAGAGCTAATAACTCTGGTGTGAGCTTTGGCCTGCATGCCAAGGCTATTTTTTTATGCCGTTTTGGTGCCGTATAAATCATTGGTGAACTTAGTTTTAACTGCATGCTGCAACCCCCTTATTTGATGCCGAAAAAGTCTTGCGGATCTTTGACCGCTTCATACACTGCCCAAGCTATCCCACCAGCAAGTGCTAAACCAATCAGCCCGAGAAATCCGTCAATCAGGCAATGCCCGAAAAATACATAATCATTCACGTTCACTTAACTCACTCCCATCTATAATGATGACTGCGGTTAAATTCGATCAGTTCCTCTGCTGGAATGTGCCAGCCGTTGTGTGACTGGTCAAAGTCGATGAAGCCACCTTTTTCAATGTCTAGCTCATCACGGTGCTGAAAGAGATAATCGGCTGCCCGCTTAGTGCTCTTCAGGTGATAGACCCGTTTAGCAAACTCTTTAAGCGTCCACATCTCCGGTAAAGCTCGTTCGTTTTCCTTGCGCCACTTTTCAAAGGCATTGACCTGCTTCGGGTCGGTGATGACCACTGCTTCAGGAAACGTTAGCTTCACCAGATTAAGCAGCTGCTGCTTGTCAACTTTGACGGTGTCCATTTAAATCACCTCCTTTTTTATCCTCCTAACTGCTTGTTGAATTCCTTGATGGGTTCCTTGGGATCAATGTCATTGTATTGGCACCATTCTAGAAATTCGGTGATTTTAGAACCGATTTCTTCTGGAAACTCCTTGTTAAAAGAATCAATGTTCTTCCAATCCTGTTGGGTTCGTTTCTCTGGTGGAACTGTGGCACTCTCAAATGCAGCATCCTGAATCCGTTCACGATCAATTTCTTGTTTATGGGCATTGGTAACGGCGGCAAACAAGCCGTCCTTAAGCCGTGAGCTTTTGAAAAATGAGATAACCCCGTAGTTCTCGCGTGCAGCGGAATATTTGAAAAACCAATCATCAACAAGCTTTCCGATGCGTTGTAGCGTATCGTTGTCCATCTTGCGTAATCCTTGACGCCAACGACTAATTGAAGCCTTACTTGCTGGTACGTCATGTGCTAATTTTGTAGAAGGCGATTTGAGCTTGGAATGTTTCAAAGCTAAATCTAATTGCACTGCTTCTTTGTACACAATCATCATCTCCAATCGGTAAAAGGCCGATAATTAATTTCCATAAAAATAAATTACAATTTGATTAGGTCAAAGAGACCGTTAGCTATTTAGATATAAATCAGACATTCCAAGTAGGTCGGCGATTGCGGCCAATCGTTCTTCATTGAATTGCTGTAACTCATGGACGGTAATTAAATGAACTACCCCAGACTGATCACGTTGATATGGAACGTGTGACGACTCTGAATTATTAAAATCAAACAATGTTTTCAAATTGTCACGAACAGTATCTTGTTCACTCATTTGATCACTTTCAACTCATTCTTAATTTTCTGTAACCCTTTATCGAAGTAAAGCCATTGAGGCACTTCTTTATCGGAATATCGTGACTTGCCATTACTCCAGCGGCCATATTCGTTTTGACCAGGTTGCTCAGCTTTGACGCCAATTCGTTTAGCAATGCGGCCCACCATGTTGCCACTAATGCCTAATTTTTTACCAACCTCACCGGCTGAATATTCTTTTTGCTGCATAGCTGGAATGGTCATCTCGCCAGTAATTGCTTCGGCTGCTTTTGCAAGCAATGCCTGTTTAGCTGAATCCGACTTAGTAGCCTTGGCGATACGGAACAACGCATTTGCTTTGCGTGTCTTGGCATTTGTGATAGCTAATTCAGCTTGAAGGACTGGATCTAGTTTCTTACGTGGCACTTGTTTCAGCGATTGTTCCATCGTATTGAACGCATCAATATATTGAATCTTGAACTTGGCGGCTTCTTTACCGGTGAAACCCATTGCCAGTAGTGTGAACCCATCACGATTCATGTAAATCATTCGATATTGCTTACCACGGTTCTCATAGGTTCCTTCAGCAAACATTGATTTGGCGGCCGAATTTTCGGCTACCAGATTATCAATGCTTTCAATCACATGCTTGTGTTGTTTCTCAAATGTTTTTGCGACTTGTAAGCTGCTTGTGACAGCCTGCTTGTCTTTCATGATTACTAAATCATTCATTTGCTCGCCTCCTTCTGCTTTTTTTCACTCTTAGTGAACGGTTTGAGCAAAAAAAAGTTCGTCCACCGTTTTCCCATAGAATCTTGCCATTTTCCACATTGTTTCTTTAGAAGGATTTTTCTCACCGGTTTCAACCTTAGCAAGCATTGAATAGCTAATTCCAATCCCTTTTGCTGCATTAATTTGGCTCAATCCCTTTTCTTTTCTAGCCTTTTGTAAAGGATTCATCGTATCACCTCCATCACTCTACGTGAATACTATATCATCACCTAGAGTGAGAGTCAACACTTATAGTGAAATTGATTGAATTAAGTTCACTTTCACTATAAGTGATAGTATTATATAAATAAATACAAGGAGTGAATAAAATGACTAATGGTCAAAGGATTGCCTATCTTCGTAAACAAAAAAATGAGAGTCAAAGTGAATTAGCTAAATCTGTGAACGTTAGTCCAAGCACCATTGGCATGTGGGAAACTGATCAAAGGGCCATTAAGGACAGTGATCTATCTCACTTAGCCGATCATTTTGGTGTAACTGTTGATTATATTCTTGGAAGGCCAGAACCTAATGACGGTTTGAGAGTTGCAGCACACATGGATGATGATTTAACTCCTGAGCAAAAGAAAAATATTGAAGACTACATTGAATTTCAAAAAGCGCAATATAGGAAGGATCATGAGCGTACGAGCAAGAAGGACTGATGCCTATGACAGATATTGAGCAGTTAATGGCTCGCTATCCACAATTTGAATATCAATTCAAGCACTCAATGCCTGATGGCCTTAAAGGGCTTACTATTAACGACAAGATTATCATTAGTGCCGATTTGTCTGATTGTGAAAAACTCCAATGGCTTTATGAAGAAATCGGCCATGCCCTTACGTCCGCCGGAGATATTACCGATTATCATGCTGGCTCAAATTGTCAGCAGGAAAAACGTGCGCGAAAATGGGGAATGGAACATCACATTCCATATAAAGAAATCATGAAATATAAAAAGGACAGCTATGAAACTGATTATGACATCGCAAATGATTTAGGCGTACAAATCGATTACTTACATACGGTTGGGTTTATGTATGGCCTTAAATATAAATCTGTTGATTAGCACGGGAAAGGACAAAAAGATGAGTAATAAATGTCCAATTGATGATAAGCGGCTTTTGATTTTTAATAAGGTAAAAGTCAAAGATGGTTATATCTGCTCTCACTGCCGCAATAAGATTGGTTTAAAACCGTCAACTTACGGCTATGATAGATTTCGCCAAACTCTTACTATTAGTCAAATAAAGAAAATGATTGCGAATGGAGAAACTATCGATCCAAAAAAATGGCGCAAGGCGGACCAAGAAAAAAAGAACGCTGAAATTGCTGCTCAAAAGGAAAAGCAGCACATTGAAGAACAAAAGCAACAAGAAACTTTAGACTGGATGAAGAACGGAGATCTCACGGATGTAGCTCGAGGAACAGATAAACTAATTCTCCATAAAAATGAATATTTGTTTTATGAGATAACTGGAGACGTTCCTTGGTACGAAGAAAGAACCCATACAGAACGAAGCGGATACAGCGGGATAGGAGCTAGCTTTAGAGTAGCCAAAGGGATTTATGTTCACTCTGGTCGAAGTTATCCTATGAGTAGAAAATATACTCAAAACGAAATAGTTCACAGCGGGGAAATTTTATTAACCAATAAAAGATTATTATTAGTCGGTCCTAACGACTCAGCACAGATTAGTCTTTCGTCGATAGTAAATGTAACACCCTATACAGATGGCATTACGATTCAAAAAAATCGGGGTAAAGATGTAACCTTAGGGGGCTTTGATGGTGAAGAGCTATCTATTCTTATATCGCGACTTGCGTCAAATGATCTACACGCCCATTCATACTATGTAGATCCAAGTGCAAGCAATGGTATTTCAGTAGATAATCTCGTACAAGAGTTTTCAAAAGACTATCCTATTAGATATGATAAAGAGCAACGCATTCTTGATATTGCCGTTGAAACCGACATTTCAGCATTGAGAAATGTTTATATAGTGGAGTATGAAAAATATAACGGTATCGTAGAAGACCTTATTAATAAATCCAACTATATAGTTCAAAACTTTGAAAGTGCCGTTAATCTTACTGGATATACGATAAAATTTTATGCCGATAAAAAATTTGAAATTTTAACATTTCAATTTAAAAACGGGCAAATGGAATATTTGTTATTTACAGATCCTAAATTTATAGATTATTTAAATGACACACACATTACGGGAGATTAACCATTTGCAGAGTAAAAGCAGCTTAGAGTTGCAGGGGGAAATTATGAAACTAAGAAATTCAATCGCGCTGGGCATCGTAGCACTGACGTTGGGCATTGTGTCCGCCACACAAATTCAAGCTAGCACACGCCACTACACAACAATCCCAACATCGCTGCGGGGACATTGGTATCACAAGAGCGGTGGCGAGTATGCCAAAGTATTTTTTTCGAAGTATCACTATCGTTTCAACAGTAGCAATGGTGGTTGGACCGATATTTCTGGAACAACTTTTCCAAGCTACGGAAACGGCCATAGCAACTTATCTGTTAGCAAGCGTAATAAAAAGGGATATTACTATATTGGTAAATACGCTACTGATGAGTGGTCTTATTGGAAACGCGTAAAACATAATGGCACTTCTGCCTTGAAAATGTATACCCCACTTTTGCCGTATAATTATAAAATTACTTATTACTATCATCTTTCATATTACAAAACCATAAGCCACAAATTTCGAACAGCTGACAACACAGATTTCTTCTACAACACTTGGAGTCCGGCATACTTGGATATGAATTCAGATAGTGCGGATCTTTATAGCTCCTACCAAGACGCTAAAGATGAAACAAATTCTGTCACTACCTTTTCTGATTCAACGAAACAAATAGAAGCTAAATGGATCAGCAAAACTCAACAAGATAATGTCTTGGAACTTAAAATTAACGGTCAAATCTATTATGAAAATAACAATTATCATGATATTCGGCCATACAGTGCTTCAAGAAGAAGCGATGGAATTTGGTCAAATTTCAAGCCGACCAGTCCATACGCCCGATTAAAAAAAGGGACGAACATTTACGAAGGTACTGAATGGACTTTCTACAATAATGCCAATATCAAAACTTATCGATACAATGGCTCAAAATGGAAGTTTGAGTATTAGCAATTCCTGCATAAAAAAGCAGCCCGGAGGCTGCGAGGAGGAAAAAATGAAACTAAGAAAATCAATTTTACTTGGAGCTACAGCATTAACGTTAGGAACTGGAATTTCTACAATTCGGGTTTCGGCTAACCATAACTTCTTTTACTGGGAACATCCACACTGGGTCACGGTTACCAAGAAATCCACCATTTATAAAATTAAGAATACAAATCCTCTCTACAAAAGTTATGTGGTTAACAAATATCAAGTTTATCCTGGTCATCATTTACTAATCCACCATGCCGCTAGTTTTGACTGGCAAGTCGAAAGTGGACATTTCAATTCAAATGGTTATTACACTTATGCAGTTGGACGATCAAGTTACAGTTGGTTTAGATCTGGAATTCACTAAGAAGACCGGAGGCTGCGGATAGTCCAAATACTAAATGATGAAGGGAATTATTGATAACACAATAGGTGCCAATAAATATCTTGAAAACTGCAGGGAGGAAAAAACGTGGAAAAGTTAAAGGCAGAATATCATATTAAGAATCGTTTTGATATTTCAAAATATTAAGATGAAATTTGCAAAGCTTTATTAATTGTTGAAGGGTATGATTGACCTTGCTAGAAATTGATACTATAATTCACCAAATGAAAGCTGGAAATAGCCAACCATTTTTAGTGTCTTGTAATGATTCAAAACAATACGTAATGAAATGCCTAAATAATACTACCAATGGAAAGGCCTTATTTAATGAGTTAATTGCGTATCGGCTATCAAACCTGTTAAAAATTGATTCTCCAAAGTCCGGTATTGCCAAATTACCTAAAAATATAGTAGAATCAAACACTCTTCTATTAAATAATGAAAGCCGCTATGGGAAATGCTTTGTATCTCAGTTAATTAATGGAGTTTCACTAGGAATTAACCCTATTACTGTTTCTTCAATTTCAAATATAAACATTTTTCCTAAGTTGGTATTTTTTGATACATTTCTTATGAATTCTGATCGTGCTGATAATAAAGGAAACTGGTTTATCACGAAAAAAGATAAAAAATTAATTGCCCTAGATCATACCAATATATTTCGTATAGCACAAATTTGGGATAGCGCATCTTTAGCACAAGATTCACAAAATCCACCAGAAATCATTAAACAAATTGATGATTTGTCATACAGGTTGCTTGCAGAAAGATATAAAAAAAATAACCCGCAAACGCACCATCCTTTTTCACCAATAGCTAGGATTTTTAAAAATCTATCTGACAAAGAAATTCATTCTTGCTTTTCTAAAATACCTTCCGAATGGAAAATATCAGATACAGACTTACAAGCTGCACAAAATTTTATATTATTCCAAAGGGAACATTCTACTGACATAGTTAATGAATTAGATCAAAAATTTGGTTTTAACAAGGGAGGTTATCAACATGGAAAATTTTAAAATGTTTTATGCGGTTTTGCGTTATATTCCAAGCTCAATTCGCATGGAATCTATTAACATCGGAATTGTCGTTCATATTCCGTCATTGGAGTACTCTCATTTTTATCGTCTAAAAAACACTAGGCGTGTCGCTTCTTTTGATGATGAATATGATAAAGATTTCTTTAAAATGACTATAGATTCCTTACGCTTTGACTTAAATTATCCAACAGATACTGACCAATCTCCTTTATCCCTTGGATATGAAAATCGTTTTAATAATATAAATCATGACAGTTTTTTACAAGAGAAAATTTCCTTTTTATCTAACGGATTCCAATTTTCCCCAATCCAAATTTTACAGACCAATTATCAAGATTGGAAAAATGATGTTAATGGATTGAAGAAGACATTTTTATATTATGATCGTCCTAAATCACAACGCATAACTAGACGAGAAGTCGAGAAAATATTATCTAAAAATTTAAGGTCTTATAATCTTAGTAATGTTCAAAGGCATCCCGATATCAAGGGCGATTTTAGTGATGAAGCTATTTTTGATTTTAAAGTTGGTAATAAATATATCAAAGCACTTTCATTTGATTATGCGCGAAAGTCGACTATGGCTACAGAATTGAAAAGTGCACTGTATGACCTCAACCAAACTATCTCAAAAAAGAAGGTTTCTCACGTTATAATTGCTACAAATGATGATTACAGTTCCAAAGCTGATAGTCCGTATGAAGAGTTTTCCAATAATTTAAAATATATTGAAGCAACATATGATAACACCAATATTAAATTAGTTCCGTTATCAGAATTTCGACAAGCCTTAAACGAGTAAATAAAAGCCCCTATCAGGGCTTTTATTTTACATTCAACTAAGAAGGTGTAACCGTGTCAATCCGCAAAATGTCCAATGGCCGGTATCAAGCCCGGGTCAGTTACCGCGATGGTGTGAAATATCGGCAAAGATCCCGCATGTTCAAACGCAAGTCGGAAGCTGAACTCTGGGAAAGCAACATGAAAGTTGACTTAAACAACGGGGCTGATCTCAAACGCCGTGACATTAGTTTTGCCGATTACTTCTGTAGCTGGGTAGAAGTCTACAAGACCCACGGTGTCAGCCAGCACACTAATGATATGTACCTGCTGACGTACAAACATCTTAATGCCTACTTCGGCGGTATCAAGCTGACTGACATCAGCCGTGAAGACTATCAGAAATTCATGAATGAGTTCGGCGAGAATCACGGGATCGCCACCTCACGGAAAACCAACCAGCAAATTCGATCAGCCGTGCAGAACGCCCTGGCTGATAACATCATCAATCGGGACTTCACCTTCCGAGTTAAAGTAACTGGGGACAAGCCTAAACCGCAGGAAGATAAGTTCCTCGATTTAGATGAATACGAAAAGTTGCGTGCCTACCTGATCGAACATGCTGACTTCAACAGCATTTCTAACTGCATGCTGTTGTTTCAATTAGAAACTGGCTGCCGGTTTGAAGAAGCTGCCGGCATCACTTGGGATCATATCGACTTCAATATTGGTATCATCACCATCAACCGCCAATGGGTGCCCCGTGAGCACAACTTCGGGCCAACTAAGGGAAATGGACAAGCAGACGGCAAGATAACCGTACCACACTCATTTTTGAGCTTCCTGACGGATTTACAACAGCAGGCCACGGATTACTTTGCTGACCAGGGTTTGAAGTATACGAAGCTCAATAAGCTCGATTTAGTCTTCTACAGCAAATGGCGCACGATCATCACCAATGATGCGGCTAACTCCGCTTTAAGGGCGATCTGCACCAAGCTGGATATTAAGAGTGTCTCCAGCCATGCCATGCGTCACACCCATGCCAGTGTGCTGATTCAGAATGGTGCCAGCCTCCCCTACGTTCAGCACCGATTACGCCATAAGAAACTAGAAACCACCGTGAACAACTATATCCATCTGATTGAAAAAGTGAACGGCGAATCCGATCAGTTGACCATGAAATTAATGAGCAAGGGATTCCCAAAAAAATAGGTGGCAATGTGTTACAATATGTACGAATAAAGCTTAAAAAAGGGCAAAATAAGACTGGTTATAGTTTAATTAGTTTTTAACTTCTTGAATTATTCAGTAATTACGAGTTTGTGAAATTTTAAGAGTGTTGATATATCAGCCACCATATAAGATATTAAAGAGAGATACGTTCCCCGTGCGGGTGA
>NZ_BCMI01000043.1 GCF_002217985.1 Secundilactobacillus pentosiphilus
GCTAGGGTGGATGGAAAAGCATTTTAACTATATGCCCTATGATGTTAAACAATCGTACCAGCACTTATCATCATTACAGAAATTGCGCTGTGATCAAAGAAATTTGTATGTTAGGAGACTGATGTATGGCAATTGAACTGTCAGATTCAACCATTAATAAGTTGGTTGATAAGTTAATTACAAAAGGAAAAGACTATTCGGAAACGGAAAGTGAGCAGAAACTGCGTAACACTAAAGCACTGCTACAGAACTTCTGGTTACTTGGCAATCACTTAGATATCGAGATGCCAACTGTGGATGAAGACGTACCACTATCCAAGTATGAGATCAGCCTGTATTCATTGTTAGGCTATCGAGTCCGTACCAAAGAAATGTTGGAGTTTGTTACCTCAATCATTGATCGTTATGGTGAACTGTGTAAACAGGGTACATTTGAAGATGAACGGCGCTATGAAGTGATCAAGAAACTGTACTTAGTTGACCGGCGCTTGACTCGGCTTCAGTTAGCTGATCAATATGATGTAGACGAAAAAACTATTCGACGGGATGAACGCAAAGCAATCAATGAATTATCGATTATGATATTTGGTATTGATGCTTTAAATGATGTGTCCAAAACCCGCCGAATGACTGTCCACAAATAGCCGAACAGAAGATGTAGTATGGTAATGTGAAATAAATATCAGAAATGATGTTCAGTTCTTTTTCCTCTTTCATACGAGTTATCAATTAATCCCAACAGAAGTGTTGGGATTTTTGGTATACTCAAAGAGTTAAATCTTTAAGATTAGAGGAAAATTATGAATAAAGACATTGATACAAAAAAGATTGTTGAAGCTAAATGGAAAGATAACAATGAATCAGTAAACTTTATCAGAGCAGATGCTACTCTTGATTCAGCTGAGCAAATGATCCATTTTTTTGGTAGAAACGCAAGTACTGTTCATGCTGGAACTAACTTATTGTTGGTAAAATTTGAAGGAGACGCTGAATGGAGTGAAAAAGAAGTCACACTATTTGGCGATAGTTCTGAGTCAGAAACAGTAATGTATTTTGTAAATAACTAAAACATACGTATTTTAGCCACTCAAACGATTGAGTGGTTTTTTAATACATAAAATTCTAAACCGGTCGATTTCGACCCCTTTAAAGATGGAGATGCAAATATGAAGTTACCCAAGCAGGTTAAAGTTAGCGGAATTATTTATTCCATTGTTGAAAAGAAACACCCAGAAGATGAGGGACATACCGTGTGGGGATTTACAGACTACGAGATTTCCAAAATCTATATCCGTAAAGGACTATCTGAACAAAAGAAACGTCAAACTTTAATGCATGAACTAGTACACGCTATGTTGCATGAAGCCGGTGAAGATGAACGTTGTAATGATGAAAGTATTGTTAATCCATTAGGCAATATGCTAGATCAGGTTTTACAAGATAATCCAGAACTAATTAATAGATAGTACGCGAATATTTTAATCAGGAGGTGTGGTGATATGTGATGAAACGAAAATTAACAGCTAAACAGCAGAAGTTTGCTGATGAATATATTAAGTCTGGTAACAAATATGAATCAGCAGTTAAAGCTGGTTATTCTGAATCATATGCACGTTCCCATGCTGAAAAATTATCGGAAAATGTCGGTATAAAAAATTATGTTGATGAACGGATGGCTGAAATTGCTTCTAGCAAGATTGCTAAGTCTGATGAAGTATTAAAGTACTACACCAGCGTTCTGCGTGGTGAAGCAGTTGAAACAGTCGTTGTGACAACTAGTGATAGCGTACATACAGTTAAGAAGCCGCCTGATTTAAAAACTCGGATATCAGCTGGTAAGGAACTGATGAAACGTTATCCCGACTCAAACAAACTGGTTGATGCTCAGGTACGTAAACTCGAAGCTGAAGCCGATATTGCTGAAGCTAGAGCAAAGGATATCAAGGACGCTCATGGCGGTGAAGAAAGCACGATCATTGTGGATGACTTAGGAGATGCTGATGATGACGAATAAAACAATCATTAAGACTTCCGAAATCATCAATCCGCATTTCAAACTGATGTGGGTAACTAAATGTCCATACGTTATTGCTAAAGGCGGACGTGGCAGTTTTAAATCATCAACCATCAGTTTAAGACTCGTGATGATGATGAAACGTCAAATGCAACTGGGTCATAAAGCCAATGTGGTTTGTGTGCGTGAAAACACTGTGAACTTGCGGGATTCTGTCTACAGTCAGATTCGCTGGGCTATCGATATGCTTAATATGTCGGATGAGTTTACTTACTCTGTCTCTCCCATGCGTATCACCGACAAGCGGACTGGCAGTTCGTTCTACTTCTATGGTGGCGATAAACCTGAGAAATTAAAATCAAACACCATTCAGAATGTGATTGCTCTCTGGTTTGAGGAGGCTGCTAATTTTAAATCGGCAGAGGTATTTGACCAGACGATTCCAACGTTCATCCGTCAGAAGTCGCCTTGGGTTGATCAGGTTAAAGTGTTTTACAGTTACAACCCACCCCGGAATCCATATGCCTGGATCAATGAATGGATTGCTCAATGTGAGAAAGACCCGGCCTACTTTATTGATACCTCAACGTATCTTGATGACAAGCTAGGCATCACAACTGAACAGCAGTTAAAGCTGATTGAAACCTATAAGCAAAACGATGTGGATTACTACCGCTGGCTGTACTTGGGTAAAGTCATTGGTTTAGGCACGAATGTTTATAACATGGCGCTGTTTCATCCGTTGCAGCAGTTACTCGATGATGATCCAATTCAACGCATTGCATTCACTGTTGATGCCGGACATATCAACTCAGCGACTACCTGTCTCTGTGTGGGTGTGACGAGCAAAGGCAAAACGATTCTACTGAATACTTATTACTACTCGCCTGAACATCAGACCCGTAAGAAAGCACCAAGTGATTTAGTGCCTGAGATTGAACACTTTGAACAACGGATGCATGAACAGTATCCAGTACGAGTTTTAAAGCGCACGATTGATTCAGCTGAAGGTGCTTTGCGTAACGAGTTTATTAAGGAATACAACGAGTATTGGCATGGTGTTGCTAAGTCTGATGAAGCAACCATGATTGATTATGTTTCATCACTGTTAGCTCAAGGACGTGTGTATTACTTAGATATTCCAACCAACGAAATATTCGTTGAACAGCACCAGCAGTATCAATGGGATGAGAAAACTGTTCACAGTGATGAACCACGAGTCATTAAAGAGAATGACCATACAGTTGATGCATTTAAGTACTTTGCAATCGACAACGCTCGTGAGCTTGGTTTGAAACAAGGCAAAGCAGTACCAAAAGCCAAGCCAGCATACATTAGATAAAGGAGGCTAATCAATGGCTTATAAAGTTGACGCAACATTGATTGACAATCTAGATGATCCGCCAATTGAAATGCTGAATTATCTGATTAACTTAAAGCAGGACGAACAAACTAGATTGGATAAATTGCATGATTACTACATCGGTAAGCAAGCCATCTTAGATCGTAAGATTGACAATCCACATAGCAAAAATACCAAAGTCATGGTAAATCATGCGAAATACATTACTGATATGATGACCGGTATGATCACTGGTAATCCTATTAACTACGTATCAGAAGATGACGAGAACATTAAACCAATCGTACAGACACTTAGCAAGATGGATATCATGGCTCATGACACTGAACTGGAACGTGACTTGTCTTGTTACGGTGTGGCTTACGAATTGCTGTATCTCTCACCGATTGATGATGAACATACGCAGGAAAAGATTGCTTTGCTTGATCCACGAAATACGTTTGTTGTAACGGATGATACTGAAGACGCTAATGAACTGTTCGGCGTTTATATCTTGCCGAAACAAAAACTAGATGGTTCAGACAACGGTGCTTTGATTTCTGTTTATACGCAGCATAAAATCGTCCAATATCGTACGATAAGTGGCAACAGCTTATTGACCGGCAATATTCAGGCTGGTTATCCCACAAAAATTAACCAATTCTGGGGTGCTGAACCGATCACGGAGTATAAGAACAACGAGCAAATGCAAGGCGATTTTGAACAGCAGATCACTTCGATTGATGCTTATAACTCATTACAGTCTGACCGTATCAGTGACAAAGATGCGTTTGTGGACGCTATTCTTTTAGCTTATGGAACAACGATTGACGGTGATATTGGTAAAGGCCAAATGCTTGATGGATTGCCTAGCAAAGATGAAGGTACCTCGATTGAATGGCTGACTAAAACACTTGATGAAAATCAAACGCAGACGTTATCAGATTCAATTGCTAATGATATACATGAGATGAGCAACGTACCCAACATGAATGACCAGCAGTTTGCTGGCAATGTATCGGGAGAAGCAATGAAGTACAAATTGTTTGGCTTACTGAACTTGATTGCTGGTAAGGAACAATTGCTTATCAAAGGTTTGCACCGCAGGTTACAGTTACTGCAGAACGACTTAAATCTCAAAGCTCAATCTGTGGATGCGTCATTGATCAAAGTTCAGATATCACCTAACATTCCTATTAACTTAACCGATGTGGTTAACAACATTAAGACTGCTGATGGTGTCATTCCAAGGCTTATCACATATGGCTGGTTGCCAGATGGTTACGATCCACAAAAGATGATTGAGATGATGCAACAGCAATCCAAAGATAATATTGCTAATCAGCAGGAAGCAATGGGCAGTATTGAATCCACGGCATCCGTTGATGATGATCAAGGAGGTTATCGTGATGATAACAGTAACGATGAGTCATCAGAAAGCTAGAATGTCAGCTTTCGATAATACGGTTATTGAAATTACCGGACATGCGATGAACGCTCCGTATGGTCATGATATTGTTTGTGCTGCCGTTTCAGTACTGTACAGCGCGGTTGCTAACCATATTACTAGTTCAAGAGTGGACGATTTCGATGGAAAAGTAACGATGGTAGTTAACTCACTTGACGTAGGTAATATACGACTGATTGAAACCTTTACTGATACTATTAAAGAACTCTCGCAACAATATCCAGATAATGTTCAACTAATAGATGGTGATTAAATGGCTGATAAGAACAAGCTGAATTACTGGGAACGGCGAGCAGTTTGGTTAGAACAGCAACAGCACAATAAGGGTGATAAGCACGTTGATGTGCTGATTAAAGCATTCATTCAAGCTCAGCAATATCTCATTGGTGAGTCGAATCACATGTATCAGCGATATTTAACGAAGTCTGGTTTGACTGAGAATGAAGTGAATCAGATTCTTAATACCAGTATTTCACCAGAACAATTGGTTGCACTTCAGCAAATGGCTAAGTCAGTTAAAGACCGCACTGTTAAATTACAGGTGCAAACGTATCTTGATGGACTAGCAGTTAAAGAACGTATTACCAAGGTAGAATTGCTCCGTGCAAAGTCTTATGTAGTTGCTAAGCAGTTAGCTGATGCTCAGCTGAGAGAGTCAGAGCCGTACTATATTGACGTTATGCAAGACGCATACAATCATGCCAGTGCTGAAGCAATCATTGGACAGACCCAAAAAGACTTCAACGTTTATCAAGGTGACACGGTTCCAGAGATTAACCAAGAGCATGGATCCATTGATTTTGTTAGTCAGACTGGCAAGACCATTCATACTCTGGACCTTGTACCAGATAAGCCGGTTAAAAGCTTTAAAGAAATGGGTGTTCAATATGCTAAGCACGCTCTCAATGAACCGTGGGCAGGAGCGAACTACTCCCAGCGCATCTGGAAACATACGGATGAGCTGTCTAAGAGCTTGCAAACCCTGTTTACTGCTAAACAGATGAGCGGTATGAGTGAGCATGAAATGGCTCAGACTTTGATGAAACAGTTTGCTACTAGTGCTTATCAAGCAAGACGGTTGATCCGGACTGAATCAGCTTATATGAGCGGTCAAGCTAGGCTCAAGTCTTGGCAAGACCATAATGTGGACGAATATTCACTGGTCGCCGTATTAGACTTTCGGACTTCCAATATCTGCCGTCACATGGATGGCAAAGTGTTCAAAGTTGCTGATGCCAAAGTAGCTGGTAAAGATGGTACGTATCCGCCATTTCATCCGTTTTGTCGGACGATTGCCGTTGCTCATATGACCAATGCTAAGACTGGTGGCTATCGGACCGCTCGTGATCCAATTACTGATAAGACTATGCGTATTCCAGCAGACGCTACTTACCAACAGTGGGAAGCGATACTGATCAAGAAACATGGTGAAGCTGAAGTAACTGCTGCCGAAAAGAAAGTGTGAGCGAATGTTAGGCTATGAAATTGTACTTGGGCTGATAGCGGTGATATCGCTGTTGGCTCTTTTTGATGACACATTGCTTGGTGACCGGCAGAAATACCAGCAGTTTGGAGCAGTATGTATTGCTTCAGTCGTTTGCTGGACGCTGGTCATGCTATTTCAATTGTATTTAACGCATATGTAATTGCTATTTGACCTGAGCAAGTCAATAAACTACTCAAATTAAAATAAAGCGTGTGTGGGTTCAAACTACCGCTACATAAAAAGTAAAGCACTGTTCGTGGGTCAACCTTAGTTGATGTTCGTGGGGTGTTTTTCTTTTGCGGTCTATGAACGTATATGGGCTAGGAGGTTTAACCATGAAATTACTGAAACTTTACTCACTCAATTTACAACGGTTTGCAGATGGCGATGGAGATACAGGCGACAACACAAGTGATAATTCTGCGACAACAACATCAGAAACAACGAACACAGATGGGACAAAGCCTGCAGATGATAGCACTGATACAAAGCCTGCTGATCCAGACGCAATTGTCTTTAAAGACCAGTCAGAACTAGATAGTTGGTATGATAAGAAATTTACCAAATCAGCTTCAAAACTGAAGGAGACATGGACTCAGGAACAAAACCAACAAAAAGCCTATGAAGACATGTCGCCTGCTGAGAAGCGTGAGTTTGACGACAACAAACGGGAAAAGGAATTAGCTGACCGTGAACAGAAATTAGTCATTGGTGAAAATCGTGCGAACATCTCGGAAAAGTTAGCTAATGACGGTCTGCCTGTTAGTTTAGTTAAAGCTTTCGAACCAGCTCTGGGAAAGACTGATGCTTTAGATGATGTCTACAAAGCCATTACTGAGTCATATCGCTCAGCTGTGCAAACTGGTGTGGATAAGAAGTTAGCAAGTTCAGCAAATGTTCCTGGTACCGCCGGGACTACTCAAGCAAGCTCTGCTGGTAAAACTGCAGCAGAAATGCGGAATAAGCAAAGCACTGCTTCAAAGAATGACATTTGGAGCACAAACTAAAGGAGGAATTTAGATGTATGTAGGTAAAAAAGTAACTGCAGATGAAGTTAACTTTTTAGCGAGTTCAAAATTCACCAGCTTCTCAACAATGGTTGATGATACTAACGCTGCAGTCGCTACAGACGATTTAGGACAAAAGGTGATCCCAGCAGGAACTATCTTGCCAACTAATGATGCAAAGGCAAAAGGTATTTTGTTGGATGAAGTTAATGTCACTAACGGCGCTCAATTAGCACCATTGATGGTTGAAGGATGGGTATTAGGTCAACGCTTACCAGTAGCTCCAACTGCTGAAGCAATTACAGCAATGACCACTATTCATTTTAAAGATGCTGACAAGTTGGCAAAGCCAGCTCCAGCTACAACTGATTCAGGTACTCCAGCTGCAAGTACCACTGGCAGTACAACTAGCGGCACTGGTTCAACCACAGGGTCGTCTAAATAAAAAGGAGGAACAAGAATGGCAACTTTGAATTTACAGCGATTCGCCACGATTGACGAATTATTCCCACTACGTGACACGCTGGATTATGTGCGTGACCGTCAGTATCCACAATTATTAGGTGATACATTATTTGCACCACGCCGGGTTGAAACCTTGGAATTGGATCAAGTCTATGCTGGCAATCGAACACCAGTTATTGCCAATGTTTCAGCCTTTGATGCTGAAGCTGATATTGGTAGTCGTTCAGCTAACAAGACATCACTTGAATTAGCATTGATCAAGAAAAAGATGCAAATTAAGGAAAAGGACTTGTATGCATTACGTAATCCACGGAATGCTGCTGAAGCTGATTATCTTAAAAACCGTGTCTTTGATGACATTGATGGATTAGTTCAAGGTGTGCTTGCCCGTGTTGAAAAGATGTCTATGGACGCTTTGGCAACTGGTAAAGTCAGTGTTATTAATCCTGATACTGGTGAAGCAACTGATTTTGACTATCAAGTGCCTACAACTCACCAAGTTGATTTAACTGGTAAAGCCGGAACTACTTGGGATAGTGATTCTGCCGATCCAATCAAAGACATTGAAGATTGGTCAGATTTAATGGATGTTGCACCTACACGGGTATTAACCTCTAAGCGGATCTACCGTTACTTAACTCGTAACGCTAACGTTTTGAAGGCAATTTATGGCACTTCTACTCGTGCATTGGGTCAAGCTGACTTTGATGCCTTTATGCAAGCACAAGGTTTACCTATCATCCGTACTTACGATGCAAAGTATCGTGGCACTGATGAAAAAGGTGTTCTGACTTCATATCGTTACTTCCCAGAAGATGCATTCGTTATGATGCCTGACGATAACCCTGGTGAAAAGCTCTTTGGACCAACACCAGAAGAAATCGGTTTAGCTGATGATTCTAGTGTTAACAAGCAAGCTATCGGTAATGTCTTTGCTACGGTCTACACTGGAGGCAAAGACCCTGTAGGCACATGGGAAAAGGCTTCTGCTGTTGCATTGCCATCATTCCCAGGTGCAAACGAAGTATTCCAAGCTAAGCCAATCAAATTAGCCTAGAGGTGATATGAATGGCTGATGATGACACACTAAACAGTCTTTGTCGGCGATTAGATGTTACGGCTGGTTCTGCCGATGCTCAGCTGGTCAGCGATTTATACGATGACGCTGTAGCAACCGTGCTGGACTTCACTAGACGTACAGAAATGATTGGTAGTATGAACGTCTATGCTAAGCAATTAGCAGTAGTCGCTTACAACCGATTAGATACTGAAGGTGAAGCTCAACGGGACGAAGGCAATATTGACCGCTACTTCGTTAATGGCATACCAATGGAGATTCAGCGACCATTGATTCGTTATCGAGTTGCTACACCAAGGGGGCTTTCATCATGCGATTAGCTCATCAGTCCCGTACGACAATTTTTGCCAAGCGGATGATCAAGACTAAAGATGATGAAGGTAACGTTATTAAAGGCTGGGGTGATCCAATCCCTCTGGCTGTGGATGTACAACCGGCTGGCGGTTCTGTTAATGCTACTGTTTATGGAAAAGATTTGAATTATATCAAGTCCATCATGTATCAGGGTGATGAGATTAAAGAGGGTCGTGAT
>NZ_BCMI01000044.1 GCF_002217985.1 Secundilactobacillus pentosiphilus
CTTCGATAAGTCTTTTTTGAAAGCTATGATTTATGACTTAAGTCACAGCCTCCTTCTTTTTAATCAGACTGAACCAGTCCGATTAAATTCATTATTACTTGTTTTGGATAGCTTCACGAGCTTGTTCGCTCAAGTTGTAGAATGAGTGAACACCCTTGTATTCAGAAACTTCGCCAAGTTGATCTTCGATACGCATCAACTGGTTGTACTTAGCGATACGTTCGCCACGGCTCATTGAACCAGTCTTAATTTGACCAGCGTTCAATGCGACAACTAAGTCAGCAATAGTGGTATCTTCAGTTTCACCTGAACGGTGTGAAATGATAGCAGTGTAACCTGCTTGTTTAGCCATTTCAACGGCTTCAACGGTTTCAGTCAAAGTACCGATTTGGTTAAGCTTGATTAAGATGGCGTTAGCAACACCCATCTTGATACCCTTTGCAAGGTAATCAGTGTTCGTAACGAACAAGTCATCACCGACGATTTGAACCTTCTTGCCTAAGCGAGAAGTTGCCATCTGCCAGTCTTCCCATTCGTTTTCGTCTAATGGGTCTTCGATTGAGATAACTGGATACTTGTCAACGATGCTTTCAAGTAAGCTGACAAATTCATCAGCAGTGTATGACTTGCCGTCACCCTTAAGGTCGTAAGTCTTAGTTTCAGTGTTGTAGAATTCTGATGCAGCACAGTCAAAGGCAATTGCAACGTCCTTGCCAGGCTTGTAACCAGCCTTCTTGATAGCTTCAACTAAGATTTCGAATGGTTCTTCGTTGTTCTTCAAGTCAGGTGCAAATCCACCTTCATCACCAACGGCAGTAGAGTAACCGCGGTCGTTTAAGATAGCTTTCAAGGCATGGAATGTTTCTGAACCCATCCGGATAGCTTCCTTAATACTTGGAGCACCAACGGGCATGATCATGAATTCTTGGAAGTCAACCTTGTTGTTGGCATGCTTCCCACCATTGATAACGTTCATCATTGGAGTAGGAAGTACGTGAGCATTGAAGCCGCCTAAGTAGTTGTATAGCGGAACTTCAAGTTCGTCAGCAGCAGCACGAGCAGCAGCTAATGAAACACCTAAAATGGCATTTGCACCCAGCTTGCCCTTGTTAGGCGTACCGTCTAACTTGATCATTGCTTTGTCGATTGAAACTTGATCAGTTACATCGTAACCAATAATTTCCTTAGCGATGATGTTGTTAACGTTGTCGACAGCCTTAGTAACACCCTTGCCACCGAAACGGTTCTTGTCACCATCACGTAATTCAACAGCTTCATGTTCACCAGTAGAAGCACCTGAAGGTACGATTCCACGGCCAACTGCACCGGCTTCTGTGTAAACTTCAACTTCAACAGTTGGGTTACCGCGTGAGTCTAAGACTTCGCGGGCGTAAATATCAGAAATAATTGACATTGTATTCTCTCCTTATGAAAGTTTAACCTAGCGGGAAACAATTCCCCGCAGTCTATTCTATTAGTTTACCTTTGAACTTGCAATTACTATTTGTAGTTTATTTTTGGTAGTGTGCCAGTTGTAAAAATGTTTCTGGATCAAGACTAGCACCGCCGGCTAAAACACCGTCGATATTTTGCTTAGCCATGATTTGGGAAATATTTTCTGGATTAACACTGCCGCCGTATAAAACACGCATCTGGTTGGCAACATCGTCGCCATAAATGTCAGCGATAGTTTGACGAATGAGGTAGCAGCCCTCTTCAGCTTGATCAGCTGAAGCGGACTTGCCGCTGCCGATTGCCCAGCTTGGTTCATAGGCAATCACCAGTTGGCGAGCTAAATCTTCACTGACGCCTTTTAAAGCACCGGTAACTTGGCTGACTACCCAGTGAATCTTCTCGCCAGCCTCCAGCCGGCCCATCGTTTCATCACAGCACAGGATTGGTGTCATGTGGTTGCGATAAACTGCGTGAACTTTCCGATTAATGATGTCATCGGTTTCGTTAAAGTAACTTCGCCGTTCAGAGTGACCAACAATCACGTATGGAATGCCCATTTCAGCAAGTGCCTGCGGAGAAGTCTCCCCCGTAAAAGCACCCGCATCCTCATAGTAACAATTCTCAGCACCAATTCTTAGTCGATCAGCACCATTAGCTTCAATCATCGTCTCTAATAAAATAGCAGGTGCTGCTATTGCCGTCTCCACTTGATCTGGTTCTGGCAGCTGATCTGAAACAATTTGCATAAACGAACGGGCTTCATTGATCGACTTATTCATCTTCCAATTACCCGCAATAAGTGGTATCCGCACAGTAAACGCTCCTTTTGTTCAGTCATTTAAAGTCACAACACTATTCTATCGGAATGAAAACGTTTTAGCTAGTGAAGTTCACCATCAATTTCAAGAAATGGCTATGATCACTGAGAATGCACAAAGAAGCCAGGAAATCTTCCTAGCTTCTTTAAACAGATTTACTTCTCGCTAATAGCAGCAATACCTGGTAAAGTCTTACCTTCAAGGTACTCTAGTGAAGCACCGCCACCGGTAGAAATGTGGGTTAACTTGTCGCCAACACCGAGTTGTTGAACGGCAGCTGTTGAGTCACCGCCACCGACGATAGTAGTAGCGTCGGATAAAGTGCCCAGGTACTTACCAATTTCAAGTGTTCCTTCAGCGTAGTTGCTCATTTCAAACACACCCATTGGGCCGTTCCAAACAACTAACTTAGCTGACTTCAAAACGTCTTCAAATTCAGCAACTGACTTAGGTCCAATATCCAAGGCCATGTAACCGTCAGGAATGTCGCCATCGACAGTCTTGTGAGCGGCATCGTTATCGAACTTTTCAGCAACAACGGAATCAACAGGCAATACTAACTTGTCGCCGGCTTTATCCATGATTTGTTTAGCTAAATCAATCTTGTCTTTTTCAACGAGTGAATTACCAATCTTCATGCCTTTAGCAGCATAAAAGGTATAAGTCATACCGCCACCGATAATCACTTTGTCGGCTTTACCTAATAAGTTGTCGATAACACCGATCTTATCAGAAACCTTGGCACCACCTAAGATGGCAACGAATGGGTGAGCTGGGTTTGAAACCGCGCCACCGATAAACTTGATTTCCTTTTCCATTAAGAAACCAGCAGCGGTTTGTGGCATGTTTGAAGCAATCCCCACGTTCGAAGCGTGTTGACGGTGTGCAGTACCGAAAGCATCGTTAATGAATAAATCACCAAGTGATGCCCAGTATTTGCCTAAAGCTGGATCATTCTTTGATTCGCGCTTAACTTGTTCACCGTTCTTAACGTCTTCGTAACGGGTGTTTTCCATAACTAAGACATCACCATCGTTCATCTTGTTGATGGCGTCTTCAAGTTGTGGGCCTTCTGTTGTCGGAACAAAAGTGACGGGCTTGTTCAATAAGTTTGAAAGACGTTCAGCAACTGGACGCATTGATAAGCCCGGCTTGTCGTCTTCAGACTTGATTCGACCTAAGTGAGAAAGCAGGATGGCTTTACCACCATGTTCAATCACGTACTTAATGGTTGGCAATGCAGCTACGATACGGTTATCGTTGCCGATGACACCATCTTTAATGGGTACGTTAAAGTCCACACGCATTAAGACTTTTTTACCCTTTACATCTAAATCTGAAACAGTTAATTTAGCCAATTTTAAGTCCTCCTGATTTATATCAAGTTGATCATTGTGACCTATGGTACAAGTCATTTGTTGTAAAAGGCGGAGAAAGTCTCCCTCCTCCGCCTTTTAATGCTTACTAATTAAATATTAAAGTGAAGCAAAGTGCAACAATGTACGAACCATGTTGCAAGTGAAGCCCCATTCGTTGTCGTACCAAGCAACAGTCTTAACTAATTGAGCATCGCCGGCAGACGTAACTTCAGTTTGAGTTGGGTCAAATACTGAGCCATGAGGGTCATCAATAATATCAGTTGAAACGATTTCGTCATCGTTGTAACCGAAGGCTTCGTTATCAACAGTGTGCTTCTTGATAGCTGCGTTAACTTCATCAGCAGTAACCTTCTTGTTAAGGATTGCAACTAATTCAGTTAATGAACCATCAACAACGGCAACACGTTGTGCGTGGCCTTGGAGTTTACCATTCAATTCTGGAATAACTAAGCCAATAGCCTTAGCTGCACCAGTTGAATGAGGAATCGTGTTGATGCTTGCAGTACGGTTGTTACGCATCTTCTTGCCGCGAGGGCCATCAAGAATTTGTTGAGTTGAAGTAAAGGCGTGGATAGTCGTCATAGTACCAGCCTTGATACCGAATTCTTGGTTTTCGAAGTATGCTAATGGTGCCAAGCAGTTGGTTGTGCATGAACCAGCTGAAACAATCTTGTCATCAGCTTGTAAAGTATCCAAGTTAACACCTGGAACAACGGTACGAACGGCACCGGCTGGAGCTGAGATCAAGACACGCTTTGCGCCAGCGTCCAAGTGAGCTTGTGACTTTTCTTCTGAAGTGTAAAAACCAGTACATTCGAGAACAAAGTCAACCCCATCGTTCTTAACCCAAGGAATATTTTGTGCCTTTGGTTCTGCATATACAGGGATTTCCTTGCCGTCAACAACGATACCTTTATCAGTTGCTGAAACTTCGCCAGGGAAACGGCCGTGTGTTGAATCATACTTTAACAAGTATGCCAGCATTGAAGGGGTAGTCAAATCGTTGATTGCTGCCACTTCGATGTCGTTAGAATGAAGTTCGTGGATCCGCTTGAATGCTAAGCGTCCAATACGGCCAAAACCGTTAATACCAATTTTTACAGTCATAACTGTGTTTTCCTCCTTTAGGAAGTAAAAAATAATTATTTTAAACAGCGACACTAATATATAGTATCACTACTTTAAAATCATGTCAGCTAAACCTTCGTCCGTGATTAAAAACGTCTTGGCCGGAGGAATTTTAAAATATGCCTCAACTGCGGCAGCCTTACTGTGGCCGCCAGCAACGGCAACAACCAGATCCATTCGATCAAGATCTGAAATCGACAAGCCTAGTTTGGGAACCCGGTAAACGATCTGACCATTCTGGTCAAAGAAATCGCCAAAGGCCTCCCCGACCGCGTGCCGCTTAACTAACGTTGCCGTTACTTTGTCGGACATTTGACGCCTTTTTGCCATCGACATTGCATCGCCCACACAATGGATCGCCACGTTTGCGTGGTCAATCAGATCAAGGGTTTGCGCAATTGCAGGCTCATGACGTAATGAAGTTGATGCTGATTCGGAGCTTAATTCAGGTAAATACAGTGCCTGAAAATGACCGTTTGTAACCTCAGCCATTCGGGCGCAAACCGTGTTCGCCTGAATCTTAGGTGACTCACCCATACCGCCCCGAGCCGGCACAAAAGTTAACTGCCGGTCATCAGCTATGGCAGCCGATAACGTACCAGCGACAGCAGCCATTGTGGTACCGCCCATGACAGCGATAACGCTCTCACCAGCTGGCAGCTTCTGCCGCAATAAATCGTTAGTGGCTTTCCCCATTGCTTGTTTAACGTCTGCCTGTTTATCCGAATCGCCCGAAACAATCAGGCAATTTTGCAGGCCTAGCCGCTCTTTGAGCAACGTTTCCTTCTTACGAAGACCGGTTAAATCAGCTACTAACGGTTGCAAGTTAAGAATTGCTTTTTGACCATCATCTGTCAACCAAACGCCATTGGTCTGCATTGACACCAAGCCGGTATCTACCAAACTATCTAAATCAGTTCGCACTGTGCGTTCAGTCAAAGCCATCTTTTCGGCTAAAGAACGGCGGCCAACTGGCTGCGTCTGCCTGATTGTCAACAGCAATGAATAGCGTCTGAGCAGCTTCTGGGTCATCTTCGGTACAACCGCATTCACCCATCTCCACTCGAGATCCATAGTCTTAACCAACTCTCTACCATCGGTTGGGACGGGTTATGTCCCATAGTGACGTAACCCGACCCATACAGGCCAAAAATTAATGGGTGCTTATTGCTACCCACAAACAAGATTATAGCAGGCGACTTATTTAAATGCAAACTAGCGGACAAACATTCTGCTACCAAATCACTCGGCGTAATTAAGAGATTTACCCTTGTATTTATATTCAATTTCAGGTATAGTATTCTAGTGTTGAAAAACAGAAACATGCGCCCGTAGTGTAATGGATCGCACGTAAGATTCCGGTTCTTGAAATGAGGGTTCGATTCCCCCCGGGCGCATCAGAGATTCCGATTTAAAAAAGATCACCGACAATGCTGGCATTATGAGCATTTGTTGGTGATCTTTTTCATTCTGTGCTTAACTGCTGAAAGCCAAAAACATTTCCCGTTATCAAAAACATTAGAAAAGGATTCCTCACTCATCCGCCCACCTCGAGTACAAATTCCCGCTAACAATTAGTGACGTTGGCTCAATAATTTTGTATACTGACCAAGAAATCAATTAAAGGTCGTGATTGAATGACAGCTAACATCGAGATTCGCCAAGCAGCAGTCATTGATCTTCCGAGCATCATAAAATGTTTCCAAGGCGCCTTTTCAAAATACTTAACGCGAATGGATCGTAAACCGGCACCCATGCTAAAGAATTATGCAGATTACATCGCCAATGACTGGGTGTATATTTTGAATTATGATCACCAGTTTGCTGGACTAATCGCGCTGATTAATGAACCAGCCTACGTTCATTTAGATACCGTGGCAGTGGTGCCGGCTTTTCAAGGCAAATCACTTGGCAAGCACTTACTGCAGTTTGCCAAAATCTTTGCTAAACAGCACGGTCAGCGTGAAATCAGATTGCTGACAAACGAAAAAATGACCGAAAACATAGCCATTTATAAGCACCTTGGCTACGTTGAATATGACCGTCGATTGGATGCCGGCTATCACCGCGTCTATTTTAAGAAAGAATTAGAACTCTGACCTGTTCCATTTTTATCACTGGTTAAAATATCAAATAGTACAACCCAGCCACCCCAATGAACCGGTAGATCCACGGTTTAACTATCGCTAGGTCCCACCGAGCGGACAAACGCGACGCGATGATCGTCCCAATAATTGCGGCCACCATACCAACCAGAATATACGGTATGATTCGGGGACCGAGGATGCCACTGGCTATCCGAACACTCGTGATATAGAAGCCATCAATCAGAAAAAAGGTCTGAACGTTACCAATGTATTCAGGCATTGATTTCGACAAGGATAGAAAATAAAGGGCCATCAACGGACCGCCAATCCCAAATAAGCCGTTAAAGAAACCGGAAATCACCATAAAGAACAGTGCCACATACCAAGGATAATGCTGACTTCCGGCACTCTTTGAACTCAAGAAATAGATGCACAATGCAATTAATAATATGCCTAACATCACACGTAAAACATGGGTATTAAGCACTAAGCCCAGATGAACGGACCACGTTGCCACCGCAGCATAGACGATAAACGCCGGTAACACACGTTTGAGTTTAATTGCCTTTCGATAATGAAACACTAAGGCCATTTCGCTCAATAGCATGATGATGCCACCGATTCCGGCAGCCTGTGCCATCGGTAAAATCGACGGAAAAAAGATCATCATAATAATGACGGCACCAAAACCCGTCAAGCCTTGAATCAACCCAGCCAGCAAAGCTGGAAAAAACACCAGCAACCACGTCATAAACTTCCCCCTGTGAAACAGCAGTTTTTAACACCTAGTATGATAACCGATCAAACCGGTGTCAATACCAGCTTTATACAATTGACAGCATAATAGTTCAGGGTATTCAGGCGGTATCTCCGCGAAAAATATGTTATCCTAAACCTTGGGCATAAAGGCTAACAAGATGCGTTTTACCATCGAGTGATTTTGTTTGACCTTTTTTGACCTTTAGGTTAAACTACAAATCAGTTAGTCAAAACGACTAATAAACTACAGATCATAAGGAGGCTGCAAAGCTATGAACTTAGTCCCAACGGTTATTGAACAATCTTCCCGCGGCGAACGTGCTTATGATATTTACTCTCGCCTACTAAAAGACAGAATCATCATGCTTTCCGGTGCGATTGAAGACGACATGGCTAACGCGATTATCGCTCAGCTCTTGTTCTTGGATGCGCAAGATTCAACCAAAGATATTTATCTTTACATCAACTCTCCAGGTGGTGTGATCACTTCTGGTATGGCAATCTACGACACCATGAACTTCATCCAGTCTGATGTTCAAACCATCGTTACTGGTATGGCTGCTTCAATGGCCAGTGTTCTGGCATCTTCTGGTGCTAAGGGCAAGCGTTTCGCATTACCGCACTCACAAGTCTTGATTCACCAGCCATCAGGCGGTGCTCAAGGTCAACAAACTGAAATTGAAATCGCAGCTGAAGAAATTTTGAAGGCTCGTAAGATGATCAGCCAGATCTTAGCAGATAATTCAGGTCAACCGATTGACCGAATCAATGCAGATACTGAACGTGACCATTACCTGACCGCTCAAGAAGCTGTTGATTACGGCTTGATTGACTCGATCATGACTAGCTCAAAAGATCGCAAATAATTTTTAAACGCCTACTAAAAAGACGAACTTGCACTTGGCCCTGTCAAGTTGACAAATGAAATAATATAAAGTTTTGTGTA
>NZ_BCMI01000045.1 GCF_002217985.1 Secundilactobacillus pentosiphilus
CAATCACGGTATGAAACGGATTGTTTTTTAGATTTTCTATAAATTTGTGCATTTTATCACCCGCTAAGCTTCAAACTTTACGCCTTCAAGGTCAATGCTGGCATTAGTCCCAGACATGATCTGAATGTGATACATTGCCATTTCTGCATAGCTCAAGAGGACCGTTTTACCATTATTTAAAGGGTATTTGACACCGTTAACCAGCACATATGCACCGTTGGGGGCATCGGCATAGGCGACTAATTCTTTCGGCGTGGTATTCATGTTCATAATCAAAGTATCTAAGATCAGCGTGTCAGCTGTGTTTTTAGTCGTCTGAAATTTAGTCTTGAACCCGTCTGTAAAGTCGGGGTTGTCGACCACCCATTCCTGCGGTGCATCTGACTTGGTATTTTGCAGTGTTGGGTCGACTTGGCAATCGTCAGTAATCGTCATAGCCCGGGTCAGCAATTGGTCTTCAAACCAATCAGCTTCAAATTGATGTCCACGCGGTGCAAAGTGGAGACCGTCAAAAGTGATATCACTATTTTTAACGTGTGAATGCTGTAGAAAAGCTTGTGTAGCAGCGTTTAAATCCAGTAACTGCAAATTTAGATCATGGGCTAATTCTTTGCGCATGGCATTTTCAGCTGCATACATATACCACTCCTGCCGATCGCTTAAAGTCGTTAGGTTGTTGGCTTGAGTCGTTGCTAAACAAACCGACATGCCTAGTGCCCGAATCTTTTGGATCACATCTTGAGTGATTCCTTTGATGACATCCAAGTTGTAGAACTGGGTAGCATTGTTGAGGCCCATGCCTAAAATGACGAACTGCACGCCATCAAACTGCTTGCCAGTACCAAAATAATCGTTAAAGTTGTCGTGGATCCATTGAATCGATTTCCCGCTGAAGCCACCATTAACTACGGTGATATTAGGATTACCGGTTTCAGCTTGTAAAATTGGCTGTAATAGATCAGACCAACGGCCATCAGTGCTGGAAGTCCCGGTTATCTGATACGTCGAGTCCCCTAAATTAGCAATCTTTACGGCGGGTTTATCTTTGGAATACATCTGCGTGGACAATTCCTGCAAACTCCAGTTAGTCGAAGAGTCGGTGGTCCCACGGCCACCATTGCCGACGCCGTCAACTACCACATGGTCTAAATCATCAATACCAAAGGCTTTACCATTCCAGAACGTCAAGATGCGAAAATCGTCGCGATCATGCGGATAAACGTCTACATAAAAGCTTCTTTCGGTCAGCGTCAAATGATAGAACAATGCATTGATACTGGAACC
The DNA here is from genome assembly GCF_002217985.1 of Secundilactobacillus pentosiphilus. Taxonomy (GTDB): domain Bacteria; phylum Bacillota; class Bacilli; order Lactobacillales; family Lactobacillaceae; genus Secundilactobacillus; species Secundilactobacillus pentosiphilus. The sequence goes on from NZ_BCMI01000045.1 coordinate 1,285, forward strand.
GGTGGCTTTATCTTCATAGGTTAAATTACTTTTGCTGTCTACTAATTGAAAGCGGCCGGCTTGTGGAATACCTAAAATAAAATCATCGCTAAAGTTGATCGTTTTGTTAGCTGAATCAATGGTCAAAGTGCCTTGCAAGATTGTGGCATTTCCCTGTTTGGATTCACCAAATGGTTTGACCACGATATTCGATCCATGCTCGATGAACTTCAGCCCGGCAGCATTAACGATTGCGAGTACCAGCTGTGAGCTGTAAAAGCCCTGGTTAGTGGTTGTATAGTCTTGGTTAGCGATTTCTTGTAAGCTAAAGGTCTTACCTAAAGTGTCATAAATCAGCATGAAATCGACACCTTTAGTTTTGTATCCCGAGAAGTCTAGTGTTAATTCATCTTTGGAGGTCACTGTGTAAAAACGATTATCGGTGCTTTCGATGATTGTTGACTTAGGGATTGAAATGGCTTGCTGATCCCAGTCAACGTATATTGCATCGCCAATATTAGCTGCCCGATTGGTTGGTGCCAGCATCTCCGCACTGTTGAATACCACCGTTGTGTGTCGATTGTACGGAAAAACGGTCTGTCCGTCCGCAATAGCATTTAGAACGACTTCCGTTGAAGTTAACTCGGCAATCGAACTGACTTCGGTCAAAACGTTGGTTGGCTCATCGTAAACGATGTAATCAACGCCGTTGCCGATATTGGCCAGGTCTAATCCTGAATTAGCAGAAACGTGGATTTCTGGTAATCCCACCCGTTCAATCAAGGTGCCGGCCCGCAAGTCGACATGCTTATTTAGCAGGTCAATCGTGAATGTCCCAGAAGAAACGATCCCAACATTGGGATATATATCTAGTGCTTTGCCTTGATAGATACCGCAGTCGACCCACTTGCTGGTGGTTCGGTCCCAGCCGTAGACGTGATTGTCTGCACCGGACAGATACATGCCATCATCGCCATTTGGGAAAGCGGCCTGAATCGCTTGAATTGATGGGTAGTACTTAGGTGTCCCACTTGAAAGCTTGCCGATTTGATGTTTCAGTTCGGCATACGTAGGCCGGCTATTTAAAGCTGCCCAAATGTCCTGCTCATTGCCTAGCAGCGTTTTCCAAGTTTGATAATCTTTGATCGTATCTTGCAGCTGGTCACTGTAAGTATCGATTTTGTCAGAGTATTTTTGAATATATTGATCCAGCATCTGCTCCAGCGTCCCGCTGTCATTATCGAGCTGGTCTTTGATCTGGTTATATAGGTTTAAAACTTCATCATACATATCCCAGAAAGACGAATACAGTTTGACCACATCGTCACCATTGACATTGCTAAATGTATCGATGTTCAGTGTAAAGCTAAAACTAGTTGTGATTGCTCGCTGACTAGTTTCATCAGTGGTGAGAGCTACCTGGCAGGTAAAACCACCGGGATAGTTTCGTTCTTTAGTCAGGGTGTATCCCACAATGCCGTTAGCAGCATCTAAAACCGCCAGTGTCACGGTGTTGTCGTAATTTTTGTTAGCGGAAATAATGTGCATGATAGCTTTGGTGGTGTTATCTGACAGCATCACGGGGGCACCGTTACGAATCACCTGCAACTTCATGACATCCGTATTTAAATCACCTGTAAACCAGGTATTTCCCCGCCAGTTGACGCTTGTATTAGTTGGCGTTATATCAATAACGCCCATGATATCTTTAACTAAACTTTGAACCATTATTTAGTTCCATCTCCTTCTGTGGGGGCGACATAACTCTTGCCAGTGATTGCTGCGTAATCGTCGGCCGTGATCCAGCTGACTGTAACTGCATTGGCAACCTGATCATCTGTCCACCCACCTTGATCCGCTAGGCTACGATAGCTCTTAATCCGATCCGCCCAGTTAGTTAATGGTGTCGATGTCACCTTACCGGCAACTGCCAGTGTTAATGCCTGCAAAGCTAAGGCAGCTTGGTTCGCTACATCATCGGTACTGGCAACCTGGTTAGTTAAATCACTCAATTCTTTCTGCGTGGCCACCGTATCCGACCAGGTACCCGCAGTCGCATCGTAGACCGGATTGATCATGCTTCGTGGTGTTCCAGTAGACGGAACTTCTACAAAGGTTTGCCCAGTATCTTTGGCAGTCGCCCGGTCCATCTTGGTATAGCCGCCGCTAGGGTTTGGAACTAAAACATAATCCGGTTGAGCTTTTACATCAGCCATTCTTGATCACTCCCCAAACTTCTTTAATCACAATGCCTTTATACTTTTCGCCTTTGTCGTCAGTTTGGCCAATTACTGTATTTGGAATAGCCGTATGCCAATCTGATGCATCCGAAATCCGCAGATTCGCTGATACTTCAAAATGATCACTCACAACGTGTAGATCACACTCATAAAGCCAATAAAAGTTGTTTCCTTGAGTACCTAAAGCCTGCGGTAGGTTGATATCGTGAATTGGTACTGTACTGGTTGCCATTCGTCCATCAGCATGCTTCGTTACTTTAAATTCTTTATAATTTATAGTTTGACTAGAAGCCGAGGTATTCTGATAGCCAATTAGGAAAGTGTCATAGTGTGTGACGTGATTATAAAATGTCCCTTTTTCACCTTTAGCACTGGCATCACCTGACCAAAGCAAGACTTTACCATTGTCTGGCACCCAACCATGCCCCAGTGAGCCTAGGGTGCTTGAACCCGGCCAAGTACCAGCATATTCAATCCGGTTCCAACCCATGCGTTTGTGATCTGGCCTCAACTGAATCATATGTTCATATCGATAGCCGTTAGGTGCTGTGGTAATCTCGATTAACACTGCATAGTACCAGGTCTTAGCACTTTTACTGATGATGTAATCTTGCGGTTTGTCATTAATTGTTGTCCGCATTTGGTCAGCCGTGGCATACCACCAGCCCGAGCCTAGTTCACTGAGCGTAGTCTGTGAAACCGGCACATGAATTGCTTGGTGAGATGTCGAACCGCCCTGTTGAATTAACTTTTCTAACCAACTCTCATAGTTATAAGCATGCAGAATATACCGCCGGGCGCCTTGAGGACCGCATACATGGCCAAAAGCAATCATGGGATTTCCACCATCATCACTGACCAGCGACAAGCCTTCTGGTTCGGCTTTTCCCACTGCCGTATCATCACCAATCAAGTTGTACTTGGTTTCATCAATGCTGAGCAAAACTTTACCGGTGTAATCAAAAACGCTAACCCTTTCATCAGAGTTAGCGTCATCACCAGAATGCCAATAAAGTTTACCATTATCAGCGTCAAAACCTTGGCATGGGTAATATTGGCTGCCATCAATATTGAACTGATAGACATCATGCCCAATGTTTTGCATCCATTCATCATGATTCCACACCTGAATCAAATCATTGTTATGATTTCCCGTGGTCCGAATCACAACGAGGTTCTGAGTTTCATCAAAAACTAAATATTGTTCTTTGCCTGTATTCACGCCAGCCAGTTCAATACCAGCGTCGCCCCAAGCTTTTGTCTTCTTAGGATCCCATGTGATATCAGCCATTACTGGATCACTCCCAGCAACTCTATTAAGGCCGACTAAAATATGGTCCACACCACCAACAGTTTGAACCTCGAAGGCCGAACCATGATTAGTGTTATTGATATCCATCCATTCGCCAGTTGGCTGATCACCCTTAAACTGGAGAAAATGTAATAAATTGCCATAATTATCATTATCAACTCGCGCACAAGTGTACCAGTAGCCGGTTCCCCGTGAATACTGGAAGCTTTGGACAATAGCGTTGCTGTGAACTATATGTCGCGTGATATTGAACTCTTTGACCTTCGCTGGTCGCCCTAAAAACGCATCTAGTTCAAAACGTTGTGCATCCTGCTTAGGCATCAACCCATCTTGATCAGGATTGGCTAAAGCTAGACAATATTTCAAGTCGTATTCTAGTCTGGCACGTAAGGTGTCGAACCGTGTACCATCAATGGCGACCATGCTCATCCGCATATCAGCGTTGTCTACTTTACCGGGGATGTTGTCAATAACGCCAATCAAATACTTAAAGGCATCCGCAACTGACTCGGTGTAGGTCTTTCCGTCTAAATGCTTGATGGAGAGTTGATATGATTCTAGTTCAAATGCGTTCTCAATCAGGTTGTTAAGTACGTCAGCGTTAACATTAATACCACGTGAATTTCGATTAATGACGTTTAAAAGCGTTGTCCGAGCATCAGCATCTAAATTATTTGATAGGTAGGTCCCACTTGATACTTTTACTGCTTTATTGATATTATTCACCTTCAATCTTTGTCATCGATATAATCCATGTCAGCCTCATCATCTGAACTGTCATCAGTCGGGCTGGCATATAACTTACCATCCTTATCAACTCCCAATAGATACCACTTGCCATCATCACCCTTTACCCGTGGATTGCCGTCTCGCGACGCACTGGGGTAATAATTAGCCATGTAGCTGCGGATAAAGGTCATTAATCCGGTGGTAGATTTGGCATGGGATTGCGGGTAGTAAGAAGAGCCATCACGATCCTTTAAGGTTCTAATTTCCACTTGTATCACCTACTACTTCTCCGTACCCGACCAACGGACTAGTTCCCCATGTTGGGTCTACCGCGTCCGTTAAGCTTTGACGGGTGCTTCTAATTTCTGAATATAATTGCGATTGTAATTTAACCAGACTGTTGCGATCGTTAGTAAAGCCAACACTGCCAGGTTGGAAATAGTACGGGTGATGCGTGTTGAGAGTCATTAAGCGTTCGTCGATTGAGTGATAGCCCATCGATGGTTCTTCAAACACCCACATTTCCCGTTCGTTAATATCTTCCTGACCGCGATAGCTCAGTGTCATCGTAACGGTTGGCACAATCTTACTAGCTAATTGCTTTTGAGCATATTTCATCAAGTCATCTACGGTTTTAGCGCTGTTATCATGCAACGGGCTAAACCAGTAGCTGTGGCCATAATTCTTTTCGATTGGATCAATGTAAGTTCCGACGACTTTGTAGTAACTGTCGTTCAAGGGATTCAGCTTAACGGTCAGCAAATAATGATTCTTGTCGCCAACCGTTCCTCTTGCCACCCAAGTTTTGCTTTTCGCAATTGCCTTTTTGGCCTTACCAACGTAATCCGGTATCTTATCATCTTTTTTAGCATGTTTTTTGGCCTTATCTGCGCTATTTTCGGCATCAGTTAAGGTCTTTTTGTTGTGGGCATCCTGCAACGTTTTCATGACGTGCTTGGGGTCGTCCCCAGCAAATACTAATTCTACTTCATGGTCCCCTTTAGAGAGCGTTGTCGAAACATCTACGGACGCCGGTGAACCAGAGTAAGTTGAAATGGCATCAATCTTCTTATCATCAAGATACACATCAAAAATACCGCCGTACTGAGAGTTCTCCGTATCGACGGTTAGAATATCATTTTCATTTTGTGCTGTGATCGTGTAACGTACCCGCGCGCCTTTACTGGTGGTATAGGACTTATCCTTGGACCAATCGCCCGAATAGACCATGTCTTTACACTTTACTTGCTGATAATTGATGTCTTTAGTCGATTTCTTAGGGCCGAACACTTTAACACGAGTCTTGAGATTGCTGGTGTCTTGCTCGATTTCAACATCTTCAGTGTTATAAACCTCACGGAAGGTCTTGTCGACTTTTTGGTAAAAGGAATCTTCATCATAAATGGTGATGTGCTTGTTATCAGCAAACATAATGCCATGCAAAGCCGTTACAATATCCTGCAAATCTTCTAAGGCACTCTTGGTTCCCAGCTGATCCAATTTAACGGTCGTAAATTTGCCTTGAAAGTCCAGCGTATAACCCAGGTCATTACCCTGACAAATGAAGTCTAAGGCATCCTGCAGTTGCCAAGTCTTGCCTTGAGAAACCGTCTGGGCAGTCCAATCTTGAAAAGCATAGCTGACATGCTGGGCTGTTACTTGTTTGTTCCACACATACCCAGTCTGCGTTTGAGTAGCCTGTTTAACCACAAAATCTTGTCCTTGAAACGTTACGACGGATTCATTCTGCGTCAAATTATAGGCAAACTCGTTTAGCGGTGTTTTGTATACGGTGAATTGCAGTGTGCGGGATGAATTCTGTTCATAATCATACTCAAAGCTTGAATAGTCCAGGTCAGTGAGAATCTCATCGTACTTGCCCTGTTCATCTTGGACGATGATGTAGTCATGTGATATTGCCATCTGCACACCCCTTTACCGATACAAAAAATTAAAGTTAAACGCCATTTGGATATTCTTGGCATTGTCAATTCGAAATTGATTCCAACCG
>NZ_BCMI01000046.1 GCF_002217985.1 Secundilactobacillus pentosiphilus
ATACACAAAACTTTATATTATTTCATTTGTCAACTTGACAGGGCCAAGTGCAGGGATGGTGTCTTTTGGGATTATATTCTGGAATCTACCGAGTTGTACCGCACCCTCTTTTTATTTTTGAGGACTGATTATTACAATTGGCCGCTCAGTCATTTCAACACTGGTTCTTTCCTATCCAACGGGTAACATGGTAAACTAAAAGGGTAGTCAATTTTTAAAGCGGATTAATTTTTGAACAAAGAAGGGGTAAGCGTGCAACTGTATTTCACCGCGGATACACATTTTTTTCATAAGGATTTACTCGGTCATTCTGACTTTGCGCCAAGGCCATTCAAATCGGTGGAAGAGATGAACCAAACGATTATTGACCATTGGAATGCACGGGTACTGCCAGAAGATACTGTGTACCATTTGGGTGATATTGCATTGTACTTCATTCGGCCTGAACGGGCAGCTCAAGCAGCGGTTTTCGACGTTTTAAACGAGTTAAATGGGCATCTGGTACTTATTAAGGGTAATCATGATAACCGTGCACTATTCAAATATTTGGCTCAGCATAACTACACTTATGGCGGGAAACCGAAGTTTGAATTTCACGACGTGGGGGCCCTTATTAAGGTCAATCATCGACAGTACTATATGACCCATTATCCAATGATGATGGGAATCGTTAAACAGATTATTAATCTTCATGGGCATATCCACCATTACTCGGTCAATATTAAAGAAGATATCAATGTCGGTATCGACACACCTGAGACCGACTATCTCAAAGAAAAGCCGCCTTTTGGAACGCCGTTTTCGATGGCCGAAATTGAAGAAATGGTGGCAGGCAAGTATAATGATTTTCAAAAAAGAAGATAAGTTTGGCAGAGGAGCTGGGGTATGACTGAAAAAATAACAATTTTGCACACCAACGACCTGCACTCGCACTTCGAAAATTGGCCTAAGATCCGCCGTTATTTGATTGAAGAACGTCAACGTTATCAAGCAGCCGGCCATGAAGTCCTAACCTTTGATATCGGTGATGCTATGGATCGGGCGCACCCGTTAACTGAAGCTACTAACGGTCAAGCTAATGTTACCTTGATGAACCAAATTCATTATGATGGGGTTACTATTGGTAATAATGAGGGCCTGGGAAATTCCAGGGAGCAGCTAATTCATTTGTATGACCACGCTAATTTTGACGTGATTCTTGGCAATATACTGAATGCCCCCAAAACCACGCAGCCCAAATGGGCGCTTCCCGGGAAGGTGATCACTACCCAGGCGGGGACGCGTGTTTTGGTACTGGGCCTAACAGCACCGTATACCTTAACCTATCCGCTGCTTGGCTGGCAGCCGATTTCAGTGGAGCGGATGCTGCCGTATTTGCTGAAACAGTTTGAAGGTCAGTACGATTGCAGTATTTTGCTGTCGCATTTGGGATTGGATGTCGATCGGATGATCGCTAAACGGTTTCCAGAAATTAACGTGGTGCTTGGGGCGCATACGCACCATTTGCTGCCGCATGGCGAACACGATCAGACCACGTTGCTGGGTGCGGCCGGTAAATACGGTGAGTACGTTGGTACCATTCAACTGGAGCTGTCAGATCATCAGATCACGAAGGCTTCAGCTTCGGTTGTTCAAACGGCTAATCTTCAAGCTGCAACCAGTGATCTGCAAGAAATTAAGGGCTATGAGGAGCAGGGAGAGCAGCTTTTAGACGCCCAAAAGCTGGCCGATTTACCCGTAGCGATGGAGAAAAATTGGCAGGGTCATTCCCGGCTAGTGAGTGAAGGACTGGCATCCTTGGAAGATTATGCCGGAACGGATGCAGCCATTTTAAACGGCGGGTTATTTATGTGCGATCTGCCGGCTGGCGTCATTTCGCGTAATCATATGCACCAGATGCTGCCGCACGCCATGCACGTGATGAAAGTGACTTTAAGCGGTGATAATCTATGGCGGCTGATCCACGAAATGGAGAAAAACCGGCAGTTTTTGACGCGTTTTCCAATTAAAGGCATGGGTTTTCGCGGTAAGGTATTCGGTTCATTGAACTATTCCGGAATTACGTACAACAGTCATGATGGGACGGTACTCTTTCGTGGCGAACCGCTGTCACCGTTGCGTGCGTACACGGTAGCCATGCCGGATCACTATCTCTTCATTCCGTTTTTTCCAACAATTTCGATCGTCGGACAGAATGAAATTTTATACGGCAAGCTTTTACGAACTGTTTTTGGTGATTATCTAGCTAAACAATACCCAATTAGAAAGGAGGAAGATCATGGATAAGAAATCATTGCAAACCTTAATTGATGATGCCCGTGCCAGCCGCGAGCCTGGTGGGGTGATCGTGGCAGTTGATGCGACTCACTACCAGATCAATGAGCATCCCTATGAATTGATGGTGAACTATCGCGATGCCTTTGACCGGGTTGAGCTGAGCGACCGGTTCAACACTTATTTTTCCCGTTACGACTACCTGGTTGGTGACTGGGGATTTGACCAGTTGCGGCTACGTGGCTTTTATGATGATAAGCGTAACGTGGCGGGTGAACTGAAAATCAGTGCACTGCAAGATTATTTAGATGAAGCTTGCAATACTGGTTGTCCATATTTTGTCATGCATAACGAGGACGCAAAAGTCGTCATGCCTAAGCGGAGCTCTCGCCAGCGTGAAGGCGGGCACCGTTCGAACCGCAATCAAAATAATGGCGGTAAACAGCAACACCGCAATCACTCTGGCAACCGGTCGAATAATTCACAATTGTCAGAACGTAAGGCTGATCGGTCAAATTCAAACAAACGGCAACAGCGGCAACATGTTAATAAGCATACTAACCGGTCAAATAGCGGCCAGCAGAAAGCTTATACGGTGGAAAAGGTTAAGCCCGTCAAAAAAACGCCGGTCAGCCAGCGTCATGGCACAGTTAAGACGGTTGGCCATAGCCAGCACCGTAAATTTACAATTCGAGAAAAAGAGGATTAGCGTTTGATGCAAAAACAGTATGACGGCTACTTTATCGATCTGGATGGGACAGTCTACGCTGGTAAACGGCGGATCCCCGCTGCAAAACGGTTTGTTGAACGTCTGCAGAAAGCCAATAAGGACTTTTTGTTTGTGACGAATAATACGACTAAACTGCCGGGGGACGTTGTCGATAACTTAGCTACTAATCATGATATTCACGTCCAGCCGGACAATGTCTATACAGCTGGCTTAGCGACTGCCGACTATGTGGCTGGCATTGCCGAAGCGGGACAGAACAAAGTTTACATCATTGGTGAAATCGGTCTGGTTCAAGCTTTCTTGGATAAAGGGTTTGAGCTTAACGAACGCCAGCCGGATTTTGTGGTGGTTGGACTAGATTCCGATGTGACCTACCATAAATTTGAAGTGGCGACGTTAGCAATTCGTGCCGGGGCGAAGTTTATTGGCACGAATCCGGATTCCAATATCCCGAATGAACGGGGGATGCTGCCAGGGGCAGGGTCATTAGTTGAAATGGTCGCCTACACTACCCAGCAGCGGCCAATTTACATTGGTAAGCCGGAGACAATCATTATGGCTAATGCGTTAAAGAAGATTGGTCTAAAAAAATCACAGGTTTTGATGATCGGTGACAATTACAAGACCGATATTACAGCCGGCATTCGATTCGGCATGGATACGTTACTGGTGTATACTGGTTTGTCAACACGTAAACAGGTCGCACGGCAGCGTATTGCACCCACGTACGAAATAGACAGTTTAGATGAATGGTCGGTGGATGATGACTAAGGCTCGCGTGAAAATAGGCTTGCAGTGGGTGGCACTCTTTCTAGCGATTATCTCACTGGTGATATTTCTGACGATTAATAGTGTGTGGCTCTACTGGTTGAACGTAAAATTAGGCCATTTATCTAAAATCGTTCAAATTTCAAGCAGTCGGATCGTACAAAACTATCTGCAACTGCTGGGGTATTTACAGTTACCATGGATAACTAAGCTGGATATGATGGATTTTCCAACTTCACCTAGTGGTCTTCAGCACTTTATTGATGTGAAACACTTGTTTTTACTCAATAACGGGATCTTGATCGTCACAATTGGGCCGGCAATTCATTTTCTGAAGCGATTGTCAGTAAAGAAAAAGCTCTGGAAGCTGATCCGGCCTTTTCAAACAGCTGCCCTTGTACCAGTACTGGCAGGGTTGTTGATGCTGGTGAACTTTAACCAGTTCTTTATTGATTTCCATAAGGTCCTGTTTCGTAATTCTGACTGGCTGTTTGATCCCCGCTTTGATCCGGTGATCTTAGTTTTGCCGGAAAGCTTCTTTTCACAGTGCTTTCTATTAGCGTTCGGGTTGTTTGAACTCGTGATGTTATGGGGAATTTGGCGAGGCAATCGAACTTTTTTAGAGAAATAAAAAAACTCTAGCGGTTTGCAACCGACTAGAGTTTTTTGTGTAGCTGTTTTAATTAATCCTTGCTAACTTGGGTGCGACTTTTAAGTAAACCAACAAAGGCTGGAATCATCGATACAATGATGATACCCAGAACGACTAGAGAGAAATGAGCCTTAACAAAGTCAATATTACCGAAGAAATAACCGCCGCCGCAACACAGGAGAACCCAACAAATACCGGCTGGAATATTGTAACGTAAAAACGAACGGTAGTCGTAGTCTGAGGTTGCTGCAACAAAGGGGACAAAAGTTCTGATGATTGGCATAAAGCGCGCCAAGAAAATCGCAACTTTCCCGTGTCGTTCAAAGAATTTTCTGGCGGATGCAAGATTTTCTTCTTTTATAAAACGACTAAAGAATGGGTGACGCGTGATTGCAATACCTGCACGACGGCCAATAAAGAAGTTTGTCGAATCACCACCGAGGGAGGCAAGTAAAAAGATGATGGCGAACAAGCTGATGCTGAGGTGATAATCTGGGTTAGCGGCTAGAGCAGCTGCGGCGAAAAGCAGTGAATCACCTGGTAAGAATGGCAGAATAACTGCACCGGTTTCGATGAAGATAATGAGAAACAGGATGCCGTATGACCAGCCGCCGAAGGTATTCACAATACTAACCATGTGACTGTCGATATGAAGTACAAAATCAATCAATTGGCCCATAATTTAGGAGGTTTCCTTTCAAAATTTAAGTTGGTGACATTGTATCAAAGAATATGGGCCGGGAAAAGGCCTGAAGGTGGATTTAAACGAATCATAACTTTGGTAAAGCTTCTGTTATACAGATAAGTAGTAGGACTTAGCTTGATCACCAGCAAAAATTGGGAAGGGAATGTGTTACAATGCAAAATGACTTTATATTGCCGCAGTGGACAGCACGAGGCTTAATCACTTACCGCTGCCGTGGCTTGAGACTTGCTTTTCGTTATATTTCATGGATAATAGATATGAAAGAAAACTGGAGGTTATTAATGTGAACTATCCACAGTTACAACCCGATAAGGCTGACGGCCCCCGGGCTACCATCCATTCATCAATGGGTGATGTTGTGATTCAATTGTTCCCAGAACAGGCGCCCAAGGCAGTTGAAAACTTTGTGTCGCTTGCTAAGAAAAAGTATTATGATGAAGTGATTTTTCACCGTGTAATTAATGATTTTATGATTCAGGGAGGCGACCCAACCGGTACTGGTATGGGTGGCTCAAGTATTTGGGATGAACCGTTTGAAGATGAGTTTTCAAAGGAACTTTATAATCTTCGCGGGGCTGTTTCAATGGCTAACAGTGGGCCTAATACTAATGGCAGTCAATTTTTTATCGTTCAAAATCAGCATATGTCTGAGCAGCTGACTCAGCAGATGAAGGATGCTCATTTTCCTGAAGAAATTGTGAAGGCTTATCAAAAAGGCGGTACGCCATGGCTTGACTTTAGACACACCGTTTTTGGTCAAGTGGTAGGTGGTATGGACGTTGTGGATCAAATGGCAACGGTAAAAACGGATGAGTCTGACAAACCATTGGAAGATATCGTCATCGAATCAGTGACTATTGATGATTAGGTGGGACCGATAACTGAGCTTGGGGTGTGTAGGCCTCAAGCTTTTTATTTTAGTTGAGTTTATTACTTACTATAGAAGAAAGGGGTTTTAAGCAGTGCGTATTGGCGACCGTGTACATGGTACAGTGACAGGCATTCAACCCTATGGTGCCTTTGTTAATTTAGGCAATGACGTTCAGGGCCTGATTCATATTTCTGAGTGTCATTACGGTTTTGTTAAAGATATTCATGACTACTTATCCGTTGGAGATGAAATCGATGTTGTGGTCTTAGATATTGATGAATTTACCGGTAAAATTTCACTTTCATTGAGATGCTTGGAAGAACCGCAAGTGCCGTTAGAACCGGTTTCTCCCAAAAGTGAAGACCACCATAAGCATTATTGGACTAGTCGAAACGTTCATGAGGGGTTCAAACCGATTCAAAAACGGCGTCAGGCTTGGGCGCAAGAGGCTCTAAGAGAGTTTGTTGCAAAATAATTGAGTTAATTTATTATTTGTCCTTGACCCTGTCGCTAATAGCTGGTATTATTTTATCTGTTGTCAAAGAGGACAATATTAATTATGTGGATGAATATCCAAGTATTTGATATTCAATCGCTCTTATATTCAACAGAGTCATAATAATTCAGTTGTTAATGTGAATGAATAAAGATTCAAAAAAGCGTTGACATTAATTTACAACTTAGTTATACTAATTAAGTCGAGTTATTAAGTAGACCTTTGAAAACTGAACAAAGTTTTGTTTCACAAATGTGCAGGGTATATCAGTTTCGGCTGATATCAAATGTAATTTGCGAAGTCAATTTCGCTAGT
>NZ_BCMI01000047.1 GCF_002217985.1 Secundilactobacillus pentosiphilus
GATGAATTATTGTATTTCATCTGACAACCATAAAGGGATTATCGCAAAAATGGTTATACGACCACTTCTAGGTTCTTTTTTATTTTTCAAGTACGAATTCAAACCGTTCACCAACGTACTGCGTCCTCACGTATTCAAACGGTCGCCCATCTTGTAAGTACGAAATTTGACGTAAACGTAAAATGGCATCGCCACGTTTAATGTTTAAATATTCCGCGATTCTTTCCGATGCAGAAGAAGCAGAAACCATTTGCTTGGCATGCCCCGGCACTAAACCCTTCTTGGCTTCTAGTGTCCGGTATAGTGATTCAGAGACTTCCTGCTTAGAAAGGCCTTCGACGATCTCCAGCGGAATGGTGGCCACTTCAAAGCTAATTGGCACATCATCACCATATCGTACCCGCTCCATCCGAAGAACCTGGGTCTCATCTTTAAGTTTCAGCTTCTCACTTTCACTTAAAGACGGGCTCATCACGTGGTAAGAAATTGTTTTGCTGGATGGCTGTTTACCCTGAGCAAGCATTAGATCAGTAAATCCGGTGACCCCTGACATTTTTTCCTGTACTTTCTGATTAGCCACAAAAGTACCTGATCCAACAAAGCGCTCCAGAATTCCCTCTTCAACTAACGTTTGAATGGCTTGTCGAAGTGTCATTCGGCTGACGTGGAATTGAACAGCTAGCTCACGTTCTGAAGGAATTCGATCGCCAACAGACCATTTACCAGCCTCAATCGCTTTCTTGATTTCATTATGAATTTGAATATATACAGGTGATCCCATAAAATTTACGACCTTTCTTACCTAGCTAATCAGTTTGGCTCGCGTCAAATTCACGGCCATAACTATAGGTTGTTTGCAGATTAAGTGCACGATCAAAGACGTTTAGATCAGCGTCCATCCCTGGTAATAGCTTACCTTTTTGAGTTAAACCAAATTCCTCAGCCTGGTTAACAGCCGTCATTTGAACGGCGTCTTCAATGGTGCAACCCGTAAATGACATGACGTTACGAAAGGCATCATCGTAGCGTAATACTGAACCGGCTAAATTACCCGTTTCAAGCCGGGCCTGCTTATCTTTAACGATGACTTTTTGACCGCCAAGTTCGCTAATACCTTCAGGCATCCCCTTAGCGCGCATGGAATCAGTAACCAGTTCGATCCGGTGCGGCCCCTTTTGTTCATAAGCGAGTTTAATCATATCTGGCACAATGTGGAAACCATCGCAAATCAATTCAGCGTACATATTATCTTCTAGCATGGCGTGACCAGTAACGCCTGGTTCACGGTGCTTAAATTCCCGCTGAGCGTTATACAAATGGGTGACATGCGTCGCACGGCTGGCAAGCATTTGTGCTCTGGTAGCGTTACTGTGACCCACAGAAGGCACAATGTTATGGGCTAAGCAGTAATCTTCAAACGCTCTTGAGCCCTTATCTTCGGGCGCATAAGTGATTAATTTTACCATCCCGCCGGAAAGCTCATTCCAGTGATCTAATAACGAAACATCCGGGTCCTTAATGTACTTTTCTGGTTGAGCACCCTTATAAATGGCTGCAATAAACGGCCCTTCCAGATGAACGCCCTTGATAACCGGATTAACCTTCGCCGCTTCCCGGATACCCATCATGGCATGCGCAATATTGTCATTCGACTGCGTCATGGTCGTCGGGAAGACCGTTGTAATTCCCTCTTTAACCATGTGATTAACCATTTGATTGATCTGGTCAGCATCGCCATCCATGGAATCAAAGCCATACCCGCCATGGGTGTGAACATCAATAAATCCGGGAACGATCACCTGACCATTAACGAATTTAACTTCGTCTTTAGGTTGTGCCCGATAATCATTCATCTGACCAACTGCTTCAATGGTTTTGCTAAACCGAATATAACCATCGGAAATAACGTCATCACCAGTGTAAATTGTCGCGTGTTTCAACACGATACTCATAAACTCTTCCTCCCAATCAACTCTCATTTACTCGATTAAGTTTACGCGTTTATTATATACTGGTATAGACCATGTTGCAAGACCATTGTACCAGTGTTCAATGCTGTTTCATTTACCTTGCATAGGCCGGCAATTGATTGTTTAACCGCACTTATTCAGCGTTATTACGTTCAATTGTGGCATCGATCCCCTTAATTACGGAAGTCATAAAGCCCGCTTCTTCCATTGCCAGCAGTCCTGCTACCGTACTGCCGCCTGGCGACGACACTTGGTCGATCAAACCGAAGGGATTTTCATCAGAATTCAGGACCATTTCTGCGGAACCCATCACTGCTTGAGCAGCAATCTTAGTAGCCGCTTTCTTAGTTAACCCGTGTTTAACGCCCGCACGACTTAAACTATCGATAAAGAAATAGACGTAAGCCGGACTTGAACCAGCTAACGCGGAGAAGGTAGCAAAATCAGCTTCTGGTAACGTTACCGTACTGCCAACCGCATCAAATAACCCAATGGCCTCTTCTTTAGCTTTACCCGTTAAATTTTCGTTTGCATGAACGGCTGTCATCCCCGCACCAATGGCAACGTTGAGATTAGGCAACGTGCGTAGGATCGCTAGATCATAGCCTGCTAACTCGGCTAACCGTTCAAGCGTAAGCCCCGCTACAATCGAAATTAAAGTCTTTTTTTTAGGATCAAGCTGATCGCGAATTTCCTGTATGACCGGCGTAGCAACGTTAGGTGTCACGGCTAAAACAACCACGTCACTGTCCTTAACAACTTCAGAATTGCTATTCTTTGCAGTTACACCCGTTTTCTTAGCCACTTGTTCATACGTTGAAGCGTGTGCACTGTGAATCAATATCTCCGATGGCACCGATTTGTTTTGTTTAAGTAAACCCGTAATAATGGCTTGTGCCATACCACCGACACCGATGAATCCGATTTTCATAAGTATCACTCCTAAACGTTTTATTTAACCGTTATTGTATTAGCTACATTATAGCAAAATTTATGTGGTGGCACAGGTTTTCTGACACGGCGTAAATTCCGTAATTACTGCTACATGAGTGTAAACAAAAACCCATCAGCTAAAAACAGCTGATGGGTACTCGTACATAGATGATTGGGCTAGCTGGGTTCGAACCAGCGCATCACGGGATCAAAACCCGTTGCCTTACCACTTGGCTATAGCCCAATAAGAGATGGATGGGAGTGGATTCGAACCACCGAACCCGAAGGAGCGGATTTACAGTCCGCCGCGTTTAGCCAGACTTCGCTACCCATCCATAATTTAAAACAAAAACAACATCAATAACTATACAGCATATTGTATATCCAGTCAACACAAAGTTGGTTGATTGGGCTAGCTGGGTTCGAACCAGCGCATCACGGGATCAAAACCCGTTGCCTTACCACTTGGCTATAGCCCAATAAAGAAATGGATGGGAGTGGATTCGAACCACCGAACCCGAAGGAGCGGATTTACAGTCCGCCGCGTTTAGCCAGACTTCGCTACCCATCCATAATTGATTTACCATAAATCAACTTAATTATAATACCAAAAACAAGTTGGACTCGTCAAGCTGGTTTACCGTTATTTCTCATAAAAATTAGCCTTCAATTCTTTTTATCCGTTAAATCAATGACTCGTATTCGTTTCAACCATTCTGATTCAAATGTGTCAGTTAACCATTCGTGTCTTCTGGCAGTTCCGTACCCTACAGCCTGATTAAAATAAACAGTTCCCGCTAGCTTTCGTGGTTTCGGATGGATATGCATGTGACCGAATAACGCGTACCTAACGTGATATCGGGTTAGCAACTGGCCTGTCCGCGTGCTGCCTAACATAGCGTTAGCCATATTCCAGAACCGGTTATCGGACGTGATTCGTAAATATTCGATTCGGGGCACAAAGTGGGTCATGAATAACACGCGTTTCTTATCCTGCTGCGCCTGCCGTAATTGTCTTTCAATCGCCTGCAATTCTTGCGTCATTCTCTCCGGATCGCTCATCGGTTGTTCAATCGCACTGTCGATCCAGTAGGCCTGCTTCCAATGCCAAAAATCCGCTTCTGGCCGGTGTAAAACAGCGGAAAAAGTATAATCGTACCAGCCATTATTACCAATAATTCGCCAATCAGTGCCGGAAACATCCAGCTGTTTGCGGTGAAGATACGTGTTTGATATGCCGTTTTGAAGGCCATCATAGCTAATATCATTAACCATGTCGTGATTACCGGCAATAAACCTGACAAGGGTGTTAGGCGTCATTTTTTGCAGCCTCTCGGTAAATGATAGCGACCGGTTAAAGTGATTAAAGAGATCACCCGCAATTAAGTAAATGCCAATCTGATTTTCTTTCAGCCAAAGGCTTTGTTGCTCCAGGGTTTGTTCAATATCCACTTTATTAATATCCAGGTGCAGATCGCTCACCATTGCTACTTTAACCATTACTTTACTCCTACTAAAAAAGTTATGTCACGACAATATCGTAACATAACTTTTAAATGACTCGTTTATAGAACACCTTCCATTAAGCGTTTAATTGGCTTAATCATGAAGAACAAAACAATTCCGGCCGCAATAGCAACCAGTGCGTTGCCGGTGAAATAAGCAACTTCGTTCCCAGGTGTGTAGAATTTAACGATTTGTGAGTTAACGGCTTGCCCAGCTGAATCAGCTAAGAACCACATACTCATCATGGAAGATTGAAACGCCCTTGGTGCAAGTTTAGTCGTAACTGACAAACCAATTGGTGAAATCAATAATTCACCAATTTCAACGATTGCCCAACTACCTACTAACCAAAACGGGCTGACCTTTGCGTAAGCACCAAACATCGCTACTGGCACAACCATCAATAAGTATGAGAAACCGGTAATAACCATCCCCATAGAGAACTTAGCCGGTGATGAAGGTTGCTTTTTACCCAGTTTCGACCACATCGTAGCAAAAATTGGCGTGTAAATTAAAATAAATAATGGATTCAGTGTTTGATAATTAGCCGGGTTGATGTGGATGACCCAGTTAAAGATGTGAACGGTGTTATTCGTTTGTTGTTGTGCAAACAGCGCCAAAACCACCATTCCTTGTTCCTCAATTGCCCAGAAAATAGCTGCGGCAATAAATAGCGGAACGTAAGCCCAAACACGTGAACGTTCATGCTTAGTAACTTTTTTACTAGTCAACATGACTGTAAAGTAAGCAACAGGCGTTAAAATAGCGATGATACTCAGTAACGTAATGAAGTTGGCAATGTTAAACTGGCCAAACACGTACATGATCAACACTATCAGTGCGAAGGCAATAATCCCTAAACCAGCACGGAAAGATAACTTCTTAGCATCTCCTGGCTCTAACGGATCATCCGGATACAGTGAATCAGCACTCAAGTACTTCTTACCACCGTACCAGTAAGATACTAATCCAAAGAACATCCCAATTGCAGCCAATGAGAAACCAGCGTGGAAGTTAAATGCTGACCACATTGCGGGCACCACGATCGGTGCAACTAAAGATCCTAAGTTAATCCCAAACACAAAAATGGTAAAACCAGAATCACGACGGGTGTCTTCTGATGCGTACAAAGTCCCAACCATTTCTGAAACGTTTGGCTTCAATAAACCAGTACCAATTGTAATTAAACAAATAGAAATAAATAATGCTATTTTCCCAGCTGGTAGTGATAAACAAATATGACCAAACATGATCAAAACACCACCGTAAAATACAGTCTTACGGCTACCCCAGAGTCGGTCACTTAAAAAGCCGCCGAGTACTGAAGATAAGTAAACTAATGACCCGTAAATCGACATGATAGAGGCTGCAAGCCCCTTAGTCATGCCAAGGCCACCTTGAGCAATTGAGAAGTACATGTAGTAGATCAAAATTGCCTTCATACCATAGTAACTGAATCGTTCCCACATTTCAGTCATAAACAGCGTAGACAAACCACGCGGCTGACCGAAAAATGAGCGATCTAATTGCTTGTTTCCTTGGTTATCCAAAAAAAGCCCTCCAGACATCTCTCACTCAAGCAATACCATTTATTTACCGGAGTGATGATTAAAGGAGCGGAATACCGCTCCTCATAATATTCTAATTGAAACATATGGAGTATTATACGCCCGAATAGACGCTTGTGCAATCCTATTTAAGGTATAAAGTACTGGATAAAAGCGATTATTCGAGAATGATGTCTAGTAAAAAAATCATTTTATAGATTAGAATGCAACTCACTTTAGCCAGCAACTTTATTCTTATCTAATTCTGTCATGGCAAATTTAACCAGACTTTCACCATTGACCCAAGCATAAATATTATCTGGAATCCGTTTTACACGCGGATTGATTTTCCTTAAAGATGCACAATCATAACCAACCTGCGGTGCAACCAAAACGAGATCCGCTGTTTCCAAACCATCATTCTTAGCTGCAGCAAAACTCGTTGCTTCAAATGTAATCTCTGCGTGATAAGCCTCAGTGGATCGTTGAGCAGTCTCTTGCAATAATTGACTCGTAATACCACCAGCACATACGATTAATACAGTTGTCATCATGAATTACCTCCAAAAGTTTTGCGTTATGTATTAGCGCTTTCATGTTTTTAGACTACCACATGTTAATATATACCACAAGCGGAAATACCATCAAAGCGTCCTTAACTTTAGCGGTTTCAACATCTATACCAATTTTTAGAGCTGACCATTTTACTGGTTTAATTAACATTTCTGATTGGTACTTTTCGACTTAACTTTCCCCGTTTAGACAGAAAAAACAATCTAAGATTAGTTCTGATATTAATCGATGAAAATCGACTAATATC
>NZ_BCMI01000048.1 GCF_002217985.1 Secundilactobacillus pentosiphilus
CCCTGTTAAATATGCTTTAATAGCTATAATTTTAGTATCCCAGGAAATTTTAGTCATAGAAATACCCCCAAAGTTGTTTCCAACTTTGGGGGTACACGTCACTTAAATGATATAAGAGAAAAGGTCTCTTAGTTGGGTAACAGCTTGAGCGCCACCAAAGATGGTCTGAAGCTCGCACAATCAAAAGTGTGTCATCGTTTTGATGTCCACGCAATTTGTCCCATACAGCATACTCGGCTTTCACCACGGGCAAGACACGTTGCCTATATTCCCAGAGTTGGAAATACCCATAACACTGGCACTGTCTATCGCCATCCGTATTGGCATCGTCTGCTTTTGATCCTGCGCCCAGTGCTTGATGTATATATTGTTGGGGATTTGGATTCAGTCTGAAAAGTTCTTTATGGGTAAAACATTTCAGATCATGTTAATGATGGCCTAACGACTCATCGTTAAAACCTCTTTCATTGTAGACTGAAAATTCAATTAAAGCTATTAAAGTCACCTAGTTTTGTGAAATTAATTTTACCGTTAACTTTTTTGCACGAACCATGTAAACAATCAAAGACTGCCCAACTCATGTCAATAAGCGACATTTAGTCGGACAGCCCAGTGTTAGCGAAGCGACCAGATGCTCAGTGCAACCATGATCAGTTCGGTATTCTTCAGTTGCAGCGCCGCAAAAAAGACCAGCGTTGCGATCATCATGTGTTTCTTCATCAATAACGCCCCCTGACCGTTCATTTATTAGAGAATAAATTGGGGGCGGTACCGGTTAGGCCGTGTAGAGTGCCTGGGTGATTGTTTTAACGTAGGCGCCGCTGATGGCTGTGACGTAGAGGGTGACACCCTTCCGGTCAAAGAGGTTCAGCGTGCCGATCGTGTTCATTGCCTCAGCAATTGTTTCAGTCGTTAAACCAGCAACCGCCTTTGGAAAACTAAAGGTGTGTACTTTGTCGTCGGTGCCTTTAAAACGTAACTGCAAGACTGCTTTTTCTGTGTTTGTCATGTTCTGATCTCCTTTGGATAAGTCGTTAGGCCACTTGGGTCTTGTTGTCGGTAGTCGTCAGTGAAGCGCTGAAGAAGGTTAAATCGGTTAATTTTTCAACCACAGCGGCAAAGGCTTTGATTTGGTCGTCAGAAGGCTTTTCAACCACGTTATTGTATGAAAGCCGAACCTTGTTGTCGTCAGCATCCAGCATGATCAAAGTCAGGTTAGTTTTGTTCCAAGAAGTATTCATATCGATCTCTCCAGTAAGTTAGTTTTGTAAGTGTTGGCCAACGCCCTACACTTATACAAACAAATCAGCCGGCAAAAGTGTCACCCCCAAATGGCGAAAATTTTGAAATCGGCCTCAATCTCCGGTAGAATAGAGGGGTTGATTCAAATTGTGACTTAAATTCAGGAGGCTTTCTAATGGCTCAACGGCTTGTATATCCAGCAATCTTCGACCCAACAGTAATGATTAACCGTGTTCAGGCCACGGTTCCGGACGTGCCCGGCGTAAAGGTAATGGGCGCAACAAACGATGAAGCGGCGCAAAAGGCGGCGGAAGCAGTCGGCAACAAGTTGGCAAAATTAAACGGCGAATTGCCGGTCCCAAGCACACCAGGTGAGCTTAAAAGAACGGCGGGACAGACGGTTAGTTTTATTGTGTTGGATTTGGATGAGTATAAAAAATAGAGTGTGAAAACAAGCGCTTAGAGACTGGAGTGTAAGCGACTTATGGCGGAAGGCGTGTCGTACTTTGACGTGGGTTCTGTCATAAGTGGCTTACATGCAAGTCTCTGCTTGTTTGAGCACGTTTCGGAATAGAGTGTGAGGCGAAGCGGTTAGAGACTGGAGCGTAAGCAGCTTATGGTGGAAATCCCGAACTTGGATTTGTGCCATAAGCTGCTTACGTGCAAGTCTCTGCTTCGCCGAACACGTTTCAGCAATGTAAAAGGAAAAAACAAAAGCACCCCGTAACGGTTAGTTTTCACTAATCATTACGAGGTGCTTTTACCTATCAAACCAAAAAAACTCTCCCTATTATTTAACCCGTTTCCCCCGCACATAAACCTGCGCAATCTCATTTTTTGTCGTCTGATACATCAGCTTCTCAAAAACATTATCAGCGGTGTCCGTCTGAAAATCATTCTGCAACGACACTACCTGCAGATCCGCCAAATAACCCGGCGCAATCTTCCCCGTCTGCAGGTGCAAGCTCTCCGCGCCGCCTAAAGTAGCGAGGTAAAAGGCGGTCTTAACACTAATGGCACTGTCAGCAACACCGCGCTGGCCTGCTGATAGCTGATTATCCACCCCGTCTTGGAGCCGCCGTGAGGACATGACCGCCTGACGGATATTTTGGTAGAGGCTTGGCGAATAGCCACCGGAAATGTCGGTTCCTAAACCGGTCTTGATGTGGTGAGCTAACACCCGTTTAACCGGCAGCACCGCATTGCCAAAGTAGACGTTAGAAATCGGACAGTGCGCGATGGCTACCTGCTGGTGAGCAAACAGCTCATAGTCGTGCTCGTTCAGCTGGGTGCCATGGGCCATCACCGCCTTATCCGTCAGCAAACCGTACTGATCCAAAACATCGGCGTCACGCATATGATAGTGTTCCAGCGCGTACCCGTTCTCCCAGTCACTTTCGCTGCAGTGCGACTGAACCGGTAGATCGTATTTCCGCGCTAAGTCCCCTAACCCCTGAAGACTGGCCGGGGTACAGCTAGGAACGAACCGCGGCGTGATCACGGGCGTTTGCTTTACATCAGTGGTTTGATTCAAATCATTTAACTGCTGGATGAACTGCTCGGTTTGATCCACGGCGACTTGGGCTGAAGCGTCCTGGTAATAATCAGGCGTCTGTTCCGGATTATCCATCGCCACTTTACCGATGAACCCGCGCTGACCGTACTTAATGCAGGCTTTCGCTAATGCTAAATTAGCAGCGTTGTGAATCGTACCAAAGTACAGCGCGGTGGTCGTACCGTTAGCCAGCAGCTCTTGGACTAAGTTATTGTAGACCGTTTTCGCAAAATCAACGTCTTGATACTTCGCCTCTAAGGGAAAGGTGTAAGTATCCAGCCACTCGTTTAGCGGCCGGTCTAACGCCAGCCCCGCGTTGGGCCACTGTGGCGCGTGAATGTGCAGGTCAATGAAACCCGGTAAGACGTATTGACCAGGTCGCAACGTCGTCAGGGTATCATGTGCCTGAGCAGCTTGTTTAACCGTTACATAGTCAGCTTCAGTGCGTTCGATCACCCGGGCAATGTACCCGCTGCTGTCTAAACAGATCAGCTGCAGCGGCTGATAACGAATGTCGGTTTGCGAAACCGGCGAGAAACTTGCACCTTCGATTACTTTTGAAAATGAATGCATGTTCCACCTCACTTAGGATTAGTTAGCTAATGACGAACTATCGCATTTCTTTGAACTAAATTATTCGTTAAACTCACTTATTTTTTCATTATAACCACTCGCAGCGCTCAATTCAAACAAAAAACGGCCGTCAGCAAATGATGCTGACGGTCGTTTCCCGTTAACTTGCAGCTTGATTCTGATCGACTATTTTCCAGCCATCAAGCAGTTTGTCACTATTTACATACTGTTCCACGACCCATTTAGGACGTTTGGTAATTTGGGTAACCGTTTGTAGGTTATCCGTCCGGTGTACAATGTGCTCGTCTGGCTTGGTAATTACGTAGCGTTTAGCCACGACCATTGCCCCCTTTTCAAAATCAAGGAAGTTTCACAACACGATATCGTACTCGTTCACTTTCAGGATATGGGTAGTGTAACACATCCGAATGTGAAAGCAAGCAGAGTGCAATGAGAAAATCGGTCAATCAGCAACGCTATCTGAGGTGAAATTAACTGATTTTTACGGACCCTGTTCGAATGTCACCTGCTTTCACAGTTTTAATTGCAAATGAAAAGACAACCAATCATTTAAATCATAACTGATTGCCCCACGTTCTGTTTTAAACTAAGAAACTTGAATCGGGTACGTCTCACCAGTGCCTAAATAACCCGGAATCGTGGTGCGAGCTACCCACTGCCGCTTATTAGCGATTAAGTCACAAACCTGATTGATTGCAGTAATACCTAATACTTCTTTCGGCAGTGAAAAACTAGTAATAGCTGGCGTCAGGTAGGAAGCCACCCCAATATTGTCAAAACTAATTAATGGCAGATCTTTACCCGGTGTAATCCGTTTCTCTAGTAATCCTTTGACAACACCGATGGCGATCGGATCTGAAGCAACCACGATGCCGCCGATCGGCAAAGCCGTTTCATCCAGCAGCTCATTAATGGCTGACAACCCCGCCTCAGTGTCCCACGACGTCAGCTTCAGGATGGCCGGCTGGTCATTTACGGCCAGCCAATCCCGGTAGGCTTTTGTCCGCAGATCATCAGTTGTCGCCTCGGCTGACCCATCAAGATGATATTCCAGCCGCTTACCGCCAATAAAGGCAATTGGGCCGTTGGCTTGTTTCTGAATCAATTTTAACGCCTCAAGGGTCAAGCTATATAGATCAGTCCCGATCGTATCAACAAATGAACAGCTCGTATTAACGTCATCGATGACCACAATATTTGAATTATAGCCTTTTAGCTGTCTAATCGCGCTTTCTGTCAGTGAGCCTAAAATAATGACGCCATCATAATCAGCGACCATTTTCGGATAAATGCCGCCCTGAATGCGAAATACGTTTTGAATGTTCACGTTTTGCTGGCTAGCTCCCTCGTAAATCCCCATGCGAATGTGGTGCCAGTATTGATCTTCAATTTCGTCTTCTAAAGGTGGTGTGGTAATCAAAACGCAATCAGATCGAGCCGGCTGTTTTGCTTGGTGATGAACCGGCTGATAGCCCAGATCAGCGGCAATGGCTTTGATTCGTCTCCGCGTTTTGGGGGCCACTACACGTGCTAAATTAGGGTTCAGCGCGTTGGAAACCGTTGCGGGCGATACCTTTGCTAATTTAGCGATATCCTTAATTGTCGTCAAAATTACACCTTCTGTTACATTTTTTGATTCTTAGCCTGCTTATTCCAGTATACAGTAATTGTTATCAGAAGAAAGTTTCCCGCACCGAAAATAACGGTTCTGCACAAACAGCGCCCCTTTGGAATGGCAGGACAAGCACGACACCTTCTATTTTCACAGTATCCGCCCAAACAATTTCACCCAACTGTACTCACCACTCGTATTTTGCCGTATAATGAAGCTAAAATCTACTGTATAGAAAGGAGCTGGCATCATGGAAGCTCAATCAGGTAAAATTCAACGTAACGAAACTGGCGAACTGTATTTAAAAATACCCGAGGAGTTTGTCAAAGAACTCAAACTCAGTGAGGGCGATGACATCGATCTCGTGCCAACGGCGATGGGCGTTGAGCTTCGTAAAGCTGGCGCTGTCACCCCGCAATTTTGGGAACCATTTTCACAGTCCGTCAGCGAATATCAGCGGGCCCTGCAAATGATTCACGATGACGATAGTGATAAAAACAATGATGCTTCTCCGAAATAATCAAAATTAACTTTTCAACTTCACCAAATGTATGTTATGATGTTTATTGTTGTGATGGCGGTATTGGTGAAGCTTGGTTAACACACCGGATCGTGGTTCCGGCACGCGTGGGTTCGAACCCCACATACCGCCCTAAGTAAAAAGTCGTATGATCAAAAGATCATACGACTTTTTTTGCGCTCATTTATATCAACCGGTTAATCATCTTTCAAACACTCACGTAGCCGAAGGCCGCTGGCGGGTGCGTCTGCTGTGAAGGTGCTGTTAGGGCGCAGCCCTTACAGCACGGGACGACATCCGAGACACGCGGTTCGTGCGTGGCTTGGATGCGAGGTGAAAGACCGCTTCTCAGGCTTTCACCGGTCCCCACAGCAAGGCACCCGCCAGCGGCCGGAGGCGACCTAAAAGAGCGTCGTTCCCAAGTTCCGGGTGACGTGTACCCAAAAAGTTGGAACTAAATAGTTTTATTCTTCTAGGCAACT
>NZ_BCMI01000049.1 GCF_002217985.1 Secundilactobacillus pentosiphilus
TCATCAGATGAATTATTGTATTTCATCTGACAACCATAAAGGGATTATCGCACAGTGTTAAACCGGGAGCCTTTTTTAGTATACCAATTTCTACTTCAGATAAGGCGGCTTATCCCAAGTAACCCACATTCACCGCGGTACTTCCACATTCCGTTATTTTTCGATTGTGAATTTGTCCAAAAAAGAAGTCGTATAGGTCGCAGATTGGCTTTAATTGGGGAAAATGAGTTTGTGAAATTCACTGAAATTACGTCTAGGCCATTCCCTTGAATTCAACTGTCTCATTCTTTGTATTAACCAAAAACTTACCGACACTCCCCTGATACTTCACGGATACTTTAAAGGAATACTTGTAATTTACCCGAGTATATCGAATACTACTAATTCTTCCCTGATACCCTTGACTACGCAAAACTCTCTTCACTTGGTTCCTTTGTCGATCAGTAATTCTTGCAGAACTCCGATAGATTGTCTTCTTAACGATCACATCTGGATTCAATGGAACAATGTAATCCTTACATTCCAACAATTCCACCAACTTTCTTTTTTTCTTTATATTTGTCTTGACGGGTTACGGTTTTCCATTCAGTTTAGAGGGAGTGACGTTTTGAGCGCAGAATTGTTCCCTGGAAACAGCTATTTGGAATAACTGAACCAGAGTACAATTCTACTACTAAAAGTTTCCCCTTAGTTCGTCGGTCGTTAACGCCCGTCGCTTGTCTGTACAATTGCGGTATTGCTACCACCACTCATTATAAACCTACGTTTTCGGTTTAACCTACTAAAAAACGCCCTAGCAGGCGTTGGTAATACGTATTTATGTTTGTTCGATCACCAACTAATCAGTGGCACCAAGCCGAAGCTTCGTTTTACCACCCGCGCCGT
Organism: Secundilactobacillus pentosiphilus; assembly: GCF_002217985.1. Classification (GTDB taxonomy): domain Bacteria; phylum Bacillota; class Bacilli; order Lactobacillales; family Lactobacillaceae; genus Secundilactobacillus; species Secundilactobacillus pentosiphilus. The sequence continues at coordinate 886 of NZ_BCMI01000049.1, forward strand.
TAATGGTCGCGCTCACCATTCACCACCCAGCCGTACAGATGACCTTGTTGTGGTATAGCCAGACTTATTGAAGTCGCACTGGCAAACGTGTCCCCTTGGATTTAGACCCCAGCTTGTCCCCTAGGGCTTTAAAAATCGCACCGGCCATGATATAATAGTCATTAAACAACGATGACTTTTATGTGGCGCTCACCGATTCCCGTCGGTGGGTGTTTTTTTGTATTCACTTACAAGTACAATTGTATTTCTCTCAATAAAAGAAATCAACACTTTTTTAAAAAATGTATACATTTTTACATTAGTACAAATACTAATGTAAAAATTAGTATTTGTATACTCATTCAAAATGCCTCTATTGCAGTCTACATAGAGCTCATGTATACATTTTTACTTTTACACACTTGTATTTGTATACATGTACTAATTTTTGTGCTATGCTTTAAGAGCATTACACTACATATTTATGAGGTGATATTTTGGATAGCAAAGTCATAACATTTTCAAACTTTAAAGGCGGGACTGGCAAGACAACTAATAGTACAATGACTGGTATCGAGTTGGCACGTCGTGGGTATAAAACACTATTAATAGATTTGGATCCTCAAGCTAACGCCACTAATTTATATTTAAAAACTAAAAATAACGTCGGCGGTGAAGTAACTTCTTTTGATGAAACCTTGATGACCGCAATTAAAAACAAAAACCTCAAACCAGCTATCATCAACGTAATCCAAAATTTAGATATTCTTCCATCCTCAGCTGACTTTTCTTTATATCCTAGATATATGGAGAATATAATTTCTGACTACACCGATCGTGTAAAATACTTGTCTACCTTAATAAATCCGTGGAAAGATGACTATGACTACTTGTTGGTAGACGTTCCACCTACAATTAGCCTAATCACAGATACCGCATTATATATGACAGACTACGCGATTGTCGTTCTTCAAACTCAGGAAAGATCGCTTCAGGGTGCCCAGGCATTCATCAAATACATGCAAGATCAAATTATCAATGAATTCCACGCTCCGACATTAGATTTACTAGGAATATTGCCGGTTTTGCTGAAAAATGGTGCCCCTGTCGATAAGAGCACCTTAGCTAAAGCAATTGATATATTTGGTAAAGAAAATATTTTTGACATAACAATTAAAAATATGGAACGCTTAAAACGATATGATGTAACCGGGGTGACATTTAAAGATCAGTTTGATAAAGCAGTTCAAGACGTATACTCCAACGTTACTGATGAAATATTTAGCAGAATGGCTGGTGAATAGGAATGAGCGGATTATTAAACAATCCCAATCTAAAAAAACAACCAAAGACGGACCCACTTGATCGTGGACAAGATATCAAACCCAAAAACACCTTTACTACAGATGATCTTAAAAGTAATAATGGCAAACCATCAAAACCGGAAAAAAGCGTTGCAGATTCTGTTACTTTTTATGCTAACGTTAGAATCAACAACCATATTAAGAACAAAGCGGAAGCTTTATCTGGAATTGGTCTATATAAATCTCAAAAAGATGCCATTGATAACGCATTAGACTATCTCATTGATTCTTTAGACGCTGAAGACAAGCGAAAATTTACTTTTCAATTAGATATTCTGGAGAGTAGAGACGCCCGAACTAGGGGAAAATAATATCGCGCTCTCAGACAACACGTTCAGCTTTTAGACGTATACTTGTCCGTTTAAATTAAGCAGAATGCACACAAAAAAGTCCTCTATTATGCGGAATAGAGGGCTTTTCTGAAATCAGTACATACAGGCTTTGCTTAGGAGCGTTGCTTGTGTCCATTTAGGACATACACAATCATAGCACGTATTTGACAACTATATACACGTATAAGCAAACAATGCACGAGAATGCGTTTATATGGTAGATTGTAAAGAAAGTGGCTCATCAACAATTGAACAGCCTATTTTCCACTACTGGATCAGCCAAATTAACAACTAAAAACAAACAGACGAACCTAAGACGTGCCCTTAAACAAGCGGCCAAATCTCAAGTTGATTTACCATAGCCCCAAAAGGGAACCGATCTTCACCAGGTCTACCAAGCCCAGAAGAAGTTAGCACTAGCTACTGACAACTTAAAAGCGGGTAACCAGCAACTAGCACTTACCTTAACCAAGTTAGAAACTCAAAACACCGCTATATCTAAACTGTCAATAGCTTCTCAAAAAATTAATTTGGGTAATCAGAAAATAAGCCAGGGTCAGAAAAAATTGTTAGTAGGTCTCAAACAATTGGCACAAAAAGAAGCTTTAACGACAGCTTTGAGAAAAATTAAGCATACTAAGAATCGACAGATCAGCCAGGCCTTCAGTCATACCTACTTAGTAGGAGCGGTGATTGTTTTGATTCTGTCACCAATTGCTTTGTTGACAGATCGTAAGCCATTAAAAAGTTGAACTGGGAGCTAGCCATTAACTTTAATACGGATTACTAGCTAAATCTAAAAGGGGCCTCGTATTCGAAGCCCCTTTTGGTATGGTGTAAACAGTTTTAAAATATATTGTTTTTAACTAATTTAAATCGTCGCTGTTGCGTGCGTTTACTAATCCCCGTCTTTCGTTCAATCATTTTATAGGTCATGCCTTGTTTTCGTAATTCGTAGGCAAATCTGATTTGTTCCTCAGAATACGTTTTCGGTCGCCCTTCCCGAAACAACGGATCATGTTGCTTGGCATACACTTTACCTTCTTGTGTGCGCGTGACAATCATATCGCGTTCAAACTGCGCAAAGGCGCTAAATATTGTAAAGACTAGTTGGCCAGTCGGCGTATTGTCAATTAAGCCCATATTCAAAATGTTAACTTTGACATTTTCTTTAAACAACTCTTGGATAATGGCTAAGGCCTCGCGTGTGTTCCGCGCAAACCGATCCAACTTAGTGACAATCAAAGTATCGCCTGTTTTTAGAACGCGCAACAGTTTTTGAAACTCCGGTCGTTCGGTAGTTGTGCCGGTAAACTTTTCTTGAAAGATTTTTTCTGCTCCTGCCAATTTTAGTAACTCAATTTGATTTGCTAATTTTTGATCAGTGGTACTGACCCGCGCATAGCCATATTTCATCTTTTTATCTCCTTACTTATGTCATTAAGTAATGACACGGTTCTAACCCTTTAATTATACAGTATCAAAAAAGAGGCCACAACTGTTAAGTTATGGCCTACGCTTAAGAAATAGTTCAAATCAAAATGATAAGCAATAATCAATTTGATAAGTTTGACATCGATTGTATGTTATAATGGCGTTAAATAAAGAAAGGCGGGGATAAATATGGCAACGAGTGCAACCACTATTCGTCTTGATAATGAGCTTAAAGAAAAATTGACAAAAGAATTAAGTGCTACCGGTTTAAGTATTAACGCTTACTTTAACATGGCAGCAAGACAGTTAATCCTTCAAAAGAAGATCCCGTTTGAGGTTTTGACTGAAACAGACGAACCGACAGAGGAAACTAGACGTGCCTTAGTGGCAGCAGAGGCTAAAGAGTTGGGGATCATTCCAGATGATGTCCCAGAATTTGATAATACACAAGATCTAAAGGATTTTTTGGATAATTAAGTATGTATAAACTTAAACCTGAACCACAATTCAAAAAAGATTATCGCCAACTTAAACAGGTACGCCCTGAGTTGATCACTGATTTAATGCAAGCCTTAGAACAACTTCAAATAAACGGTATCGTTAATCAGGAGTATCAACCACATGTGCTTAAAAATCGGGGCGGTAATTATAATGGACACTATGAATTTCATTTATTAGATGGGAAAGTGGATATTCTGGTCATTTATATGCCCCATAAGACTAATCCAGTGATCCGTTTAGTTCGAATCGGTGGACACGACGAACTGTTCCATGGCAGTTTAAACTAAACATCAAAAAACTAGCGAATTCCCCCCTGAGTGTGGGGAATTCGCTAGTTTTTATATTACGACCTAAAGGTTGAAAGTTAAATAATACAGAAAAGCCCCGGCACGCCGGGGCTTT
>NZ_BCMI01000050.1 GCF_002217985.1 Secundilactobacillus pentosiphilus
CCCCGTGCGGGTGATTTCTGGAACAACATAGAAGAATACACAAGCTTCTAGATACTGTTAAATCAGCGTTTGGGAGCTTTTTTATTTATTTTACGTCTCTCTGAAACACATAGATTCACAAATTGTTTTGCATTTATTTTGCATTTTTGGGAATTTTCTCCAAAATAATGCAAAATCAGGGGTCAAAAATGCAAAATAAGCGCTGTACTCCTTGCTATGGCTGGGGTACAGCAATTTATTTTTAGACAGCAAAAAAGCCTCCCAACCGCAAAGGTCAGGAGGCTCATTATCGAGATTACTTATTTTTACTATTTTATTTTACAAAATTGTTGATCAACTTGTTGCCACTGATATACGTTCTGTCAGATAACTGTAGCCGTGTGACACTACCGACTTTGACCACTTTGGCAACGTCAAAAAGTGTCCCAGCTCGGAAGCTAGCTACAAGATACTTCTTATCGAATTTCTTACTCTTGTACTTGTTGGTTCCGTGGACTGATTTAACTCGTTTAACAGCACCTTTTGTTGTCGTGTAATACAAATTGTTGATCCAGGCCTTGTTAGCTGTGACAAATAGACCATTGGTCAGTTGGAAAACAGCGTACTTCGTAGTTTTAGACTTGATCAGCTGCTTAACATGGAGCTTAGTGTATGGCTTGTAATACTTAACGACACCTTTGCCATGTCCAACCTCTGCTTTAGTTCGGTATGCGGCCACTGTGAATCGCGGATAAATCCACTTTGGATCCCAGTCGAAATACTGATGCAAATTCTTTGGACGTAAGGCAACACTGCCTTTTGTGTAAAAATCCGAATAGTTGCAGGACACGTCAAAGCGTGAACCTGAGCCATTGAAATGAGCACCAGAAGTCCACTGCCATGAGTTGTAGCTAGAGTAGTACTTTTTACCCGATGCATCATATGGATAGTTAGCAATCCAGCCGGCTCTGCCATGATTATTGATTGATACAGAATCGAGCCAAGAACCCATGGTGTATAAGTCATAGCGATATCCATGAGCTTGTACAACCTTTTTAAACGCCTTGGTAGTGGCATTGTTTTGATTCCAGCCCCGATTATACGACTCAAAGTCACACACCATAACATGGCCAGCAGGTAGCCCAAACTCCTTGGCTACATTGCAAGCAAAATTGGCCTCACTTTTCGCACCAGCAACGGTCGTAAACCGAGCAAAATGGTAGCCATGAATCTGCAATCCAACTAATTTGGCACGTGCCAGGTTAGTTTTGGCACATTTATCTTTATAATAAACACCCTCGGTGATTTTACTGATAACAGCTTTGACACCTTTGGCTTTCATTGATTTAAAAGCACTTGTCGGTACATAGCCATTATTGTTGGAGATGTCCACCATGTCGTATCTAGGCATTCTTGTCACCACCCTGTGCTTGCTCTTTTTCGGCTAAGATCTTTTGAGCTGAAGCAATAGCAATACGTAACTTATCCAAACTGTCCTGTTCTGGATCAGCAGAAGCTTCAACTTTAATTGGTTCAGCTACCTCCGATTTGGCTTCTACGTTAGGCTCAGGAACAGTTGTTACTGCTTTTTGCGACTCCTTGTCAGCATTTGCTAGCCCATCATTGAACTCACTTTGCTTAGCCTGTGCCTTAGTATCAAGGCTCGTAAAGTATTGGTAAGCTTTTTCGATTGCCATATCAATATCTTGAGTGTCAATGGACTTGATACCCTTTTTTGCCAGCTGAGTGGATATGTTTTGCAGGGCTTGATCATGCTTAACCCCAGATGGCATGTCATACTCAGTAGCCAGCTTAGCGACAGCACCCTCAGCTAGCTTGTCTAGTGTGGTATAGGCATTGGCAGTCTTGGCCGTCTTAGCTGACTTATGGCCTTGATTGATGAGTGGAATCACCACCACCGTTAAAATAGCCATGATGATGGTTTGCAGTAACCCGCTATCGCTCATAATCTGTAGTGCATTTTGCATACTGACACCCCCTATTCAGCGTCTTTAACAGCATCATTGACTTCAGCCAGTGCTTGGTCAGTTGCGTCATTTTGCGTTCGATTTAAATTCGAATTATCCGTTTTAGGTGCCACGGTTGCCGGTGTATCAACGTTTGATAAATTCGATTTGTTTTCGACTTCCGTTTGATCATCGTCAGTTAAGCCAATATCGTTGAAAAAGTCTAGTTCTGCTTGTACCCCCTCACGCAGTTTCTTAGGCACATCGTCCACACTAGCTTTACCGTTTAGGATCAATGCTGCAAACAGTACATTTGTTGCGTTATTTAACTTTGCCATTCTCTATTTCCTCCTTATTTCGATTGATTGAAATTTTCAACTCATTTACTGATTGAGTTAGCTCGTCAATGACTCTTGATTGATTCTTAATGGTTGTTGATTGCTTACTAACTTGGTCTTGCAACGATTCAACCTGTACTTTAAGATCATCACGTTCTTGAGTTATCTTGTCTAGTCGCGACCATATCTCAGGCATGTGGTCAGCATAGACGTCTTCCCGCTGAGTGCCATCGTTCTTCGAAGTTGCCCACCAAGTGAGCGCCCCACCAATCACAGCCGGTACAACGTACTGAATTAAGTGGTCCAAAAAGTTCATACATGATCACCCCACAAGGCTTCGGCAAACAGTCGAATCAGGATAAAGGCAATCAGAATTGTACCGATTCCGATGACGTGGCTGTTACTCAAGTCATGCACTGTAAAGGCCACCAGATAAGTCACCCACACAGCTACCATAGCCACCAAACTCACTCGCTTAGCATAGAAATGATTCATATCCCATGCACCGGTTATGATACTTAAAACACCCACAACCACTAAAGTAAGGGCAATCCATGGGTCTTGAGCGTGCTCCACAATCCGTACCATCTCTACTGTGGGCAGTGGCCGAGGTGGAGTAAACACATGCTGTACATAGATGAGATAGGCACCGAGCACAAGTGTTTCTAAACCACTAATGATGATGAAGTGGTTCTTCTTGATGTTATGCCACATACTACCGCCTTCTTTCTACTAAATATGATCAAAATAAAAAGCCACTGAATTAATCAGTAGCTTCTAGGCTGTGGTTGGGGCAACATAATCTTTACCAGCCAATTGCTTGTATTGTTCAGCGGTGATGGTGCCAATTTGTACATAAGTTGCTAGAAATTCGGGTGACATGATACCCCATGACCATTGAATCTTAATGTCATCAAATGTTGGAAATGTAATCATTATAAAAACCTCCTATTTAGTCGTGTCAGTTGCTGCCTTATCAGTTGATGTAGCGGTGTCACTTGCAGGCGTAGTTGATGCATCAACTGGTTTCTGCATGACCGCTAGCTGTTGGGTGAGCTGAACCGCCACCTCTTGCAGCTGTTTGAGTGTAGCCGTGGTTTGTGCTTGTGATTGAGTAGCCTGTACAACCATCTGCTGTACTTGTGGCAATGCTTTAACACTGTCGCTAACAGTTCCAAGTGTGCCATTTACTGTTTTAATGGCATTGTTTAAACTGTCGAGCGTTGGTGTATTCGTGTTGCCCGGTGGCGTTAAAACTTGCTTATTTTTGTCGTAAACATAAGCATCAAAATTAACGCTGAAATCAATATCATAATCGTCTGCAATTGTTGCCGTGATCCAGTCCTTAGCGTCCTCGCCATCTGGTCGTGAACGCGCAATGGTATACGGCTTAGACCGGCCGTCTACCTTAAAGTAAAATTGGCTCATTTGTGTTCCTCCTTTAAAATTGTGCAAAATAAAAAGCCTTTGCAGGCTTAGTCTGATACCCATACTTGGTTAGTGACATCTTGTAAACTAGCAGAAAGATTAGGAAACTGGCCATTATTGGCATAAAGCTCAGTACCCCAACTGCTAGGATTTGGGCTTATTTCACGTTCAATGTAGAAGAATCCATGGTCATCACTTCGTTGCCATTGATATTCATAAGTGACATAGTGGCCGCCAGATCCTCCACCAGTCGAGGGTGCGTTATATTGATAAAATATTTTGTCGCCCATGTATTTTCGGACAATCTGCTTGTCACCGATAAATATCTTGTCCGGCTCTTTGCCGTTGATTAAATCGCTCAAGTTAAAAGCCCCCTATCCAGTAATCCGGTATTCAGTATTGGCATCATGACTTCCCATTGCATCATACTGTGCCTGTGTACCAGTCCAAATTACTGATGGATATCCACGCTTAGTCAGTTCGGACAGCATATCCGTGTGAGCCTGATTGAGAGCGGCCTGCACATCGTCTCCCGTAGCAATCTGCTGCCAAGCACTCCACGATCCAGGGCCGCCTGACCATGTTCTGTAAGCAAAACGACCAGTTAATGTATACAATATTTGCCGAATCATGCCTGAGTTTGCTTGTAAAACAATTAATTTCCCCCATGTAACGCCAGTGCCTACTAAATTAGTAGGGAATCCAGTTGCATTGGTAGGGTCAAACGCGTTGAGATAAAAGATTCCATCCGTCTTCATTTCATCAAAATTGCCACTTGCAGCACCTGAATCAATTGGCATACGGGTCGCAACAGCAGCATTAGTATTTTGCACAGTAGCATACGTTGAACTAGCATGGGCGCTTGTTTCATACTTCTTGTCAGCGTCTACGGTTGCCATCTTGCTAGGCAGGCCAGTTGACGTGCTGTTGACGGCATTTTTGAGTGCTGTCAGATCATCTGTAGTTGCCACGTCTTTCCCATTTCTTTGTAGTTTGTCAGTAAAGTTGGCATCTTGGCCAGTTCGTGCAATATCAGATGGTAAACTACTGGCAAGCAATAACGGGTTGTCGTTGACTGTTGGAACAG
>NZ_BCMI01000051.1 GCF_002217985.1 Secundilactobacillus pentosiphilus
GAACATGTTGGTCTTGTTTGTGCGACCTTTTTATACCTTTTTTGTGTTTTAAAATGCCGGTATATCAGCCTTTTACTTTTTCTAACTTGTTTACTTTGTTTAATAAGTGCATATTCAGTTAACGGTTTTGTTAACGGCGAATTTCATGCGTTAAATATGTAAAGTGGTCCATTCAAAATTAATAAGGCCAAATGTTTAATCCATTTAATAGGAAGAAAAGCCACCTCAAAAAGATGGCTCCTTTTATTCCCAATTTTCCTTTTTTCGTTGAATTGGTGTCTGCTTAACTGGCTAAACATCACCAGCAAAACCAGTGTACTGAATTGTTAGCTTGGTGTGCTTCTTAAGTTCATCCACAACTCGTTCAAGAAACTCAAGCCGATAGTCTGTGAGTGAATGCAGCGGAGTTGATTTCAGACGCATACCGGCATGCTGGGTCTCAAAGAAAAAGTTGTAAGTTCTGTCATATGGATCATTGGAAATACTGATATTGTACCGCGTCCGGCTCATACGCTTAAAAAGCGGTTCGACACGGCTGTAGATCAATTGAGCTTCTTTAGCTGGAGTCATAGTAATCACCTCAGCAAATAGTATAGCATAAACATACGAACACATGTTTGTGTATTTTCAAAAGAATTTTTGATTTGTTTTGACATAAATAAAAAGAATATGTACACTGTATTTGATAGATGACAGTGTGCATATTCTCTGGTTGGCTAACTACAGATTGTAGCTAGCTTTTTTAGTATGAGGCAGTAACAAGGTCTAACACCTTATCTAACACCTCTTGCGGGCAACGTTCAATAAACTCTACTTCACGTGCCTGTGGATCAATAGATCTTTCCTGTTCAGTCAAAACTTGCCCAAAGGTTTGCAAACCTGCGGGAAGTACTACATGAAGCGGAAAGTCTGTGCCGTGACTCGTGATCGCCACAACCTTTACCGTACGGGTAAACCGATTGTAATGATCATCTGAAACGACTAATGCTGGACGCTGGCCACGTTGTTCATGACCTTCAGTGTCCTTAAAGTTAACGGTGATAATATCACCTTGGTGTAATTGCATTGCAATTACCTCCTAAAATATAATTTGTGCCATCCCCAAGAGGAACTTAACGTTCTCCGGTCAAGAGATAGCACGTTTTTAAGAGATAATCACCACACCTCTTTACCAGCAGGTGAGCCCCAGTCTATTTCGTGTGGCCCAGGATGTTCTTTAAAATATTTTTCAGTGTCAAATCCTTCAAAAAGTTTGTCCATTTTTGACTCATTTGATATTTTCTTTATAATGAGTCGCTCTCCATCTACGTCTATATCAATACTTTGATTAACCGGCTGATGAATTCCAATCTGTGCCAACAACTTTTTTGAAATCATAACACCTTGGGAATTGCCCCATTTTTTAATTGTAGTTTCCATATAACCGGCCTACCTTCTTTCCTTCACGAGTGTGCATAATGAAATCCCTCCAATTTTTCCATGTAGTAATCCTAATTACTACAATTGAAGTATATCATATGTTAAAACATGTTACAACACCCATGCTATTTTCTTATGTTTATTCTTGAGTGGTTTTTGAATGAAAGAATAAGTATTTTGTTTTTAATCAAGCGTACTTAATGACTTTACACTATATCTTGAAATTGCGTCAATGGTTAGTTTTACGATCATCACAATTTAACTATTGTCCACAAGAAGCCCCCCAACCAATTAAGGTCAGGGGGCTTTATTTATTGAGATTACTATTTTTATTGTGCTACTTTACAAAATTGTTTATCAACTTGTTCCCACTGATATATGTGCCGTCAGCTAATTGAAGCCGTGTGACACTACCGACTTTGACCACTTTAGCAACGTCAAACAGCGTACCAGCTCGAAAGCTGGCTACAAGATACTTCTTATCGAACTTCTTACTCTTGTACTTATTGGTCCCGTGGACCGATTTAACGCGTTTAACGCTGCCCTTCGAGGTAGTGTAGTAAAGATTATTGATCCAAGCTAGGTTAGCTGTGATGAATAAGCCATTGGTCAATTCAAAAACAGCGTACTTTGTAGTTTTAGACTTAATCAGTTGTTTAACGTGTAATTTGGTGTACGGCTTATAATACTTAACCACACCTTTACCATGGCCAACCTCTGCTTTCGTTCGATAAGCTGCCACCGTGAAACGTGGATAGATCCACTTTGGATCCCAGTCAAAATACTGATGCAAGTTTTTGGGATGTAAGGTAACACTGCCTTTTGTGTAGAAGTCCGAGTAGTTGCAGGACACATCAAAGCGGGAACCTGAGCCGTTGAAATGAGCGCCAGAAGTCCACTGCCATGAGTTGTAGCTAGAGTAATACTTTTTACCCGATGCATCATATGGATAGTTGGCAATCCAACCAGCCCGCCCAGAATTGTTGATCGACACTGAGTTAATCCAAGAACCCATGGTATACAAGTCATAGCGATATCCGTGAGCTTGCACGATCTTTTTAAATGCCTTAGTAGTGGCATTGTTTTGATTCCAGCCCCGATTATAGGATTCAAAATCACACACCATGACATGACCAGCCGGCAAGCCAAACTCCTTAGCAACATTGCAGGCGAAACTGGCTTCACTTTTAGCACCAGCCACGGTTGTAAAACGGGCAAAATGGTAACCATGAATCTGTAAACCAACGGACTTAGCGCGTGCCAGGTTAGTCTTGGCACATTTATCTTTATAATAAACACCCTCAGTGATTTTACTGATAACGGCTTTTACACCCTTGGCCTTCATTGATCTAAAAGCACTAGTTGGCACATAGCCATTGTTGTTAGAGATGTCAACCATGTCATATCTAGGCATCTTTATCACCGCCTTGCTGTTCTTTTTCAGCGAGAATCTTTTGGGCGCTAGCGATTGCTGTGCGCAGCTTAGCCAAGCTGTCTTGTTCGGGATCGTCACTGACTGGCTCAGCTACCGCTTCCTTGACTTCGACATTTGGTTCAGGAACCGTTTCAACAGCTTTTTGTGATTCTTTGTCAGCTGCAGCTAGACCGTCGTTAAATTCGGACTGCTTAGCTTGTGACTTAGTATCAAGGCTAGTGAAATATTGGTAGGCTTTTTCAATCGCCATATCGATGTCTTCAGTGTCGATAGACTTAAAACCCTTTTTAGCCAGCTGTGTAGAAATCGTCTGTAAAGCCTGATCATGCTTAACACCGGACGGAACATCATACTGGGTGGCAAGCTTAGCAACCACACCTTCAGCCACTTTGTCCAAGGCACCGTATGCGTTGGCGACTTTAGTTGTTTTGGCTGACTTAAAGCCTTGCTGAATAAACGGAATGACCACGACAGTTAGAATGCCCATCAAAATGGTATCAAGTAATCCACTATCGATTAAAACTTCAAATGCATGTTGCATGCTTACACCCCCTATTTAGCGTCTTTAACAGCCTTGTTAATGTCAGACACCACTTGGTCAGTGGTTTGCGTTTGGCTTTCTTTTGATTTATCAACGGAAGGAACTGTAAATGTTGGTGTATCAGGGCTTATAGTAGATGCTTTAATTGTGGCTTGTTTTTGATTATCGTCAGCAATTTCGATATTGTTAAAGAAATCTAGCTCAGCTTGTACACCCTCTTTGAGCTTGTCTGGCACATCATCAATTGATGCCTTGCCGTTTAAAATCAGTGATGCAAACAATACTTGTGTTGCATTGTTTAATTTAGTCATTTTCATTCTCCTTTTGATTTTTAGCCCTTTCGGTTCGCAGAGCTTGACGTGCTTCATCAGCTTCGTTTTCGGCCTTAATACGCCGTTTGCGCTCTTCCTCAGCTGTGTTCTTCCAATAGTTCATCTCTTGGAAAAGCTCATCTCGGCGAGATTTGCGTTTGGTAAGAAGATAAGTATAGTAGGCCGCTAACATGCCTGGAATAATCGCAATCAACGGGTTCAGCTCTATGATAAGGTGCCCCAAATTGGGTCCCATCATTCGCTGTCGCTCCGACTGGCTAAGACCATGATGACCGCGGTCAGTGCGGCATTACTGATCCACGGCATATCAATGCCTAGTACAATCCAATGCATGAGCTGATATAGCGTCAGTACACACATCAGAAAAGATGATGCAATTAATAGAACGTGGTCTAACCGAACTGAACGTCGATCATCAAATACCCAATAGAGCATTACAATACCAACGATTACAAAAAGACCGCCAACGATATCATCGTTAGCGACCCCATCAATAACCGGTGGCCATAAGAAATACTGATCATGCGAGATCAAATGAAAGCCAATTCCTAATTCTGCCAGGC
>NZ_BCMI01000052.1 GCF_002217985.1 Secundilactobacillus pentosiphilus
ATCAGATGAATTATTGTATTTCATCTGACAACCATAAAGGGATTATCGCAACTCGACCCCCTTTTACTGATTATTCTTTAAGAGAAAAGCTTCTTAGTAGCCTTAGCTAACGTCTTGATGTCCTTATCATACCGTGGTGTGTGAACCAATTTACTCATTGGAATGCCAGCGAAATGATAAGCGGCGATTTCACCGGAACGTACGGCGCTTTGTTCCGTGTAAACCATTTGATAAGGCTGGTCCGCAAATTCGCCAGTAAACGCCAGGTTAGTACTGTGGTTAGGAATGACTTTCGGCCGATCCGTTTTAGCCCGATTGTTAAAGAGGGCTGATGCGTATGGCATGTAAACTGGAATGCAGTTAATGATGCTATCCATGATATCGGCCTTCTTTTCCATGATGTTACCGGGGCCTGGATCAACTTTTGACAGCTGGCCAATCAATTCTTCAGCCATTTCTTTACCGTTCATCTTGACGTACGGCTTATCCACGAATTCACCGTGGCGACGCGGATATAAGAAGTAGCCCCAGATGACCGACTCGTTTGGCTTTTGGGTGGTGAAATGGGGTTGATGGTGCACCACAATGGACATATTAACGTCTTTTTGACCCAAATCAGTGATCGGCTCAGTTGAAATAAAGGAGTTTAACGCGTTGCCGGGTACCTGAGTCGTAATGCGGGTAATTTCATTCAGCAACAGATGGTTCTTAGTGGTCAGCGTGAAACTGCTCCACTCACTGGCGTTGCGGTCAGCGAAGAACTTATCCGGGTTGCCGAGATTGTAGAAGTGTTCCGTAGCTTTCTTCCATAAACTGGAAGCAGCACCATAGTCCATGTTTTCGGCCGCTGGTGTATTGAAATCACCCATGGTGGCAGAATCGGTAATTGAACCGTTGGTAAACATGACGGCTGTTTGTTCGTCCACGTCCACCGTTTCTTCTTCACCGGTTTCCGTATGGGTCATCACTAAGCCAGTTACGGTAATTTCATCTTGCAGCGGTGTTTTCTTGAAGTGCCAGTCGGTGACGCGACGGTTTAAGACGAAGGTGCAGCCTTGATCTTTGAGATAATCGATCAGCGGCTTCATGATGCTTTCGTACTGGTTATAGCGGGTCCGGTTAACACCGACTAAGTGTTCGATCTGGGTGAATTCATAAATCATTTGGTGCATGTAGCGCCGCAATTCTTGAGCGGAACTTTGCAGGCGGAACGCGAAGGTCGTTTCCCACATGTACCAGAAGTTGGTTTGAAACATGTGCGGATCGTCTTTAAAGTAGTCCGCAATGGTAACATTATCTAACCGCTCTTCTTGATCATCGGGCATTAAAATCAGCTTGGTTAATAGTGAACGGTCCTTATTATTCAAACCTAATTTACCGCCATTAACGATGCCTTTACCGCCTTGCAGCAGCCGCGCTTTATCAAAAGTTCGGTGACGAGCGTCAAACTCGCGGGTATCTGCCGCCGCGGTCATCCCCGTTTCCGTGCCGGATGGAATCCGGCCCAGCAGATCCATTAAATCAACGTAGGTCCGGTAGTTTAACATCCGACCGCCACGAGCAACATAGCCCTTTTGATTTTCGATGGGATGGTTTTTATTCCAATAATCATCCTTGGCATGCGTCACTTCGTCACCGTCGTTTGACCCATGATCATCAATTGAATAAAACGTGATTTGATTGCCAGACCAGTGCGCCTCTTGAATCAAATATACCGCACTTGCCATGTTGGCTAAGCCAGCGCCAATCATAATCGCTTTTGTTTTAACCATTCGAAAGCCTCCTTGACCTTTTATACCTTGTCTGCTTCATTATAAAACGCTTTCATGAAAAGCAAAACCCCTAGGGGCTTATCCGCACAAAAAGAGGCTGTGACTTAAGTCATAAATCATAGCTTTCAAAAAAGACTTATCGA
>NZ_BCMI01000053.1 GCF_002217985.1 Secundilactobacillus pentosiphilus
TACTTGCTGCTGTTGCAGCAGTTGATGTAGCTGCACTCTTCGTGTCACTAGTGCTACTTGCTGCTGTTGCAGCAGTTGATGTAGCTGCACTCTTCGTGTCACTGGCACTGCTTGCTGCTGTAGTGGCTGTTGATGGGGCCACACTCTTCGTGTCACTGGAGCTACTTGCTGCTGTAGTAACTGTTGATGGCGCTGCACTCTTCGTGTCACTAGTGCTGCTTGTTGCTGTTGCAGCAGTTGATGAAGCTGCGCTCTTCGTGTCACTGGCACTGCTTGCTGCTGTAGTAGCTGTTGATGGCGCTGCACTCTTCATATCACTAGTGCTGCTTGCAGTAGCGACACTAGTATTTTCTGAGACAGTATCAGCATGAACCTCTACCGTTGATACCCCACCGGCGACAAGAAAAGAAAGTGTCGCAATTGCGGCAAAAACAAATTTTTTGCCGTCTTTATACATCTTATAATGTAATTTTCTTTCTTCCATTTAAGACACCACTCTTCCAAAATTATATTTGACAAAACTAACTGTAATTATATAATAATGGGAGCATAGATTTATACGTCTAATTCTGCAAATTAAAGCACTTTTTTGTAAATGGCCAGGAGGTACCATGAATCAGTCAATTTTTCAGCTACTTGGTAATGTTGTCTCAGCAGATTTCTACCTTTATGAAGGCAATGATATTGCTTTGATCTCTGATAACAATGCTTATAATATGAAAGCCTTAGTTCAAGAAGCACTTAAACTACGTGTTCCTAATTATCTTACTGTTATTGATTTAAACAACTTCTACGTTGTTATGATTCCTATTGATCATAATCAGACACTGACCATGATCCCACATATTAATACCACCAATATTCCAGTTGCTTATCGAGACATCACTAAATTTATAACTAATATTCATTCGCTAAGCGCGCTAGCTTATCAGTTAATTACTCATCATAAAAATCCTCAGTGGAAAACTCACATCAAGAAAGTCCCGACAGACATTCAACGCGTTAGTTTTCCAACTAATAATGAAATCGGAACTTATTATGTAAATGAGCAGTTAATCTTTGGAGCTATTAAAGATTTTGATTTTAACCGGTTTAACGATGCACTTAATACCCTAACTTTAACTAAGCATATGGGAGAGACCTTTGAAACAAATAATTACGTCCGTGGTGAAAAAGATATTTTAATCCGATTTGTTGCTTTGTTAATCAACACCGTCATTAAGAGTGGCCAAGTAAAAGTAGAAGATGCGCTCAAAGTACAAGATGATATCTTAGGCACAATTGAATTTAAAAAAGATCAACCGCCCTTCACTATTTGGATGAAGTCACTCGCAATTGAATGTTTTAAACGGTTAAATCAGATTAAATCTGAAACGACTTTATCCCTTGCTGAACAAGTTGCCTTATACATTCAAAATCACGTTAATCAAAAGTTATCATTAGCACTTCTGGCCAAAAAATTTGAATGTTCTGATAGTTCACTAGCCCATCTATTTAAGGAAAAATACAATGTCACTGTCGGCGCATATATTAATAGCCATAAGGTTGATGCTGCTAAATATATGCTGACAAATAGTCAAATCAGCATTTCTGAAATTGCTTATACGTTAGCATTTAACAGCCCAAATTATTTTATGAGGGTTTTTAAGAAAACTTCGGGAATGACAACCACGCGCTATAGAAAAATACATGGCTAATGTTTTCCGTTACTTTGTTTAAACCGTTCAAGCTTAACAGGGTCGTAATCTAAAGGTTGAAAGCACGAAAATGAGCCACAGCTCTTGGTATCATTGAGTTG
>NZ_BCMI01000054.1 GCF_002217985.1 Secundilactobacillus pentosiphilus
AAAAAGAGTATCGGTTGCCCCCGATACCCTAAAAATCATCCCCGAAAGGACAATCCAACATGACAAATTATAACATGAATCAAACAATTTTACCGCTAACTACCGACTATACAGTTCAAAAAGATAATCCAGCTTTTTATATTAATGAACTGGTTGAATCACTATCAATCAAAGAGCACTACCTATTCGGTCGTCCTCGAGAGTATGATTTAGGTGCAATGATGAAACTAGTCCTTTTCGCATACACTCGTGGTGTCTTTAGTAGTCGCCGAATTGAAACCTTCGCGGTTGAAAATTTAACGGCTCGCTGGCTGACTCAGGAACAGATGCCCACTTATCGCACCATCTGCCGTTTTCGGATTTCCGATGAACTGGAAACTTTGATCCATGACGGGTTAGACCGGCTGGTTGACTACTTACGTCGTCAAAATTTAATTGATGACGTCACCTTTATTGATGGCACCAAGATTTTAGCTAATGCCAATAAATATAGTTTTGTCTGGCGCAAGAACACCGTGCGGTTTGATCAGATGAATCGGGAGGCAATTCAAAATATCTTGGCTGAAATTAAGCAAGCCTACGGCGCAGCTTTCGTTCCCGAGGGGACTAATTTAACACTCGAAATGATGGACGAGGTAATCACCCGGCTTGAAGATCGACTCGATAAATTGAATAAGGAAATTGAACAACAGCCCAAACTATCGCCCAATCCAGCTAAGCAATCAAGACGGCATATTAAAAAAATCAAGCGGCAATTAGTTCAGCGTAAAGTGAAAATGATTGAACATCAGAGTCAGATGGAAACCTTTGGTGACCGTAATAGCTATTCAAAAACCGACCAGGATAGCACCTTTATGCGAGTCAAAGAAGATCCGATGATGAACGGTCAATTGAAGCCAGCTTATAATTTACAAATCGCTACCAATAATCAATTCGTGCTAGGCTTTGGTTTATTTCAGCGTCCAACCGATACGAAAACTTTGATTCCATTCCTAAACACCCTATCAAATACCAACAAGTTAGCTGAGAACATCGTAGCCGATGCTGGTTATGGATCAGAAGCTAATTACCGCACAATAGAAGATAACTATGAGGGTCATCAAGCCATCATTCCGTACGGAACGATGTTAAAAGAACAAAGTCGTAAATGGCAGTCTGATGATCGTAAAGTTATGAATTGGCATTACTTCGCTGATGATGACTATTATATTGACCAACGGGGTGTTAGATTCGACTTCCAGCGTTACAGTACACGCACCGACAAGAGTGGTGTCACGCGTGATTTCAAAATCTATCGGGCGGAAAAATTCGATGCAGATCACCAATCTGTCCGGGCGGCTCTAACTAGAACGGGTCGAACCCGATATATCAGTGTTAATCCTAGTTGGGAATACTTTAAAGCCCAGCAACGAGAGAGACTAACTACTGAAAAAACAGCAGGAATGTATGCCCGGCGTAAAATAGATGTAGAACCAGTCTTCGGTAGAATGAAGGCTTATTTAGGGTTCAAAAGATTTATGGTCCGTGGTTTAGCGAAGGTTACTAAGGAAACCGGTATCGTCATTATGGCCTTGAATATGGCAAAAATGGTTAAAATCAGAGGATAAAATCCCGATTTTGACCAGAAAAAAAGACTTATCGAGAAATCAATTTCAATTTC
>NZ_BCMI01000055.1 GCF_002217985.1 Secundilactobacillus pentosiphilus
TTCTAAACGGCTTCACTCCAGTATTCATCTGGAGTGAGGCCGTTTCTTTGCGCTGAACGATTGTGATGGTTGAAATATTCGATTCCATTCTCAACCATCCTTACTAGATCCTGATACGTTTTCGGCATTGGCTGGCGTTCCATCCAACGCAATTTAAATTCATTCCACCAACGCTCCATTGGTGCGTTATCGTAAGGCGTTCCTGGTCGAGACATACTTCTGATGATATTGTGACGACTGAGAAAGTTATTGAAGGAACCGGAAGTGAACGCTGACCCGCGGTCGGTGTGAACCATTGGGTGAACGTCTCCGGCGACTTCAAACGCTCGTTGGAAAACCTGAACTTCTGCTGCTGAGGTTTCTGTGGCACTCAGATTATATGCCAACAGGCGACGTCCATAGAGATCAAGTACACCACTGAACCGTATCTTGTACTCACCATTTACACCGTAGGTTAATTCAGTTGAGTCCGACAACCAGACTTGGTTGGGCGTCTCTACATCAAAGTTTTGATTTAAAATGTTGTCCAAAATATGTTGCTCACTTTCCTTGCGACGCTTTCGCTTCTTGACGCGAATCTGACAGTGAATGTCCAGTTCTCGCTGCACGCGACGAACCATCTTGATGGTGACCGGAAACTTGATCTCATCGTCATGTTGTAGGGCAATGAGCAGGTTATCAGCTCCAATGCCTTGGTGATGAAAGTCGTACCAGTACTGCGTGCGTTTCTTAAGCAACACATCGTGTTGCTCCCAAGTTGTTTCGGTACGGTTCAGTCCCTTGTAGTACGCCTGTCGGCTTACACCGATCAACTTTAAGAGTGTGGAAACCGCGCCACGTTTACCTTGACTGACCTCTCTGATTGCGATGTAGGCCAGACGATGTCGTTTATTCACCCCCTGCGCTGAAGTTCCTGCAATTTTTTTGCGAATGCTTCGATGAGTTCTTTATCAGCCAGCTCGGCCTTAAGCCGTCTGACCTCTAAGCGGAGACGATCATTCTCGGTAAGCTCTGATTCGTGCTTATGATGGCCGCGATTATCTACTAAAGCTTCGTAACTACCATTTTTGGCCTTGAGTACCCAAGAACGGGCCTGCTGATAGGAAACCTGAAAGTATTCTGCTGCCTCGGCATAAGAGTGTCTGTCTTGAATCACATACTCAACTACTTTAATTCGCTCTTCAAACGTTGTCTTTCGACTCATAGTGGGGACCTGCTTTCTCGACGGCGATACCGTCAAAGGTTTGTCCTCATTATACTTGATAACCCAGTTTTGTAGTTGTGTTTCTGAGCGCAGCCCAAATCGGAGACTTAACTCACCGAGAGTACCCTCACCGGCTAGATAGGCAAGCACTGCTGCTTGCTTAAGTGCCACGGGGTATTTCTTATTCTTAGTTGCCTCATTGAGACCCTCAAGACCATCGCGATCATATCGTTCCTGCCACCGCTTTAAGCGACGTCGTTCAAGGTTGTGTAGTTTCGAAAATTTACTGGCAGAGAGACCCGAGTGTTTGAACTGTTCAAGCAGATCCAGTTTCTCGAGTGCTGTGTACTTAGATCTAGGCATACAAAAAATCCCTCCATAGT
>NZ_BCMI01000056.1 GCF_002217985.1 Secundilactobacillus pentosiphilus
CGGCATTAGAAATTAGTATTTTTCAGTTTTAGGCATTACCAAGTAGCCTGACCAGGCTACTTGGTAATGCCTTTTTAAATTCATCAAAAATTGAATCAAGTACTTCCGTCATCATGGCAAATCGTTCACCTAGACCAGTTATCATTTTTAGTAACCAATTTAAGGCCTGCACAACCTCTATATCTGGCAACGGTCGACTATAATCGTAAAATAAATCACCAAGCGTCCGTTGATCGGTGTTTTCACGTTGGGCCAAGGCCAAAATATCATAACTCAATATCACCATTGCCATGTGACCACATAAACCGTCATAGCTTTGAATTTGGGTTTGATCAAATTGAAGATATTGTTTAGCCACTTTGAAGTAACATTCAATCTGCCAGCGGCGACCATACATTTGGATAATTTCAGACGGTCTTAACGCTAGTTTAGTCGTTGCCAAAACCAGATATTGGTCAGTCTGACCACGTTTAGTGACAAAAACGAGCTTCATGGGCATCGCCTTACCAGCGACTTCAAACGTAACTACAGGACTGTACAAATACTGTGTTTTCGTTGACCACTTACTACGGCGAAGTAGGTTGTACAAAGTTTTAACGTCCATTTCCCGACCACGATATCGAAAATAGACTTTCTTAGTTTTTTTCAACATACCGATTCCATCACGATGGCGCTTTAGCAGTTCAGAAAACATCTGTGGCGACGCATACCAACTGTCGAAGAGGACATATTTAGCTTTAACGCCCGACTTAATAGCAGCGTCCACTAACTCAAGTGCGACATTATTCATTTTGCGTACAGCCTGCGAACGGCGTTGAGCAGCTAAAGAACGGTGATCAGTTGCTTTAAATAAACCGACTTGGTTTTCGGCATTTCGAGATGACATCAGCGCAAAGTTTAAAGGTAAGAAGGTATTACCATCGCTCCAACCTAAGGTTAGAGCGCGAAATCCTTTAAAATAACACTGTTTATCGTGATCAAAAACCCGTGCTAACAATTCCGTTTTCTTAGAGAATTCACGTTTGAATAGCGAATCATCAATAATTAACGCTTGTCGTCGACGTGAATCCGTAAATTTTTGAACATATTCAGCCAGTCGAACGCCAACGAGTTGAACCAATCGTTGCCAATTAGTATGCGCATTATTCAAACAATTTCTAACAGTCCGTTTTGAGAAAGTGGTTGCCGGTTCAGCTCTGAAAATAGAATAACGATTAAAAATGGTCGTCAGTAACCATTCAAAAAGTAGCTCGGTTTGGATACCACGCACTTTAAAAATGTTAGAACGCCGTAAAACGGCAGAAAGATGGACCAATTTAGAAAAATGATGAAAAGAATGGTGAATATTGGTGGCGTTATATTGTATAGTAGACATGGCATGAATCTCCTCTGTATATTTGGGTTTAGGCACTTTAAGTATACAGATGTGAAGTGATTCATGTCTATTTTTATACAGA
>NZ_BCMI01000057.1 GCF_002217985.1 Secundilactobacillus pentosiphilus
AAGCTCCCCGTTGGGTTGCCTTGGACTTCCTTAAAGGTGTAGCCTGGTACATCCTTTTGGGTGGTTGAATATGGATCACCAACATTACCCGAGGAAACGACGTTGTCGGCAATTGGATTGCCGTTTTCATCGACATACTTCGCCGTGACATTACCACCAGCTACTGGATCTTTGGTGTAAACGTAGGTAACCGTTCCGTTATCTCCTGCTTGCGTTAACGTTCCCGAGGCTGATAAACTACCATCTCCCATTTTAATAAATGTGTAACCAGGAATGTCTAATTGCGTAGTACTGTAAGTACCATTAACCGCTGCCCCATTGGGATATGAAACTTCGCTTTGCCCTATCTGATTGCCATCGGTATCAACATACTTAACGTTAACCGTTGCTGCTTGGGTGAATTCAAAACTGGTAAGCTTAAATTGTTGTAAGTTTTTAGCACCGCCAGTCGAGGCACTCACAATGAAGGCTATCGCTTGATATGAATCAGCAACTTGTTGAGACCACGTCAAAACGGTTCCGTCGGTTTGCGTATAGGACACCGTGATAGTTCTAGTAGTCCCATCGTAGTGGACAATGAAATCATGGAACTGACCATCTATATCAGATTCACTTAAAGATTGTGCTGACCCAGCAACATCTTTCGCCCACCATCTCTGAACAGAAGTTCCATCTTGTGATTTAATTTGTTCATCACTAGTTGTAACAAATGTTCCATATGGTGCACTCATTGAATCGCCGTTCCAGCCAAAGTCATTAGAATTAGTGGGATCAATTTGGCTTCCATCTTTATCGGAACTTGGAGCCCTATAACCATTACCCCAAGTATCTAGCTTAAAGCCTAAGGCATCTAAAAGTCCCCCAATACCCAAGTTCCCACCAGAGTTCCCTAGGTCAGTGGTATTCCCGTTATGGAAAGCAAAACTAATTCCGTCGGCACCATTTGGGTCGGAACCTAAATTAACCTGACCAGTTAAAGTAAAACTACTGTTAGTGTCAATTTTAGATTTTAGTGCAAAGTTACCAACTTGATTGTTATCATCTGGTGTGAGAGTTACTATTCCTGTACTTTGATCATACGTTGCTGAACCATTCAAATCAAAATACTGTAAGAAGTTATCCTTAGTGACCTCAGTACTTGCAGTCCCCGTAGCTGCATCTAGCTTATTAATGATATCCTTATACGAAACCTGCACTGCTTGCCGCGTAGTATTGGTTGAAGAAGCCGGGTTCTTCGTGTCACTAGTGCTGCTTACTGCTGTAGTAGCTGTTGATGGGACCACACTCTTCGTGTCACTGGAGCTACTTGCTGCTGTTGCAGCAGTTGATGTAGCTGCGC
>NZ_BCMI01000058.1 GCF_002217985.1 Secundilactobacillus pentosiphilus
AGTTGCCGCTCAAATTCGAGTGGTGATTGGTTGCCTAGTTTCGTTTGTATCCGAGTTGTATTGTAATAGGTTATCCATTTAGTGATAGCTTGCCGGAGCTTTGCTCCAGTCTCATACGCAGTACTGGGTTCGATCTCCGCCTTTAATTTATTGAATACAGTTTCGCAGGCGGCATTGTCTAGACAAGTTGATCTGCGAGACATACTTTGTTTAATGTGACCCTTGCGTAACAGTTTTCGCCAAAAGCGATGTTGATATTGCCACCCTTGATCGGTATGCAAGGTTAACAGATATCCAGTGTGAGGCAACTGCTGAATTAAGCGATTTAAAGGAGCTAAGCTAAATTTTAAGTCAGGACTAGTACTAATTTCCCATTCAATAATTCGCTTGCTGCAGAGATCTTTAATAACTTCAAGATAGATTTTGTCACCATTTTTAGCACGTAACTCCGTTACGTCGCAAACCATCTTCTGAAATAGCCGGTTTGAGGTAAAACGACGATGCAATCGATTTTTGGCAATCCTGTTCTGTGGACCTTTAGACGAATCATATTTACGAGTACGTTTCGAGTATTTAGTACACTTCAGTCCTTGTTCAGACATAATCCGCTGAATCTTCTTGTGGTTGGGCTGAACCTTTCCTTCAAAGGCATATTGGTTGCGAATGATAGGTGAGATACGCCTAACACCATAATTCCCATGGTTTTCCGTAAATACTTGCTTAATGCGTTCTGTCAACTCCAGGTCCGTCGGATCTGGATGGTTGAAACGATCTTGCCAATATTGAAAGGTAGACATACTAATCGGCAGTGCAGCTATTAAATCAATTAATCGGTATTTCGCCTTGAGCGCGATGATTTCTTGGCTGAGCTGTTTTTTGGTTGCTTTCTCAAGGCCGCCAATTTTTTTAAGACGTCGTTTTGTATCCGCAATGATAAGTTCTCCGACTCCAGTTGCTTTATCTTTTCTTCGGAACTTTCTCTTGCCATATTTAGATCTCCCTTTGTGCATCTGAACTAACGCCTTTTCACCCTGTTGGAAGTATAATTGTTCCCAATTTCGAACCGATTCAGGCGACATTAAAGCGAAATGAATGCAAGTCTCTGCGATTGATGCATTATTTAATTGCTTCCACTTTACAAGCTTAATTCGAAAAGTACCAGATATTT
>NZ_BCMI01000059.1 GCF_002217985.1 Secundilactobacillus pentosiphilus
AAACTCTCATGGTGTGACGGGCGGTGTGTACAAGGCCCGGGAACGTATTCACCGCGGCATGCTGATCCGCGATTACTAGCGATTCCGACTTCGTGCAGGCGAGTTGCAGCCTGCAGTCCGAACTGAGAATGGCTTTAAGAGATTAGCTTGCCCTCGCGGGTTTGCGACTCGTTGTACCATCCATTGTAGCACGTGTGTAGCCCAGGTCATAAGGGGCATGATGACTTGACGTCATCCCCACCTTCCTCCGGTTTGTCACCGGCAGTCTCGCCAGAGTGCCCAACTAAATGCTGGCAACTGACAATAAGGGTTGCGCTCGTTGCGGGACTTAACCCAACATCTCACGACACGAGCTGACGACAGCCATGCACCACCTGTATCTGCGTCCCCGAAGGGAACGCCTAATCTCTTAGGTTAGCACAGTATGTCAAGACCTGGTAAGGTTCTTCGCGTAGCTTCGAATTAAACCACATGCTCCACCGCTTGTGCGGGCCCCCGTCAATTCCTTTGAGTTTCAACCTTGCGGTCGTACTCCCCAGGCGGAATACTTAATGCGTTAGCTGCGGCACTGAAGGGCGGAAACCCTCCAACACCTAGTATTCATCGTTTACGGCATGGACTACCAGGGTATCTAATCCTGTTCGCTACCCATGCTTTCGAGCCTCAGCGTCAGTTACAGACCAGACAGCCGCCTTCGCCACTGGTGTTCTTCCATATATCTACGCATTTCACCGCTACACATGGAGTTCCACTGTCCTCTTCTGCACTCAAGTCTCCCAGTTTCCGATGCACTTCTCCGGTTAAGCCGAAGGCTTTCACATCAGACTTAAGAAACCGCCTGCGCTCGCT
The DNA here is from genome assembly GCF_002217985.1 of Secundilactobacillus pentosiphilus. Lineage (GTDB taxonomy): Bacteria > Bacillota > Bacilli > Lactobacillales > Lactobacillaceae > Secundilactobacillus > Secundilactobacillus pentosiphilus. The sequence continues at coordinate 850 of NZ_BCMI01000059.1, forward strand.
TTACGCCCAATAAATCCGGACAACGCTTGCCACCTACGTATTACCGCGGCTGCTGGCACGTAGTTAGCCGTGGCTTTCTGGTTAAATACCGTCAACACCTGAACAGTTACTCTCAAGTGTGTTCTTCTTCAACAACAGAGTTTTACGAGCCGAAACCCTTCTTCACTCACGCGGCGTTGCTCCATCAGACTTTCGTCCATTGTGGAAGATTCCCTACTGCTGCC
>NZ_BCMI01000060.1 GCF_002217985.1 Secundilactobacillus pentosiphilus
GTGGCGCGGGTTAGAGTGTTCACACAACAAGGGTCGTATCCCACCAGCGCCTCCACCGAAACTAGCGTTCCGGTTTCTACGGCTCCGACCTATCCTGTACAAGTTGTGTCAACACCCAATATCAAGCTATAGTAAAGCTCCATGGGGTCTTTCCGTCCTGTCGCGGGTAACCTGCATCTTCACAGGTACTATAATTTCACCGAGTCTCTTGTTGAGACAGTGCCCAGATCGTTACGCCTTTCGTGCGGGTCGGAACTTACCCGACAAGGAATTTCGCTACCTTAGGACCGTTATAGTTACGGCCGCCGTTTACTGGGGCTTCATTTCTGGGCTTCGCCGAAGCTAACTCATCCACTTAACCTTCCAGCACCGGGCAGGCGTCAGCCCCTATACGTCATCTTACGATTTTGCAGAAACCTGTGTTTTTGATAAACAGTCGCCTGGGCCTCTTCACTGCGGCTGCACTTGCGTGCAGCACCCCTTCTCCCGAAGTTACGGGGTCATTTTGCCGAGTTCCTTAACAAGAGTTCACTCGCTCACCTTAGGATACTCTCCTCGACTACCTGTGTCGGTTTGCGGTACGGGTAGTAAGATACTCACTAGAAGCTTTTCTCGGCAGTGTGACGTCAGCCACTTCCCTACTTAAATTCGGTCCTCATCACAGCTTGTCTACCCGGTTGTAAGCATTTAACTAACAACCAGACTTGCTGCTTGAACGCACATATCCAACAGTGCGCACGGCTTAGCCTCCTGCGTCCCTCCATCGCTCAAACACATCTTACTAGTACAGGAATATCAACCTGTTGGCCATCGTCTACGCCTTACGGCCTCGACTTAGGTCCCGACTAACCCTGGGAGGACGAGCCTTCCCCAGGAAACCTTAGTCATTCGGTGGATCAGATTCTCACTGATCTTTCGCTACTCATACCGGCATTCTCACTTCTAAGCGCTCCACTAGTCCTTACGATCTAGCTTCACCGCCCTTAGAACGCTCTCCTATCACGCGACCTATT
>NZ_BCMI01000061.1 GCF_002217985.1 Secundilactobacillus pentosiphilus
CCCACATCCTGATTTTGTTAAAGGCTTGTCGCGGACGCGACTTAAAAATCAGCTCATTGCTAATACCGATAAAAATCTATCTAAAGCTAAAGGACTTAAGTATGCAGGAAAATTACTCGAATTCACGCGACTTAGCTATCCGGCTGCGAATGCTGACAGTATTCAAGTGGAAGAAGTTCGCTACTATTGCCGACAGTTGATGGCATTGACCCAAGAAAAAGCCACGCTGATCAATCAACTTAAGTCACTTGCCCAACCACTGCCAGCCTTTGATATCTACACTTCTATGCCAGGCATTGGCGACCTGACGGCTGCCCAATTACTTGGTGAACTCGGTGATATTACACGGTTTGATAATGCTAATCAGATCAACGCCTTTATTGGAATTGATTTAAATCGTTATCAATCTGGTGGTTATCAGCGACAGGATCATATTAATAAGCGTGGCGATCCATACGGTAGAGCGTTAGTTTACATGCTTGTTCGCAATATGATTCGTCAAAAAGCAGCTGCACCCAACCACATTGTCGATTATTATTATCGATTAAAAAAACGACCCATCCCGAAAAGGGATAAGGTCGCTGTAGTTGCCTGCATGAACCGGACACTGAAATGTCTTTACGCTATGGTCTTAACAGGCACAAAGTATCATTACGATACGCGGACTCGAAGTCCATTAATTAACACGGAGTCTTAAGCTCCGACAACTGTATAATAGTCCAATCCACACTCATTTTAAAGGTAATGTAGTGAGGCCTATTTAGTTTACTTAAAATTTGGTGACCGCTTGCAGCCCCCTAATATGGATTATAG
>NZ_BCMI01000062.1 GCF_002217985.1 Secundilactobacillus pentosiphilus
ATATCAATTTCCTTACCGATGAACACCACTACTCGTGGTTAAGTCCTCGACCGATTAGTACTAGTCCGCTCCGTGCATCGCTGCACTTCCACTTCTAGCCTATCTACCTGATCATCTCTCAGGGGTCTTACTTCCATATAGGAATGGGAAATCTCATCTTGAGGCGAGTTTCACACTTAGATGCTTTCAGCGTTTATCTCATCCACACATAGCTACTCAGCAATGCGCCTGGCGGCACAACTGATACACCAGCGGTGTGTCCATTCCGGTCCTCTCGTACTAGGAACAGCTCCTCTCAAATTTCCTACGCCCGCGACGGATAGGGACCGAACTGTCTCACGACGTTCTGAACCCAGCTCGCGTACCGCTTTAATGGGCGAACAGCCCAACCCTTGGGACCGACTACAGCCCCAGGATGCGATGAGCCGACATCGAGGTGCCAAACCTCCCCGTCGATGTGGACTCTTGGGGGAGATAAGCCTGTTATCCCCAGGGTAGCTTTTATCCGTTGAGCGACGGCCCTTCCATACGGTACCGCCGGATCACTAAGCCCGACTTTCGTCCCTGCTCGACCTGTCTGTCTCGCAGTCAAGCTCCCTTATGCCTTTACACTCTGCGAATGATTTCCAACCATTCTGAGGGAACCTTTGGGCGCCTCCGTTACTTTTTGGGAGGCGACCGCCCCAGTCAAACTACCCACCTGACACTGTCTCCCGCCACGC
>NZ_BCMI01000063.1 GCF_002217985.1 Secundilactobacillus pentosiphilus
GAACTTTTTGTTTACACTGAAAGTGAAGCTAAGGCCGCACATACCCTCTGGGACTTCGAGTCCGTAATATAAAATGGCATCCAACACTTTCATGGCGCAAATATGGTTTAAGATTGAGGACCTGCGAGGCCGTGTTTAGGAAATGATTTGACACTGTGAAAGAGTTGGAAGCTTCAAAACTTGATAAGGAAGCGATACTTTGTCTGATGTAATCGCATTAGATGTTTCAAAAAATCATAGTTACGTGGTTTGGTATCGAGACCGGCAGTGTCTCGATGAATTTGACTGTCCGCATAATCAACCTGGATTTAAGCATCTAAAAGAGGTTATTGATGCAGCTAATGAACCCGTCGTTTATTTTGAAGCGACTGGCGTTTATTCACGTCCAGTTGCACGTTTCTGTCAGGATAATCATGTCTTGTATGCTTGTCTAAATCCTTTAGAACTTCACCTACACTCTGAAAGTTTGCGGCGAGTAAAAACTGACTCATTAGATGCACATAAGATTGCCCGTTCGGTCGTAGAAACTCACTATCGTTTAACCAAAACCTGGACCGACTCTTATCAAAAGCTACATGAGTTAACGCGATTTTGTAAACAGGTGACTGACGATATTAAGCTCAAACAGATAAAACTGTATACGGCTCTTCAACAG
>NZ_BCMI01000064.1 GCF_002217985.1 Secundilactobacillus pentosiphilus
ATTAGGCACGCCGCCAGCGTTCGTCCTGAGCCAGGATCAAACTCTCAATTTATGATTGTTTGTGACTCATTAATATTACTAGCGAAATTGACTTCGCAAATTATATTTGATATCAGCCAAAACTGATATACCCTGCACATTTGTGAAACAAAACTTTGTTCAGTTTTCAAAGGTCTACATTGTTCTGAATGACTGATGAATATTTAATCAGTCAACTTTTAAATCATATCATCCAAGATAATTTCTGTCAAGCTATATCTTTTAAAAAGTTTGACTTCAATTTACTTTTTCAAACGCGATGATATCAGCTTCCACATGTCTCTGTGGAAATAACAGAACTTTATTAGTATAACAACGGTTGCTGCCAAAGTCAATCAATAGTTTGAATAATTATTAATTAATCTGGTAAAACATACTGCGACGTTAAATCACAACTCTTATACACTAATCTTCTCAGTGAGATGAATGTGTATAATTATTCGACCCATCAGCCGTACTGCTTTTTAACAACGAATATAATATTACCAAGATATGTAATCTTGGTCAAGCAGTATTTTACATTTTTTAAAACAAAAAAGAGCGATGCCCAAATGACGTGTACCCAAAAAGTTGGAACTAAATAGTTTTATTCTTCTAGGCAAC
>NZ_BCMI01000065.1 GCF_002217985.1 Secundilactobacillus pentosiphilus
ATTCGGAGTTTATCTGAATTCAGTAACCCGTGACGGGCCCCTAGTCCAAACAGTGCTCTACCTCCACGATTCTCTTTCCGAGGCTAGCCCTAAAGCTATTTCGGAGAGAACCAGCTATCTCCAAGTTCGTTTGGAATTTCACCGCTACCCACACCTCATCCCAGCACTTTTCAACGTACACGGGTTCGGGCCTCCAGTGCGTTTTACCGCACCTTCACCCTGGACATGGGTAGGTCACCTGGTTTCGGGTCTACATCAACATACTGAAACGCCCGTTTCAGACTCGCTTTCGCTACGGCTCCGACTTTTCATCTTAACCTTGCATGTTAACGTAACTCGCCGGTTCATTCTACAAAAGGCACGCTGTCACCCATTAACGGGCTCCAACTAATTGTAGGCACATGGTTTCAGGAACTATTTCACTCCCCTTCCGGGGTGCTTTTCACCTTTCCCTCACGGTACTGGTTCACTATCGGTCACTAGGGAGTATTTAGCCTTGGGAGATGGTCCTCCCGGATTCCGACCAGGTTTCACGTGTCTGGCCGTACTCAGGATCCTGAACTGAGGGCAGTGAATTTCGTCTACGGGGCTATCACCCGCTTTGGC
>NZ_BCMI01000066.1 GCF_002217985.1 Secundilactobacillus pentosiphilus
TAAGGGGCCATTGGAATTATGATAACAGCAGGCATTCAAGATAGCTTGGCGATTTTTTCTGAAGGTGTTCATGACCGTATCCATACTGGTTCGATTACGTTGATAATGGTCAATTAAAGTAGCTAACTGGCCTACATTGCGCTGTTTAATCGCAGTTAAAATCGTTTGATAAGTCGCATAAACAGCAGCGAAGCGTGGAAAAGCTGATAGAATTAAATCGATGGCGTTCTGTTGCGTCATATATTCGTTAATACCACGTAAATAGACGGATTTAACATCGTTGATGGTGTCCTGATTTTGGTGGAATAAGCGCCAATGAGATTTCAATATGCGATAGAGGCGTGAACGGTGATCAGAGATGGTCTGAAAAGCTTGAATACGAGCTTGATCAAGAGCTCGTCCAGCCAGTTGAATAATGTGAAATCGATCAATTACGATTTCAGCATTGGGGAAGATTCGCTTAATAAAGTGACAGTATTGAGCGTTTAAATCAACTACCACGCTTTGAACTCGCTGGCGCTCAGTTAAAGAATACCGGTTGATGAAGTAATCC
>NZ_BCMI01000067.1 GCF_002217985.1 Secundilactobacillus pentosiphilus
CCCCGTGCGGGTGATAGAGCAGTAAAACAGGGTATTTATGAAGCCACAAAACACTGAGTTAATGGTGTTTTGGGCTTTTTTATTTTTAGTTCAATAGTTTCTCAGTCCCCTGGAACATGACTGCGTCACCGCATAAAAAATAAGTGTGTGATAAAACTTGGTAGATTCCAGAATTTAACCTAAATAGTGCCTGTCTCGACAAAGTTCGCCGAAACAGGCACTATTTAGGTTAAATGGCCGGAATCTGAGTTTTGGAGCACGATTAGTCTGTGTCGACACCCTGAGCTAAAAAGTTTTTAGCTATTTTCAATCAAAAACTGGTTGAAAGGCTTATCAATACAGACTTATGGCGCAACCTCATTCCTATTATTTAAAAACGCTTTTTAAAGACGTTTGTTAAGCTTTTCGCCCAGTTCTTCAAAACCTGGTTTACCAAGCAATGC
>NZ_BCMI01000068.1 GCF_002217985.1 Secundilactobacillus pentosiphilus
ATGATTTGAGTCGTTAACCTACCTGGCAACGTCGTTACCAGGTGGTGAGCCAATGCAGCGCAACAGATAAATGACATGTGATGATTAGCTGAACGAAACTCGTCAAAACAGAGTTGAGTTGGTAATTCTTTAAGGCGATAAGGACGCTGGGCGTGTTCATTAATGATCCGACTTACGCTCGCATCAGAGATTCCCAGCAGTTTAGCTATTTCGGTGGCCGTTAATGAATCTTTAGCCAGTTCCATCACTGCTTGGTGAACCGCCGGAGTCAATGTGTGATTAAAGAATAAATTGGATGATGTGGCACCGCAAGTGGTGCCACAAGTTTTACACAGATAACGCTGTTTACGAAGCTTTAACACGTACTTACCGCCGTTAACAGGTGCCAATCGGGCATTAACCTGATGAGTACCATTCTTAATTAAAGTT
>NZ_BCMI01000069.1 GCF_002217985.1 Secundilactobacillus pentosiphilus
ATGATTTGAGTCGTTAACCTACCTGGCAACGTCGTTACCAGGTGGTGAGCCAGTGCAGCGCAACAGATAAACGACATGTGATGATTAGCTGAACGAAACTCGTCAAAACAGAGTTGAGTTGGTAACTCCTTAAGGCGATAAGGACGCTGGGCGTGTTCATTAATGATCCGGCTTACACTCGCATCAGAGATCCCCAGCAGTTTAGCTATTTCGGTGGCCGTTAATGAGTCTTTAGCCAGCTCCATTACTGCTTGGTGAACTGCCGGAGTCAGCGTGTGATTAAAGAGTAAATTGGATGATGTGGCACCGCAAGTGGTGCCACAGGCTTTACACAGATAACGCTGTTTACGAAGCTTTAACACGTACTTACCGCCGTTAACAGGTGCCAATCGGGCATTAACCTGATGAGTACCATTCTTAATTAAAGTT
>NZ_BCMI01000070.1 GCF_002217985.1 Secundilactobacillus pentosiphilus
ACATTACTTAATAAAAAACTCAAAATACGCGGTGTTCTCGGCTTAATTAATGAAATTAATTAATATAAAAGAAAATTGATATTATCTAGTTTTCAAAGAACCAATTCTTTGATCCCCTACGGGATCAATGGAGAATAGCGGGATCGAACCGCTGACCCCCTGCTTGCAAAGCAGGTGCTCTCCCATCTGAGCTAATTCCCCATAACAAACAAAGTTTGTTGAGTGGGCCTAAATGGACTCGAACCATCGACCTCACGCTTATCAGGCGTGCGCTCTAACCAGCTGAGCTATAGGCCCAAAAAGCGTTTTATGCAATTGAGAGTAGACCTCTCAAAACTAAACAAAGTTTTGTTCCTGTGCAGGTTTCCGTATTATTCCTTAGAAAGGAGGTGATCCAGCCGCAGGTTCTCCTACGGCT
>NZ_BCMI01000071.1 GCF_002217985.1 Secundilactobacillus pentosiphilus
CCATTTCTCCCACACTGGTTGGAACCAGAATATGCAATCTAGCCAAGTCACTGGCATTTACCGCTGGATAACTAGTACCAGTACTAATTGCCATTACATGATTTACAAAACTTTGTTGCTGTAACACACTCAACAAGAAAGTACTGCTAATACTGGGTCTTAACTGCGCATACCCTGTTGAAAAAACGAAATTATCACCCGTTTTATCTTGGAATAGATAATTGTTCTTTTGATAAGGACGTACCATTTGATAAAAAATATCTCCCTTTTTGGCAAGCCTTTGAGCCCTAGAAGGGGCACCTGCTTTAGTCTCCAATCGATACTTCCTTAAATGTGTTCCTTTAACTGAATCTAAATCTACATATTCAAAACTGTTTGGTAT
>NZ_BCMI01000072.1 GCF_002217985.1 Secundilactobacillus pentosiphilus
CCTGAAGGATACACCTGTTCCCATGCCGAACACAGTAGTTAAGCTTCAGCACGCCAAGAGTAGTTGGGGGATCGCCCCCTGCGAGGGTAGGACGTTGCCACGCTATTTTATTCCGGCATAGCTCAGTTGGTAGAGCACCTGACTGTTAATCAGGTTGTCGACGGTTCGAGCCCGCCTGCCGGAGTCGTAAAATTTTGTAATGCCGGCTTAGCTCAGTTGGTAGAGCATCGGTATCGTAAACCGAGGGTCGGGGATTCGAATTCCTCAGCCGGCATCTATTTAACTGAGTCAAGAGGCTGTGACTTAAGTCATAAATCATAGCTTTCAAAAAAGACTTATCGAA
>NZ_BCMI01000073.1 GCF_002217985.1 Secundilactobacillus pentosiphilus
TTAATCATCGACTAAGATGATTGGGTTTCCCCATTCGGAAATCTCCGGATCAAAGCTTACGTACAGCTCCCCGAAGCATATCGGTGTTAGTCCCGTCCTTCATCGGCTCCTAGTGCCAAGGCATTCACCATGCGCCCTTTATAACTTAACCTCATCACTTACGTGACGGATTAATTGAGTATTACGCGAAGTAAATAAACATTACTTAATAAAAAACTCAAAATACGCGGTGTTCTCGGCTTAATTAATGAAATTAATTAATATAAAAGAAAATTGATATTATCTAGTTTTCAAAGAACC
>NZ_BCMI01000074.1 GCF_002217985.1 Secundilactobacillus pentosiphilus
TTGAAGTTCACCCACTAGACATTGGTGACCGTGAAGATCCTGCACGTCTAGTCTTCGCCGGTGGCGAAGGTGATGCCGTTGACGTTACCTTAGCTGACTTTGGCGATGAATACCGCATGATCATGTACGAAGTTGCTGGTAACAAAGCTGACGAAACGCCAAAGCTGCCAGTTGCTAAGCAACTGTGGACACCAAAGGCTGGCCTGAAGAACGGTGCTACCCAATGGATCCAAAACGGTGGTGGTCACCACACGGTCTTCTCATTCGGTGTCACTGCACAACAAGT
>NZ_BCMI01000075.1 GCF_002217985.1 Secundilactobacillus pentosiphilus
TTGAAGTTCACCCACTAGACATTGGTGACCGTGAAGATCCTGCACGTCTAGTCTTCGCCGGTGGCGAAGGTGATGCCGTTGACGTTACCTTAGCTGACTTTGGTGATGAATTCCGCATGATCATGTACGAAGTTGCTGGTAACAAAGCTGACGAAACGCCAAAGTTGCCAGTTGCTAAGCAGTTGTGGACACCAAAGGCTGGCCTGAAGAACGGTGCTACCCAATGGATCCAAAACGGTGGTGGTCACCACACGGTCTTCTCATTCGGTGTCACTGCACAACAAGT
>NZ_BCMI01000076.1 GCF_002217985.1 Secundilactobacillus pentosiphilus
ACCGACTCTTATCAAAAGCTACATGAGTTAACGCGATTTTGTAAACAGGTGACTGACGATATTAAGCTCAAACAGATAAAACTGTATACGGCTCTTCAACAGACGTTTCCAGAAGAAGAGCGACTTTTTGCTAGTCGTGTTTCGCGTTTAGCTCTAAATGTGATTTTGCTTTACCCACATCCTGATTTTGTTAAAGGCTTGTCGCGGACGCGACTTAAAAATCAGCTCATTGCTAATACCGATAAAAATCTATCTAAAGCTAAAGGACTTAAGTA
>NZ_BCMI01000077.1 GCF_002217985.1 Secundilactobacillus pentosiphilus
ACCGACTCTTATCAAAAGCTACATGAGTTAACGCGATTTTGTAAACAGGTGACTGACGATATTAAGCTCAAACAGATAAAACTGTATACGGCTCTTCAACAGATGTTTCCAGAAGAAGAGCGACTTTTTGCTAGTCGTGTTTCGCGTTTAGCTCTAAATGTGATTTTGCTTAACCCACATCCTGATTTTGTTAAAGGCTTGTCGCGGACGCGACTTAAAAATCAGCTCATTGCTAATACCGATAAAAATCTATCTAAAGCTAAAGGACTTAAGTA
>NZ_BCMI01000078.1 GCF_002217985.1 Secundilactobacillus pentosiphilus
AAGCTTTAACACGTACTTACCGCCGTTAACAGGTGCCAATCGGGCATTAACCTGATGAGTACCATTCTTAATTAAAGTTGGATACCCGCAATTAGGGCAATGACTCAAGGGATAAGTTAGTTTCGCCTCAATGACTTCCGTAATGCGAGTCAGTTGTTTAACCACCGACCTTTCTTCATAAATCTGGGTAATCTGGATATTAGGGTCTGTTATTTTGAAGAGCTTTAAGATAGAATCATTACTTAGGGACACGCTGTTTTCCTCACTTTC
>NZ_BCMI01000079.1 GCF_002217985.1 Secundilactobacillus pentosiphilus
AAGCTTTAACACGTACTTACCGCCGTTAACAGGTGCCAATCGGGCATTAACCTGATGAGTACCATTCTTAATTAAAGTTGGATACCCGCAATTAGGGCAATGATTCAAGGGATAAGTTAGTTTTGCCTCAATGACTTCAGTAATGCGAGTCAGTTGTTTAACCACCAACCTTTCTTCATAAATCTGGGTAATCTGGATATTAGGGTCTGTTATTTTGAAGAGCTTTAAGATAGAATCATTACTTAGGGACACGCTGTTTTCCTCACTTTC
>NZ_BCMI01000080.1 GCF_002217985.1 Secundilactobacillus pentosiphilus
TTCGGGATTTCTGCCTTAGTCAGCTTACACTCCGCTCTCTAACCGCTTTCTTCCACACCCTGTCTAATCAGGTTCCAGAAAGCAGAGAGCTGCATGTAAGCCAACTAAGGCATAAACCCAAGCCCGGGGTTTCTACCTTAGTCAGCTTACACTCCGCTCTCTAACCGCTTTCTTCCACACCTTTGCTTTCTTCCACACCCTGTCTAATCAGGTTCCAGAAAGCAGAGAGCTGCATGTAAGCCAACTAAGGCA
>NZ_BCMI01000081.1 GCF_002217985.1 Secundilactobacillus pentosiphilus
GTAGGATACTGATAGTGAAGAGGTTTACCAACCTGAACTTTGGTCCAAACCCGTGGCGCAGTATTTGGCACTTTACCAGTAGGATACTGATAATGAAGAGGTTCACCAACCTGAACTTTGGTCCAAACCCGTGGCGCAGTATTCGGCACTTTGCCAGTAGGATACTGATAGTGAAGAGGTTTACCAACCTGAACTTTGGTCCAAACCCGTGGCGCAGTATTTGGCACTTTACCAGTAGGATACTGATAAT
>NZ_BCMI01000082.1 GCF_002217985.1 Secundilactobacillus pentosiphilus
CGCATCCACAATTTCGGTGGTATCCTTAGCCCCGGTACATTTTCGGCGCAAAATCACTCGGCTAGTGAGCTATTACGCACTCTTTAAATGGTGGCTGCTTCTGAGCCAACATCCTAGCTGTCTATGCAACTTCACCGCCTTTTCCACTTAGGATACACTTAGGGACCTTAATTGGTGGTCTGGGCTGTTCCCCTTTCGACGATGGATCTTATCACTCACCGTCTGACTCCCGGATATAAATCTAT
>NZ_BCMI01000083.1 GCF_002217985.1 Secundilactobacillus pentosiphilus
CAGCCGACACAGCCGACACAACCGACACAACCGACACAACCGACTCAACCAACACAGCCGACACAACCGACACAACCGACTCAGCCAACACAACCAACGCAGCCAACACAACCGACAACGCCAAATCAGCCGAGTCAGCCAACTCAACCTACGACGCCAAATCAGCCGAGTCAACCGACGCAGCCGATAACGCCAAACCAGCCAAGTCAACCAACGCAACCGACAACGCCAAA
>NZ_BCMI01000084.1 GCF_002217985.1 Secundilactobacillus pentosiphilus
TGTAAACGTAGGTTACGGTCTGATCTTGATCCGTAAAGCTCCCCGTTGGGTTGCCTTGGACTTCCTTAAAGGTGTAGCCCGGCACATCCTTTTGGGTGGTTGAGTATGGATCACCAACATTACCAGAGGAAACGACGTCGTCGGCAATTGGATTCCCATTTTCATCAACATACTTCGCCGTGACGTTACCACCAGCTACTGGATCTTTGGTGTAAACGTAAGTGACCG
>NZ_BCMI01000085.1 GCF_002217985.1 Secundilactobacillus pentosiphilus
CCTTTCTTCATAAATCTGGGTAATCTGGATATTAGGGTCTGTTATTTTGAAGAGCTTTAAGATAGAATCATTACTTAGGGACACGCTGTTTTCCTCACTTTCGGTTATCTTTGGCGATTTAATCGTAACATGTGAGGACCTCGTGTCCTTTTATAATTTCCTAAAACCAATCAAAAAACTGGCATTGGTTATTCACCAATACCAGAAATTGTAGACC
>NZ_BCMI01000086.1 GCF_002217985.1 Secundilactobacillus pentosiphilus
GAAGGATACACCTGTTCCCATGCCGAACACAGTAGTTAAGCTTCAGCACGCCAAGAGTAGTTGGGGGATCGCCCCCTGCGAGGGTAGGACGTTGCCACGCGATTTTTATGGAGGATTAGCTCAGTTGGGAGAGCGTCTGCCTTACAAGCAGAGGGTCACAGGTTCGAGCCCTGTATCCTCCATTGAGCCGTTAGCTCAGTTGGTAGAGCA
>NZ_BCMI01000087.1 GCF_002217985.1 Secundilactobacillus pentosiphilus
GGGGATTCATTAAACCTTTACGCCCATATAATTCATAAATGCCCACCATAATTCGAAATAGGAAATCAGCAATGCCAAATTTCTTTGCAATGGCCTTTTTAGCTGTGGTCCCTGTTAAATATGCTTTAATAGCTATAATTTTAGTATCCCAGGAAATTTTAGTCATAGAAATACCCCCAAAGTTGTTTCCAACTTTGGGGGTACACGTC
>NZ_BCMI01000088.1 GCF_002217985.1 Secundilactobacillus pentosiphilus
ACATTACTTAATAAAAAACTCAAAATACGCGGTGTTCTCGGCTTAATTAATGAAATTAATTAATATAAAAGAAAATTGATATTATCTAGTTTTCAAAGAACCAGTTTGAGAGTAGACCTCTCAAAACTAAACAAAGTTTTGTTCCTGTGCAGGTTTCCGTATTATTCCTTAGAAAGGAGGTGATCCAGCCGCAGGTTCTCCTACGGCT
>NZ_BCMI01000089.1 GCF_002217985.1 Secundilactobacillus pentosiphilus
TCTTCTTCAACAACAGAGTTTTACGAGCCGAAACCCTTCTTCACTCACGCGGCGTTGCTCCATCAGACTTTCGTCCATTGTGGAAGATTCCCTACTGCTGCCTGCCGTAGGAGTTTGGGCCGTGTCTCAGTCCCAATGTGGCCGATTACCCTCTCAGGTCGGCTACGTATCATTGCCTTGGTGAACCATTACTCCACCAACTAGCTA
>NZ_BCMI01000090.1 GCF_002217985.1 Secundilactobacillus pentosiphilus
TGATTTCCAACCATTCTGAGGGAACCTTTGGGCGCCTCCGTTACTTTTTGGGAGGCGACCGCCCCAGTCAAACTACCCACCTGACACTGTCTCCCGCCACGCTAAGTGGCGCGGGTTAGAGTGTTCACACAACAAGGGTCGTATCCCACCAGCGCCTCCACCGAAACTAGCGTTCCGGTTTCTACGGCTCCGACCTATCCTGTACAA
>NZ_BCMI01000091.1 GCF_002217985.1 Secundilactobacillus pentosiphilus
TGATTTCCAACCATTCTGAGGGAACCTTTGGGCGCCTCCGTTACTTTTTGGGAGGCGACCGCCCCAGTCAAACTACCCACCTGACACTGTCTCCCGCCACGCTGAGTGGCGCGGGTTAGAGTGTTCACACAACAAGGGTCGTATCCCACCAGCGCCTCCACCGAAACTAGCGTTCCGGTTTCTACGGCTCCGACCTATCCTGTACAA
>NZ_BCMI01000092.1 GCF_002217985.1 Secundilactobacillus pentosiphilus
GTCCTCCCGGATTCCGACCAGGTTTCACGTGTCTGGCCGTACTCAGGATCCTGAACTGAGGGCAGTGAATTTCGTCTACGGGGCTATCACCCGCTTTGGCCGGCCTTCCCAAACCGTTCGACTATTCGCTGCTTTGGTAACTCAAATGTTCAGTCCTACAACCCCAGGAAGCAAGCTTCCTGGTTTGGGCTGTTCCCACTTCGCTCG
>NZ_BCMI01000093.1 GCF_002217985.1 Secundilactobacillus pentosiphilus
GCACCTGTTTCCAAGTGTTATCCCCCGCTTCTGGGCAAGTTACCCACGTGTTACTCACCAGTTCGCCACTCATCCAATGCTGAAAATCAGTGCAAGCACTTCAGTTCAGCGGGATGCGTTCGACTTGCATGTATTAGGCACGCCGCCAGCGTTCGTCCTGAGCCAGGATCAAACTCTCAATTTATGATTGTTTGTGACTCATTAATA
>NZ_BCMI01000094.1 GCF_002217985.1 Secundilactobacillus pentosiphilus
CGCTCGCCGCTACTATGGGAATCGCAATTGCTTTCTCTTCCTGTGGGTACTTAGATGTTTCAGTTCCCCACGTCTGCCAATACTTAGCTATGTATTCACTAAGTATTAATCATCGACTAAGATGATTGGGTTTCCCCATTCGGAAATCTCCGGATCAAAGCTTACGTACAGCTCCCCGAAGCATATCGGTGTTAGTCCCGTCCTTCA
>NZ_BCMI01000095.1 GCF_002217985.1 Secundilactobacillus pentosiphilus
CCACTTAGGATACACTTAGGGACCTTAATTGGTGGTCTGGGCTGTTCCCCTTTCGACGATGGATCTTATCACTCACCGTCTGACTCCCGGATATAAATCTATGACATTCGGAGTTTATCTGAATTCAGTAACCCGTGACGGGCCCCTAGTCCAAACAGTGCTCTACCTCCACGATTCTCTTTCCGAGGCTAGCCCTAAAGCTATTTC
>NZ_BCMI01000096.1 GCF_002217985.1 Secundilactobacillus pentosiphilus
TCTTTCGCTACTCATACCGGCATTCTCACTTCTAAGCGCTCCACTAGTCCTTACGATCTAGCTTCACCGCCCTTAGAACGCTCTCCTATCACGCGACCTATTGATCGCATCCACAATTTCGGTGGTATCCTTAGCCCCGGTACATTTTCGGCGCAAAATCACTCGGCTAGTGAGCTATTACGCACTCTTTAAATGGTGGCTGCTTCT
>NZ_BCMI01000097.1 GCF_002217985.1 Secundilactobacillus pentosiphilus
TGTCACTAGTGCTGCTTACTGCTGTAGTAGCTGTTGATGGGACCACACTCTTCGTGTCACTGGAGCTACTTGCTGCTGTTGCAGCAGTTGATGTAGCTGCGCTCTTCGTATCACTGGAGCTGCTTGCAACAGTATCAGCAGTTGATGTAACTGCACTCTTCGTGTCACTAGAGCTACTTGCTGCTGTTGCAGCAGTTGATGTAGCTG
>NZ_BCMI01000098.1 GCF_002217985.1 Secundilactobacillus pentosiphilus
TGTCACTAGTGCTGCTTACTGCTGTAGTAGCTGTTGATGGGACCACACTCTTCGTGTCACTGGAGCTACTTGCTGCTGTTGCAGCAGTTGATGTAGCTGCGCTTTTCGTATCACTGGAGCTGCTTGCAACAGTATCAGCAGTTGATGTAACTGCACTCTTCGTGTCACTAGAGCTACTTGCTGCTGTTGCAGCAGTTGATGTAGCTG
>NZ_BCMI01000099.1 GCF_002217985.1 Secundilactobacillus pentosiphilus
ATCAATCGCATCCATGTTTTCTGATACAACTCGGAATCCAACTTTGGCACTTCTTGCATATCCCATGTTAGAATCCTCCTCGCATTTGTGACTGTACTTCCATTCGCTTAGAAATCGCCCAATTGAAGACAGACAGTTCATCAGCATTCATATACTTAATTGGCCGAGGCAGTCCGCTTTCTAACCCATTATAGATATAAGCAGTCC
>NZ_BCMI01000100.1 GCF_002217985.1 Secundilactobacillus pentosiphilus
AGTCCCAATGTGGCCGATTACCCTCTCAGGTCGGCTACGTATCATTGCCTTGGTGAACCATTACTCCACCAACTAGCTAATACGCCGCGGGTCCATCCAGAAGCGATAGCCGAAACCATCTTTCAAACTGAAACCATGCGGTTTCAGTTGTTATGCGGTATTAGCACCTGTTTCCAAGTGTTATCCCCCGCTTCTGGGCAAGTTACC
>NZ_BCMI01000101.1 GCF_002217985.1 Secundilactobacillus pentosiphilus
TTTTTACTATTTCTGGATTAGTGAAATGCGGTTAAAGAAATTATTGAGATTACGGAAGCCATAACAGTTACGTTTTAATGTCTTAATTTTACGATTAATACCTCCTAAGGGGCCATTGGAATTATGATAACAGCAGGCATTCAAGATAGCTTGGCGATTTTTTCTGAAGGTGTTCATGACCGTATCCATACTGGTTCGATTACGTTG
>NZ_BCMI01000102.1 GCF_002217985.1 Secundilactobacillus pentosiphilus
TTTTTACTATTTCTGGATTAGTGAAATGCGGTTAAAGAAATTATTGAGATTACGGAAGCCATAACAGTTACGTTTTAATGTCTTAATTTTACGATTAATACCTTCTAAGGGGCCATTGGAATTATGATAACAGCAGGCATTCAAGATAGCTTGGCGATTTTTTCTGAAGGTGTTCATGACCGTATCCATACTGGTTCGATTACGTTG
>NZ_BCMI01000103.1 GCF_002217985.1 Secundilactobacillus pentosiphilus
GCCGCAGGTTCTCCTACGGCTACCTTGTTACGACTTCACCCTAATCATCTGCCCCACCTTAGGCGGTTGGCCCCCGAAGGTTACCGAACCGACTTTGGGTGTTACAAACTCTCATGGTGTGACGGGCGGTGTGTACAAGGCCCGGGAACGTATTCACCGCGGCATGCTGATCCGCGATTACTAGCGATTCCGACTTCGTGCAGGCGA
>NZ_BCMI01000104.1 GCF_002217985.1 Secundilactobacillus pentosiphilus
TGTGATATTGCCATCTGCACACCCCTTTACCGATACAAAAAATTAAAGTTAAACGCCATTTGGATATTCTTGGCATTGTCAATTCGAAATTGATTCCAACCGTTCGCCAAGGTTAACAGCCCGTGATCAGTAGAACGACCACAATGTTCATCGTTCAAATATGGATATACTCCGTCCATGGAAAGGGTCTGATCACTGGTCATTGGC
>NZ_BCMI01000105.1 GCF_002217985.1 Secundilactobacillus pentosiphilus
ATTCAGGCGACATTAAAGCGAAATGAATGCAAGTCTCTGCGATTGATGCATTATTTAATTGCTTCCACTTTACAAGCTTAATTCGAAAAGTACCAGATATTTTGGGGGGATTCATTAAACCTTTACGCCCATATAATTCATAAATGCCCACCATAATTCGAAATAGGAAATCAGCAATGCCAAATTTCTTTGCAATGGCCTTTTTAG
>NZ_BCMI01000106.1 GCF_002217985.1 Secundilactobacillus pentosiphilus
TGGTCCTCCCGGATTCCGACCAGGTTTCACGTGTCTGGCCGTACTCAGGATCCTGAACTGAGGGCAGTGAATTTCGTCTACGGGGCTATCACCCGCTTTGGCCAGTCTTCCCAAACCGTTCGACTATTCGCTGCTTTGGTAACTCAAATGTTCAGTCCTACAACCCCAGGAAGCAAGCTTCCTGGTTTGGGCTGTTCCCACTTCGCT
>NZ_BCMI01000107.1 GCF_002217985.1 Secundilactobacillus pentosiphilus
TTTGTAGTTTGTCAGTAAAGTTGGCATCTTGGCCAGTTCGTGCAATATCAGATGGTAAACTACTGGCAAGCAATAACGGGTTGTCGTTGACTGTTGGAACAGTATCAAAATTGTTAGCACCAGATAGGTGGGCTACTTTGGAATCGTCAGCTGGCGTGTAACCAATTTTATCTTGTTTGGCGTTAACCTCTTCAATCCCCGCTACAT
>NZ_BCMI01000108.1 GCF_002217985.1 Secundilactobacillus pentosiphilus
TCCATCAATCGCCGCTGTAAGTGACTCTAATGTGACGTAGCTACCGTAATGACTCTTACCCTCTTTACTAGGCTGATTCTTCAACATATTTTTGCGGAATAGTTCCATCTTTTTGGCAATTTCCTTGGTTGATTCGCTGGTTTTCATAGTGATACCCTCGTTTCGTTGAAATGGAACGTTACTTTAGTTGTAGACTCTTTAGGTGTA
>NZ_BCMI01000109.1 GCF_002217985.1 Secundilactobacillus pentosiphilus
TCTTGGCGTGCTGAAGCTTAACTACTGTGTTCGGCATGGGAACAGGTGTATCCTTCAGGCTATCGCCACCACACTATTGAGAACTGATGCTCTCAAAACTAGATAATATCAATTTCCTTACCGATGAACACCACTACTCGTGGTTAAGTCCTCGACCGATTAGTACTAGTCCGCTCCGTGCATCGCTGCACTTCCACTTCTAGCCTA
>NZ_BCMI01000110.1 GCF_002217985.1 Secundilactobacillus pentosiphilus
GTTTATAACGGACAGGCAGGCGACGCTGGTGACAACTGATCAAATCAAGTTTAAAAATTATTTTGTTAAAGTATTTATGCAACACGATTCAGATATCATCCGTTCGCTAGGGTGGATGGAAAAGCATTTTAACTATATGCCCTATGATGTTAAACAATCGTACCAGCACTTATCATCATTACAGAAATTGCGCTGTGATCAAAGAAA
>NZ_BCMI01000111.1 GCF_002217985.1 Secundilactobacillus pentosiphilus
TCTTCTTCAACAACAGAGTTTTACGAGCCGAAACCCTTCTTCACTCACGCGGCGTTGCTCCATCAGACTTTCGTCCATTGTGGAAGATTCCCTACTGCTGCCTCCCGTAGGAGTTTGGGCCGTGTCTCAGTCCCAATGTGGCCGATTACCCTCTCAGGTCGGCTACGTATCATTGCCTTGGTGAACCATTACTCCACCAACTAGCTA
>NZ_BCMI01000112.1 GCF_002217985.1 Secundilactobacillus pentosiphilus
GCACCTGTTTCCAAGTGTTATCCCCCGCTTCTGGGCAAGTTACCCACGTGTTACTCACCAGTTCGCCACTCATCCAATGCTGAAAATCAGTGCAAGCACTTCAATTCAGCGGGATGCGTTCGACTTGCATGTATTAGGCACGCCGCCAGCGTTCGTCCTGAGCCAGGATCAAACTCTCAATTTATGATTGTTTGTGACTCATTAATA
>NZ_BCMI01000113.1 GCF_002217985.1 Secundilactobacillus pentosiphilus
CGCTCGCCGCTACTATGGGAATCGCAATTGCTTTCTCTTCCTGTGGGTACTTAGATGTTTCAGTTCCCCACGTCTGCCAATACTTAGCTATGTATTCACTAAGCATTAATCATCGACTAAGATGATTGGGTTTCCCCATTCGGAAATCTCCGGATCAAAGCTTACGTACAGCTCCCCGAAGCATATCGGTGTTAGTCCCGTCCTTCA
>NZ_BCMI01000114.1 GCF_002217985.1 Secundilactobacillus pentosiphilus
CCACTTAGGATACACTTAGGGACCTTAATTGGTGGTCTGGGCTGTTCCCCTTTCGACGATGGATCTTATCACTCACCGTCTGACTCCCGGATATAAATCTATGGCATTCGGAGTTTATCTGAATTCAGTAACCCGTGACGGGCCCCTAGTCCAAACAGTGCTCTACCTCCACGATTCTCTTTCCGAGGCTAGCCCTAAAGCTATTTC
>NZ_BCMI01000115.1 GCF_002217985.1 Secundilactobacillus pentosiphilus
TCTTTCGCTACTCATACCGGCATTCTCACTTCTAAGCGCTCCACTAGTCCTTACGATCTAGCTTCACCGCCCTTAGAACGCTCTCCTATCACGCGACCTATTGGTCGCATCCACAATTTCGGTGGTATCCTTAGCCCCGGTACATTTTCGGCGCAAAATCACTCGGCTAGTGAGCTATTACGCACTCTTTAAATGGTGGCTGCTTCT
>NZ_BCMI01000116.1 GCF_002217985.1 Secundilactobacillus pentosiphilus
ATCAATCGCATCCATGTTTTCTGATACAACTCGGAATCCAACTTTGGCACTTCTTGCATATCCCATGTTAGAATCCTCCTCGCATTTGTGACTGTACTTCCATGCGCTTAGAAATCGCCCAATTGAAGACAGACAGTTCATCAGCATTCATATACTTAATTGGCCGAGGCAGTCCGCTTTCTAACCCATTATAGATATAAGCAGTCC
>NZ_BCMI01000117.1 GCF_002217985.1 Secundilactobacillus pentosiphilus
AGTCCCAATGTGGCCGATTACCCTCTCAGGTCGGCTACGTATCATTGCCTTGGTGAACCATTACTCCACCAACTAGCTAATACGCCGCGGGTCCATCCAGAAGTGATAGCCGAAACCATCTTTCAAACTGAAACCATGCGGTTTCAGTTGTTATGCGGTATTAGCACCTGTTTCCAAGTGTTATCCCCCGCTTCTGGGCAAGTTACC
>NZ_BCMI01000118.1 GCF_002217985.1 Secundilactobacillus pentosiphilus
GCCGCAGGTTCTCCTACGGCTACCTTGTTACGACTTCACCCTAATCATCTGCCCCACCTTAGGCGGTTGGCCCCCGAAGGTTACCGAACCGACTTTGGGTGTTGCAAACTCTCATGGTGTGACGGGCGGTGTGTACAAGGCCCGGGAACGTATTCACCGCGGCATGCTGATCCGCGATTACTAGCGATTCCGACTTCGTGCAGGCGA
>NZ_BCMI01000119.1 GCF_002217985.1 Secundilactobacillus pentosiphilus
TGTGATATTGCCATCTGCACACCCCTTTACCGATACAAAAAATTAAAGTTAAACGCCATTTGGATATTCTTGGCATTGTCAATTCGAAATTGATTCCAACCGTGCGCCAAGGTTAACAGCCCGTGATCAGTAGAACGACCACAATGTTCATCGTTCAAATATGGATATACTCCGTCCATGGAAAGGGTCTGATCACTGGTCATTGGC
>NZ_BCMI01000120.1 GCF_002217985.1 Secundilactobacillus pentosiphilus
ATTCAGGCGACATTAAAGCGAAATGAATGCAAGTCTCTGCGATTGATGCATTATTTAATTGCTTCCACTTTACAAGCTTAATTCGAAAAGTACCAGATATTTTTGGGGGATTCATTAAACCTTTACGCCCATATAATTCATAAATGCCCACCATAATTCGAAATAGGAAATCAGCAATGCCAAATTTCTTTGCAATGGCCTTTTTAG
>NZ_BCMI01000121.1 GCF_002217985.1 Secundilactobacillus pentosiphilus
TTTGTAGTTTGTCAGTAAAGTTGGCATCTTGGCCAGTTCGTGCAATATCAGATGGTAAACTACTGGCAAGCAATAACGGGTTGTCGTTGACTGTTGGAACAGTGTCAAAATTGTTAGCACCAGATAGGTGGGCTACTTTGGAATCGTCAGCTGGCGTGTAACCAATTTTATCTTGTTTGGCGTTAACCTCTTCAATCCCCGCTACAT
>NZ_BCMI01000122.1 GCF_002217985.1 Secundilactobacillus pentosiphilus
TCCATCAATCGCCGCTGTAAGTGACTCTAATGTGACGTAGCTACCGTAATGACTCTTACCCTCTTTACTAGGCTGATTCTTCAACATATTTTTGCGGAATAGTGCCATCTTTTTGGCAATTTCCTTGGTTGATTCGCTGGTTTTCATAGTGATACCCTCGTTTCGTTGAAATGGAACGTTACTTTAGTTGTAGACTCTTTAGGTGTA
>NZ_BCMI01000123.1 GCF_002217985.1 Secundilactobacillus pentosiphilus
TCTTGGCGTGCTGAAGCTTAACTACTGTGTTCGGCATGGGAACAGGTGTATCCTTCAGGCTATCGCCACCACACTATTGAGAACTGATGCTCTCAAAACTAGACAATATCAATTTCCTTACCGATGAACACCACTACTCGTGGTTAAGTCCTCGACCGATTAGTACTAGTCCGCTCCGTGCATCGCTGCACTTCCACTTCTAGCCTA
>NZ_BCMI01000124.1 GCF_002217985.1 Secundilactobacillus pentosiphilus
GTTTATAACGGACAGGCAGGCGACGCTGGTGACAACTGATCAAATCAAGTTTAAAAATTATTTTGTTAAAGTATTTATGCAACACGATTCAGATATCATCCGTGCGCTAGGGTGGATGGAAAAGCATTTTAACTATATGCCCTATGATGTTAAACAATCGTACCAGCACTTATCATCATTACAGAAATTGCGCTGTGATCAAAGAAA
>NZ_BCMI01000125.1 GCF_002217985.1 Secundilactobacillus pentosiphilus
CAAAGAAACGGCCTCACTCCAGATGAATACTGGAGTGAAGCCGTTTAGAAATACACAAAACTTTATATTATTTCATTTGTCAACTTGACAGGGCCAAGTGCATGATGAAGATGCGGGCCTCTTTTTGTTTGCACCCACAGATGGTGAACCTGATTATAAGATCAATTCCATCAGCACATATGCCAGTCATACCGTCATCATTGCT
>NZ_BCMI01000126.1 GCF_002217985.1 Secundilactobacillus pentosiphilus
GTCCTCCCGGATTCCGACCAGGTTTCACGTGTCTGGCCGTACTCAGGATCCTGAACTGAGGGCAGTGAATTTCGTCTACGGGGCTATCACCCGCTTTGGCCGGTCTTCCCAAACCGTTCGACTATTCGCTGCTTTGGTAACTCAAATGTTCAGTCCTACAACCCCAGGAAGCAAGCTTCCTGGTTTGGGCTGTTCCCACTTCGCT
>NZ_BCMI01000127.1 GCF_002217985.1 Secundilactobacillus pentosiphilus
CACCAGCTACTGGATCTTTGGTGTAAACGTAAGTGACCGTCTGATCTTGATCCGTAAAGCTCCCCGTTGGGTTGCCTTGGACTTCCTTAAAGGTGTAGCCCGGTACATCCTTTTGGGTGGTTGAATATGGATCACCAACATTACCCGAGGAAACGACGTCGTCGGCAATTGGATTCCCATTTTCATCAACATACTTCGCCGTGA
>NZ_BCMI01000128.1 GCF_002217985.1 Secundilactobacillus pentosiphilus
TTCTCGAGTGCTGTGTACTTAGATCTAGGCATACAAAAAATCCCTCCATAGTCATCAGATGAATTATTGTATTTCATCTGACAACCATAAAGGGATTATCGCATCACGACCCTCTTTAATCTCATCACCCTGATACATGATGGACTTGATATAATTCAAATCTTTTCCATAAACAGTAGCATTAACAGAACCGCCAGCCGGTTG
>NZ_BCMI01000129.1 GCF_002217985.1 Secundilactobacillus pentosiphilus
TACTCTTTTTTTCTGTCATTATATCAAAAAAGCAGGTAGTTAAAAATCCGAGGATTTTAACTACCTGCTTTTGAATTAAGAGACTTATGTCACAGCCTCTTTCCTACGATTAGTCAAGAGTTAAACGTGTTAGAAGTTTATACATGGTTAGCTCTATAATCCATATTAGGGGGCTGCAAGCGGTCACCAAATTTTAAGTAAA
>NZ_BCMI01000130.1 GCF_002217985.1 Secundilactobacillus pentosiphilus
CAACCGGCTGGCGGTTCTGTTAATGCTACTGTTTATGGAAAAGATTTGAATTATATCAAGTCCATCATGTATCAGGGTGATGAGATTAAAGAGGGTCGTGATGAAGATGCGGGCCTCTTTTTGTTTGCACCCACAGATGGTGAACCTGATTATAAGATCAATTCCATCAGCACATATGCCAGTCATACCGTCATCATTGCT
>NZ_BCMI01000131.1 GCF_002217985.1 Secundilactobacillus pentosiphilus
AGCTACTGGATCTTTGGTGTAAACGTAAGTGACCGTCTGATCTTGATCCGTAAAGCTCCCCGTTGGGTTGCCTTGGACTTCCTTAAAGGTGTAGCCTGGCACATCCTTTTGGGTGGTTGAATATGGATCACCAACATTACCCGAGGAAACGACGTCGTCGGCAATTGGATTCCCATTTTCATCAACATACTTCGCCGTGA